>NZ_JYGP01000002.1:905689-1207586 GCF_000960005.1 Streptococcus mitis | reverse complement strand
GCAGCAGACTGTGGATGGCAAGGATGTTTATACAACATTGTCTAGTCCGCTCCAATCTTTCATGGAAACTCAGATGGATGCCTTTTTAGAAAAAGTAAAAGGTAAGTATATGACCGCAACCTTGGTCAGTGCAAAGACCGGCGAAATTCTCGCTGCCACCCAACGACCTACCTTTAATGCAGATACTAAGGATGGTATCACCAAAGATTTTGTTTGGCGTGATATTCTTTATCAAAGTAACTACGAACCAGGATCAACCATGAAGGTCATGACGCTAGCAGCATCTATTGATAATAATACTTTCCCAGGTGGAGAATACTTCAATAGCAGTGAATTAAAAATAGCGGATGCGACGATTCGAGATTGGGACGTTAATGAAGGTTTGACCGGTGGTGGTATGATGACATTTTCTCAAGGGTTTGCTCACTCAAGTAATATTGGGATGACACTTCTTGAGCAGAAAATGGGTGATGCTACTTGGTTGGATTATCTAAACCGCTTTAAATTTGGGGTTCCAACTCGTTTTGGTTTGACAGATGAATATGCAGGCCAACTTCCAGCTGACAATATTGTCAATATCGCTCAGAGTTCATTTGGACAAGGGATTTCAGTAACTCAGACGCAAATGATTCGTGCCTTTACAGCCATTGCCAATGATGGCATCATGCTAGAGCCTAAATTTATTACGGCCTTGTATGATCCAAATGATCAAACCGTTCGTAGATCTCAAAAAGAAATTGTAGGGAATCCAGTTTCGAAAGATGCGGCTGGCCAAACTCGGACTCACATGGTCTTGGTAGGAACGGATCCTAGATATGGAACTATGTATAATCATAGTACAGGAAAAGCAACTGTCAATGTTCCAGGTCAAAATGTAGCCCTCAAGTCTGGTACAGCCCAAATCGCTGACGAGAAAAATGGAGGCTACTTAGTTGGTTCGACCAATTACATTTTCTCGGTTGTGGCTATGAACCCTGCTGAAAATCCTGATTTTATCTTGTATGTAACGGTTCAACAACCTGAACATTATTCAGGTATCCAGTTGGGAGAATTTGCCAACCCAATCTTGGAGCGGGCTTCAGCTATGAAAGAATCTCTCAATCTTCAATCTCCAGCCAAGAATTTAGATAAAGTTACGACAGAATCTTCTTATGCAATGCCTAGCATCAAGGATATTTCACCTGGTGAGTTGGCGGAAGCCTTACGCCGAAATATTGTGCAACCAATCGTTGTAGGTACTGGAACAAAGATTAAAGAGACTTCTGTAGAAGAAGGGACTAATCTTGCACCAAACCAACAAGTTCTCCTTTTATCGGATAAGGTAGAAGAAATTCCAGACATGTATGGCTGGAAAAAAGAGACTGCCGAGACCTTTGCTAAATGGTTGGATATTGAACTGGAATTTGAAGGTTCAGGTTCCGTCGTTCAGAAGCAAGATGTTCGGACTAATACAGCTATCAAAAACATTAAAAAAATTAAATTAACTTTAGGAGACTAATATGTTTATTTCTATTAGTGCTGGAATTGTGACATTTTTACTAACTTTAGTAGGAATTCCGGCCTTTATCCAATTTTATAGAAAGGCGCAAATTACAGGCCAGCAGATGCATGAGGATGTCAAACAGCACCAGGCAAAAGCTGGGACTCCTACAATGGGAGGTTTGGTTTTCTTAATTGCTTCTGTTTTAGTTGCCTTCTTTATTGCCTTATTTAGTAACCAACTCAGCAATAATGTCGGTATGATTTTATTTATCTTGGTTCTTTATGGTTTAATCGGATTTTTAGACGACTTTCTCAAGGTCTTTCGTAAGATCAATGAGGGACTTAATCCTAAGCAGAAATTGGCTCTTCAGCTTCTAGGTGGAGTTATCTTCTATCTTTTCTATGAGCGTGGGGGCGATATGCTTTCTGTCTTTGGTTACCAAGTACATCTAGGGATTTTCTATATTGTCTTCGCTCTTTTCTGGCTAGTCGGTTTTTCAAACGCAGTAAACTTGACAGACGGTATTGACGGTTTAGCTAGTATTTCCGTTGTAATTAGTTTGTCTGCCTATGGAGTTATTGCCTATGTTCAAGGTCAGATGGATATCCTTCTAGTGATTCTTGCCATGATTGGTGGTTTGCTTGGTTTCTTTGTCTTTAACCATAAGCCTGCTAAGGTCTTTATGGGAGATGTGGGAAGTTTGGCACTCGGTGGAATGCTGGCAGCTATCTCTATGGCCCTTCACCAAGAATGGACTCTCTTGATTATCGGAATTGTTTATGTCTTTGAAACAACTTCGGTCATGATGCAAGTCGGCTATTTCAAAATGACTGGTGGCAAACGTATTTTCCGTATGACGCCTGTGCATCACCATTTTGAACTTGGAGGATTGTCTGGTAAAGGAAATCCTTGGAGCGAGTGGAAGGTTGACTTCTTATTTTGGGGAGTGGGGCTTCTAGCAAGTCTCTTAACGTTAGCAATTTTATATTTGATGTAAGAATGGCACCCTGATGTTTCAGGGTGTTTTTGCTTTTTAAAAAATATTGGTCAATTAAAGTCAAAATACTTGACCTTTTCTGACTAATGTAGTATATTATGAACGTAAGGTAAATGAAAGCCTTACTAGAACACTTATTTAAAGTAAAATAGAAAGAGGTGGGGTCTATGTTTAATCTACAAATCTTCAGAAGTAAAGATAGTCTACTCCTGCTTGAAAAAGAAAAACCAGAAATAGTACGTAGATTAGCGATTTAGCTAGTCTAAATTTTTTAAAGCAAAGGTCAAAGATAGTCAATATCAGTAATAATAAATAACAAAAAGAGGTAAAGAATATGAACAACAACTTTAATAATTTTAACAACATGGATGATTTATTTAACCAATTGATGGGTGGTATGAGAGGATATAGTTCTGAAAATCGCCGTTACTTGATTAATGGACGTGAAGTCACACCTGAGGAGTTTGCTCACTATCGTGCGACTGGTCAATTACCAGGAAATGCAGAAGTTGATGGAAAAATGCCACAACAGGTATCAGGTATGAAACAAGACGGTGTCCTTGCAAAACTAGGTCGAAACTTGACTGCAGAAGCTCGTGAGGGCAAGCTGGATCCTGTTATCGGACGAAACAAGGAAATTCAAGAAACATCTGAAATCCTCTCACGTCGTACCAAAAACAATCCTGTTTTGGTTGGAGACGCAGGTGTTGGTAAGACAGCAGTTGTCGAAGGTTTAGCACAAGCTATTGTGAATGGTGATGTTCCAGCTGCTATTAAGAATAAGGAAATTATTTCCATTGATATCTCAGGCCTTGAGGCTGGGACTCAATACCGTGGTAGTTTTGAAGAAAACGTTCAAAACTTAGTCAATGAGGTCAAAGAAGCAGGGAATATTATCCTCTTCTTTGATGAAATTCACCAAATCCTTGGTGCTGGTAGCACTGGTGGAGACAGTGGTTCTAAGGGGCTCGCGGATATTCTCAAGCCAGCCCTCTCCCGTGGTGAATTGACCGTTATTGGAGCGACAACTCAAGACGAATATCGTAACACTATTTTGAAGAATGCAGCTCTTGCTCGTCGTTTCAACGAAGTCAAGGTCAATGCTCCTTCGGCAGAGGATACCTTTAAAATCCTTCAAGGAATTCGTGACCTCTATCAACAACACCACAATGTTATCTTGCCTGATGAAGTCTTGAAAGCAGCAGTGGATTATTCGATCCAATACATTCCTCAACGTAGTTTGCCAGATAAGGCTATCGACCTTGTCGATGTAACGGCAGCTCACTTGGCAGCCCAACATCCAGTAACAGATGTTCATGCTGTTGAACGGGAAATCGAGGCAGAAAAAGACAAGCAAGAAAAAGCTGTTGAGGCAGAAGATTTTGAAGCAGCTCTTAATGCTAAAACACGCATTGCAGAATTGGAGAAAAAAGTCGAAAACCACACAGAAGACATGAAAGTGACTGCAAGCATCAACGATGTGGCTGAGTCTGTAGAACGTATGACTGGTATCCCAGTGTCTCAAATGGGGGCATCTGATATCGAACGCCTAAAAGATATGGCTCATCGTTTGGAACACAAGGTTATCGGCCAAGATAAGGCAGTAGAAGCAGTAGCTCGTGCTATCCGTCGTAACCGTGCTGGTTTTGATGAAGGCAATCGCCCAATCGGTAGCTTCCTCTTTGTAGGTCCAACTGGGGTTGGTAAGACCGAGCTCGCTAAGCAATTGGCACTGGATATGTTTGGAACCAAGGATGCGATCATCCGCTTGGATATGTCTGAATACAGTGACCGCACAGCTGTATCTAAGTTAATCGGTACAACAGCCGGTTATGTGGGGTATGATGACAATAGCAATACCTTGACAGAACGTGTTCGTCGCAATCCTTACTCTATCATTCTCTTGGACGAAATCGAAAAGGCTGATCCTCAAGTAATCACCCTTCTCCTCCAAGTATTGGATGATGGTCGTTTGACTGATGGTCAAGGAAATACCGTGAACTTTAAGAACACTGTCATTATCGCGACATCAAATGCTGGATTTGGCTATGAAGCCAACTTGACCGAAGATGCAGATAAACCAGAATTGATGGATCGTTTGAAACCATTCTTCCGCCCAGAGTTCCTTAACCGCTTTAACGCAGTTATCGAGTTCTCACACTTGAATAAGGAAGACCTTTCTAAGATTGTGGACTTGATGTTGGCTGAAGTTAACCAAACCTTGGCTAAGAAAGACATTGATTTGGAAGTCAGCCAAGCGGCTAAGGACTTTATCACAGAAGAAGGCTATGACGAAGTCATGGGTGTTCGTCCACTCCGTCGCGTGGTGGAACAACAAATTCGTGATAAGGTGACGGACTTCCACTTGGATCATCTAGATGCTAAACATCTGGAAGCAGATATGGAAGATGGTGTCTTGGTCATTCGTGAAAAAGCCTAACTCAAGATTTTGAGAATAAAAAAAGAAGGAACTAGCTAAAAAGCTGGTTCCTTTTTGTGTTTAGATGACATGACGCTCAAAGGCATCATCTGAAATTCCTTGTTCTAGAATGAGTTTAGCCCATTCTTTAGCAGAAAAGAGGCTGTGATCCTTGTAGTTTCCGCAAGATTCGATGGTTGTTCCAGGAACATCTTCCCAAGTAGTGGTTTCAGCGATTTCCTTCAGCGAATCCTTGATAACTGCTGCAATCTCAGCGCTAGTATGGCGTCCCCACATAATCATGTGGAAGCCTGTACGGCAGCCAAATGGTGAACAGTCAATCATGCCGTCAATACGGGTACGGATGAGCTTGGCCAAGAGGTGCTCGATAGTGTGAAGGCCAGCGGTAGGGATAGAGTCTTCATTTGGTTGGACCAAGCGAATATCAAAGTTGGAGATGACATCTCCCTTTGGCCCTGATTCTTCTCCAATCAAGCGAACATAGGGTGCCTTAACAATGGTGTGGTCAAGTTCAAAACTTTCAACAATAACTTCTTTTGACATGGTAAATCCTTTCAATTTTCTTCTTTCATTATAACATAAAGCCGGCTCCTGAGGCAGAGAGAAAACCTCTCCGAGAGTGGAGAGGTTGAAATCTTTACTTGCGATACAAGCGGTCGTATTGGTAGTAAGGGTCAAAGGTTACGTTGATACCCAGTTTACGAAGGACATTCTTGTCTTCATCGGTTAAGATGATGGTTGAGTGGGCTTCGCTTCCTTTGAGGTTGCCAAGTTCTTCCATAGCACGAGCAGCATCAGGATTTTCTGTAGCTGTGATAGCAAGTGCAATCAAAATTTCATTTGAATGTAGGCGTGGATTACGGCTACCGAGATGATCGATTTTAAGACCTTGGATTGGCTTAACAACTTCAGGCTCGATTAGTTTTACTTCCTTGGCAATGTTAGCTGATTTCTTGATGGCGTTGATAAGAGCAGCGGCTGTAGGACCAAAGAGTTCTGAGTTCTTACCAGTGACAATTTCCCCATTTGGCAATTCAAGGGCTAGAGCTGGTCCGCCAGTTTCTTCTGCTTTTTGGCGTGCAGCAACAGCAACCTTACGGTCTGCAGGTGTGATACCGAGGTCGTTCATAAGCAACTCGATTTTCTTGACAGCAGCTTCGCCAACTTTTTCGGCTTTAAAATCAAGAACAGTTTGATAGTAACGGCGGATGATTTCTTGTTTAGAAGCTTCGATAGCAGCCTCATCATCTGTAATAGCGAAACCAACCATGTTGACACCCATGTCTGTTGGTGAAGCGTATGGAGATTCACCAAGGATACGTTCCAACATACGTTTGAGCACTGGGAAGATTTCGATATCACGGTTGTAGTTGACAGTGGTTTCTCCATAGGTTTGAAGATGGAAAGGATCAATCATGTTGACATCATCAAGGTCAGCTGTAGCAGCTTCATAAGCCAAGTTGACTGGATGATGAAGGGGAAGATTCCAAACTGGGAAGGTTTCAAATTTAGCGTAGCCAGACTTGATGCCATTGATTTGGTCGTGGTACATATTGGACATACACGTTGCCAATTTTCCAGAACCAGGTCCAGGAGCGGTTACGACAATCAAGTTACGACTGGTTTTGATGTAGTCATTTTTCCCCATTCCTTCGGGTGAAATGATGTGATCCATATCCGTCGGATATCCTTTGATTGGATAATGAAGATAAGAATCAATTCCGTTTTTATCAAGTTGGTTGCGGAAGGCATCTGCAGCTGGTTGACCAGCGTACTGTGTGATGACAACGGAGCCAACAAAAATTCCCAATTCATTGAATTTGTCAATCAAACGAAGAACTTCTTGGTCATAAGAAATGCCCAAGTCACCACGTGCCTTGGAATGTTCGATGTTGCTAGCATTAATAGCAATCACAACCTCAACCTGCTCTTTCAATTCTTGCAAGAGCTTGATTTTGTTGTCAGGCTCATAACCAGGAAGGACACGAGCAGCGTGGAAATCTTCTAACATTTTACCGCCAAACTCTAAGTAGAGCTTGCCGTCAAATTGATTAATGCGCTCCAAGATATGGTCGCGTTGAAGATTCAAATATTGTTCAGAACTAAAAGCTTGTTTTTTCATTTTTTTACCTCTGACCTCTATTATAATAAAAAATTGGCAGTTAGGAAACTATGGAGTTAAAAAAGGAATCAAAAAGATTAGGCAAACGCTTGCATAAAATTTTAAAAAGCGCTATCATAGACTACAGATTATTAAAATAATGAGGTAAGAAGATGCAAGAAAAATGGTGGCACAATGCCGTAGTCTATCAAGTTTATCCTAAGAGCTTTATGGATAGCAACGGAGATGGAATTGGCGATTTGCCAGGAATTACCAGTAAGTTAGACTATCTAGCCAAGTTAGGAATTACAGCGATTTGGCTTTCTCCTGTTTATGACAGCCCGATGGATGATAATGGCTACGATATTGCTGATTATCAAGCGATTGCGGCTATTTTTGGGACCATGGAGGATATGGACCAACTGATCGCGGAAGCTAAGAAGCGTGATATCCGTATTATCATGGACTTGGTGGTCAATCATACCTCGGATGAACATGCCTGGTTTGTAGAGGCCTGTGAAAATCCTGACAGCCCTGAGCGAGACTACTATATCTGGCGGAATGAGCCTAACGACCTAGATTCTATCTTTAGCGGATCTGCTTGGGAATACGATGAAAAGTCAGGTCAATACTATCTTCACTTTTTCAGTAAGAAACAGCCGGATCTCAACTGGGAAAATGAAAAACTTCGCCAGAAAATTTATGAGATGATGAACTTCTGGATTGATAAAGGCATTGGTGGTTTCCGCATGGATGTCATTGACATGATTGGGAAAATTCCTGACGAGAAGGTAGTCAATAATGGTCCTATGCTTCACCCCTATCTCAAGGAAATGAATCAGGCGACCTTTGGAGATAAGGATCTCTTGACAGTAGGGGAGACTTGGGGAGCAACGCCCGAGATTGCCAAGTTCTACTCAGATCCAAAGGGGCAAGAATTGTCTATGGTCTTCCATTTTGAACATATCGGTCTTCAGTATCAGGAAGGTCAGCCTAAATGGCACTATCAAAAAGAACTGAATATTGCTAAGTTAAAAGAGATTTTCAACAAATGGCAGACAGAGTTAGGAGTTGAGGATGGCTGGAATTCGCTCTTCTGGAACAATCATGACCTTCCTCGTATCGTATCAATCTGGGGAAATGACCATGAATACCGCGAAAAATCTGCCAAAGCCTTTGCTATCTTGCTTCATCTCATGAGAGGGACTCCTTATATCTACCAAGGTGAGGAAATTGGGATGACAAATTATCCGTTTGAAACGCTGGATCAAGTAGAAGATATTGAATCCCTCAACTATGCGCGTGAAGCTCTTGAAAAAGGTGTTCCGATGGAAGAAATCATGGACAGTATCCGTGTCATTGGTCGTGACAATGCCCGTACCCCTATGCAATGGGACGAGAGCAAAAATGCTGGTTTCTCAACAGGTCAACCTTGGTTGGCAGTGAATCCAAACTATCAAGCAATCAACGTTCAAGAAGCGCTGGCAAATCCAGATTCTATTTTCTATACCTATCAGAAACTGGTCCAAATACGTAAGGAGAATAGCTGGCTGATTCGAGCTAACTTTGAACTCTTGGAAACAACTGACAAGGTCTTTGCCTATATCCGTAAAGATGGGGACCATCGTTTCCTAGTTGTGGCTAACTTGTCCAATGAAGAACAAGACTTGACCGTAGAAGGAAAAGTCAAATCGGTCTTGATTGAAAACACCACGGCTCAGGAAGCCTTTGAAAAACAAATCTTAGCTCCATGGGATGCTTTCTGTGTGGAGTTACTATAAACATTTTTTACAGAAAAATCTAAAATCGAAATCGTATAAAAACAAGGGAGGACTGTATGAAAGGCAGAAATCCTTTGTTTTTTATAACAAAAGTTTATAAACTTTCATTCTAGAAATTCAATTAACTTTACAAATTTCCACTATTTTGGTAAAATAAACCTATGTTATAAAAACTAACATAAAGGAGAAAGAAGATGACTACAAAAAAGCGTATCCTTAGTGCAGGCCTGACTGTTGCAGCTGCCTTGCTTTTAAGTGCTTGCGGACAATCTGGTTCAGATACAAAAACTTACTCATCAACCTTTAGTGGAAATCCAACTACATTTAACTATTTATTAGACTACTACGCTGATAATACAGCTATTATTACTAACCTAGTTGATGGTTTGCTTGAAAATGACAACCACGGAAACCTAGTTCCATCTTTGGCAGAAGACTGGTCTGTGTCAAGCGACGGTCTGACTTATACCTATAAATTGAGAAAAGATGCCAAATGGTTCACGGCTGACGGTGAAGAGTACGCTCCAGTCAAGGCACAAGATTTTGTGACAGGTATTAAGTACGCAGTGGACAATAAATCACAGGCCATTGACTTGATTCAAAATTCAATCAAGGGCTTGAATGATTATATTACAGGAGCGGATTCTAACTTTTCTAAGGTTGGGGTGAAGGCGATTGACGACCAGACTGTTGAGTATACTTTGGCACGCCCAGAACCTTACTGGAACTCAAAAACGACCAACAGTATTCTTTTCCCAGTAAATGAAGAGTTTTTAAACTCAAAAGGGAAAGATTTTGGGACTCTATCTCCAGATAGCATTCTTTACAGTGGACCTTATTTGTTAAAAGATTTCACATCAAAATCATCGATCGAGTATGTGAAAAATCCGCATTACTACGATTATGACAAAGTATCGATTGAACACGTGAAATTGGCTTACTTTGATGGCTCAGACCAAGAATTGACCATCCGTAACTTTGAAAGTGGAGCCTATTCAATCGCTGGGGTTTATCCAAATAGTTCTAACTTCGCCAAGACCAAAGAAAAATATAAGGATAATATCGTTTATAGCTTGCAGGACAAGACTTCTTGGTACTTCAATTTCAACGTCAACCGTAAGGCTTACAACCATACATCTAAAACGACAGATGAGCAGAAGAAATCAACTGAGACAGCTGTTTTGAACAAGAACTTCCGTCAAGCGGTGAACTTTGCCTTGGATCGCACAGCCTACTCTGCTCAGTCAAATGGGGAAGAAGCAGCTAGCAAGACCCTTCGTAACACCCTAGTACCTCCTACATTTGTCCAAGTGGGAGACAAGACCTTTGGAGAAGTAGTCGCTTCTAAATTGGTCAACTACGGAACAGAATGGTCAGGTATTAACTTGGCAGATGCTCAGGATGCCTACTTTAACAAAGAAAAAGCCCAAGCAAAATTTGCAGAAGCTAAAAAAGAATTGGCCAGTCAAGGTGTGACTTTCCCTATTCACTTGGATGTGGCTGTTGATCAAACAAGTAAAAATGCTGTGACAGGCATGAACTCTGTTAAGCAGACTCTAGAGTCAGTTTTAGGTGCTGATAACATTGTCATTGATGTTCAGCAACTTTCAACGGATGATTTTAATAACGTAGCCTTTTTGGCGCCGACTCCAGCTGATCGAGACTACGATTTGAACTTTGATGGTTGGGTAGGTGATTACCAAGATCCGTCAACTTATCTCAATCCTTTCAATGCCGAGGATGGCTTCTATCTAAAGATTTTTGGTTTAGATGCTCAGGAAGATAAAGCTAAAATTGCTAGCCTGGGTCTTGATACCTACACCAAGATGCTCAAAGATGCAGATAGTGAAAATAAAGATGTCGCCAAACGCTATGAAAAATACGCTGAAGCACAGGCTTGGATGATTGACAATTCTCTGATTATGTCAGCCATGTCAAGTGGTGGAACAGCATCTGTAACCAAAGTAACGCCATTTACAAGAGGGTACTCAATGGTCGGTATCAAGGGTGATGGCAATAACTACAAGTATATGAAACTGCAAAAAGATACTGTGACAATCAAACAGTTTGAAGAAGCTAAGACTAAATGGGAGCAAGAAAGTAAAAAAGCAATCGAAAAAGCTCAAAAAGAAGCAGAAAATCATGTCAAATAGATGAGCGAGGTTCCGTAAGGGACCTTGTTTTGATGTTTATATAGTAAATTTATTGATGTAATTGGTTGCAAGTCAAAAAGAATGTTTCGGAAAGAAGATGAAAATGCCTTACCTAAGCGGATTTACCCCGCAAGTGTATTTTTTTATGATATAATAAAATGAAATAAAAATTGATAATAGAGGTATATCGTGAGTAGATCTTCGAAGCGAGCTCGTAAGGGTAAAACAAAAATATTGATTAGTTGGGGGTTGCTAGCTATCTATGCATTACTAGCAGTCTTTTTATTGTTTTTGATTTTCAAGTATAATATGCTAGCCTTCCGATATCTCAATATAGTGGTTGCTGTCTTAATTGTAGCCTTAGCCATCTTTTGCTTCTTTTTAATTCGGTCTAAGAAAGCTAAAAATCTAACGCTGATTTTATTATTACTTGGTATTTTGATTAATGGAACTTCTCTCTTTGCTGTAAGTCAGTTTATTGGCTTTACCAGTCGCTTAAATGCGACATCGAACTACTCACATTATTCGATGAGTATTGCGGTATTAGCAGATAGTTCAATTGATAATATCAGTCAGGTAACCAGTGTGATGGGACCGACTGGGACGGATAAGGATAATATCCAACAGTTGATGAATGATCTGAAAGCGACTCAAAATAAGGAATTGACAGTCGAAGAAAGTAGTTCCTATCTTGCGGCCTATAAGAGTTTGCTAGCTGGTGATACAAAGGCAATCATTCTAAACAGTGTCTTTGAAAACATTATCGAATCAGAATATCCTGACTATGCTTCAAAAATTAAGAAAATCTATACCAAAGAATTAACCAAGACGGTTGAAACTCCAAAAGATGTCAAGGGTGACAGTTTCAATGTTTATATCAGTGGAATTGATACTTACGGTCCAATCAGTTCGGTTTCTCGTTCGGATGTCAATATCATTATGACAGTGAATCGCGAAACGAAAAAGATTCTTTTGACAACGACCCCTCGTGATTCCTATGTTCCAATTGCAGATGGTGGTAACAACCAAAAAGATAAGTTGACCCATGCGGGGATTTATGGAGTAGATGCTTCCATTCATACCCTGGAAAATCTCTACGGTATTGACTTGAACTATTACGCTCGTTTGAATTTCACTTCTTTCTTGAAATTAATAGATCTTCTCGGTGGAGTTGATGTTCATAATGATCAAGAATTTACTGCTCATACAAATGGGAAGTTCTATCCTGTAGGGAATGTTCATCTTGACTCGGAGCAAGCTCTTAGCTTTGTACGTGAGCGTTATTCATTGGCAGATGGAGACCGAGATCGTGGTCGTAACCAGCAAAAAGTCATTGTTGCAATTCTGCAAAAGTTAACTTCGACAGAAGCTTTGAAAAATTATGACAGTATTATAAAGGGGCTACAAGATTCCGTGCAAACCAATATGCCACTTGAAACCATGATGAACCTGGCCAATGCCCAACTTGAGAGTGGTGGAACTTATAAGATTAATTCGCAAGATCTTAAAGGAACAGGGCGTATGGATTTGCCATCCTATGCCATGCCTGATAGCAACCTTTACATGATGGAGATAAGTGATAGCAGTTTAGAGTCAGTCAAGGCTGCAATCAATGATGTGATGGAAGGAAAATAAGACAAAATGATTGATATTCATTCGCATATCGTATTTGGTGTGGATGATGGTTTAAAATCTAAGCAAGAAAGCAAGGTCCTTTTGACAGAAGTCTATGGACAAGAAGTATGGACTTGAGATGTAAAACATGCAATTGTAACATCGATTAAAGTTATCCATCTTGTACAATTGCTATAACAGTTTGTTAAAAAATAAAAGGAGGAGGTTATGTACGATTATCTTGTCGTTGGTGCTGGTCTTTTTGGTGCAGTATTTGCCCATGAAGCAGCCCTAAAAGGAAAAAAAGTAAAAGTCATTGAAAAACGGAATCATATCGCGGGTAATATCTATACCCGTGAAGAGGAAGGAATTCAAGTTCACCAGTATGGTGCTCATATCTTCCATACTTCTGATAAGGAGATTTGGGATTATGTAAATCAGTTTGCAGAGTTTAACCGTTACACAAACTCTCCAGTTGCAAACTATAAGGGTGAGATTTATAACCTCCCTTTTAATATGAATACCTTCAATAAACTTTGGGGAGTTGTAACGCCAGCAGAAGCACAGGCTAAGATTGATGAGCAACGTGCTGTTTTAAATGGCAAAACTCCTGAAAATTTGGAAGAACAGGCTATTTCTCTTGTAGGTACAGACATCTACGAAAAATTAATCAAAGATTATACAGAGAAACAGTGGGGCAAGCCAACTACGGAACTTCCAGCCTTTATCATTCGCCGTTTGCCAGTACGCCTGACCTATGATAACAACTATTTTAATGATACCTATCAAGGGATTCCAATTGGTGGTTACACTCAAATAGTTGAAAAAATGTTGGATCATGAAAACATTGATGTAGAAACAAATGTTGATTTCTTTGCCAATAAAGAACAATATATGAAGGACTTCCCTAAGATCGTCTTTACTGGTATGATTGATGAATTCTTTGACTATAAGTTGGGTGAACTAGAGTATCGTAGTCTTCGTTTTGAAAATGAGACCTTGGATATGGAAAATTACCAAGGAAATGCAGTTGTGAACTATACAGATGCAGAAACTCCATATACACGTATTATTGAACACAAACATTTTGAGTTTGGGAATCAAGAAAAGACTATCGTTACTAAGGAACATTCTAAAACATGGGAAAAAGGTGATGAGCCTTATTATCCAGTTAATAATGATCGTAATAATCATTTGTATAAATCATATAAAAAATTGGCTGATGAGCAAGGGAATGTTATCTTTGGTGGTCGTTTAGGACACTATCGTTATTACGATATGCACCAAGTAATTGGAGCAGCTTTACAGTGTGTAAGAAATGAGTTAGATTAAACACCTAGAACTATTACCAGTTGCTATTTAGAAATGTGATTGATAATTCCTTGACTACCTAATGTAGTTGAGGTATTTTTGATATTATTCATATTTTTGCAAACCTATTGTTTAAAAAATAATTTTCAAAAATTCAGAAAATTGTATTGACAGGACTCAAAAAAGGGGCTATAATGAATAAAAAAACAAAGGAGAAGACTATGAAAACAAGGAAAGTATTGGCTTTTGCGGGAGTAACTTTATTAGCAGCAGGTGTCTTAGCGGCTTGCTCGGGTGGTTCTGCTACTAAAGGTGAGCAGACCTTTGCATTTACATACGAGACACATCCAGATAATCTCAACTATTTGACAACTGGTAAGGCAGCAACTGCCGACATTACTAGTAATGTGATTGATGGATTGCTTGAAAATGATAAATACGGGAACCTTATTCCCTCAATGGCAGAGGACTGGTCAGTTTCTAAGGATGGCTTGACTTATACTTATAAGATTCGTCAGGATGCCAAGTGGTATACATCTGAGGGAGAAGAGTATGCTCCTGTTAAGGCTCAAGACTTTGTGACAGGTCTTAAATATGCAACAGATAAGAAAGCAGAAGCCCTTTACTTGGTACAAGATTCAATCAAAGGTCTGGATGCTTATGCTAAAGGGGAAATTAAAGATTTTTCTCAAGTCGGGATTAAAGCCCTTGATGATCAAACAGTCCAATACACGTTGAACAAACCTGAAAGTTTTTGGAACTCAAAAACAACCATGGGTGTGCTTGCGCCAGTTAATGAAGAGTTTTTGAACTCAAAAGGGGATGATTTTGCCAAAGCTACGGATCCAAGTAGTATCTTGTACAATGGTCCTTATTTGTTGAAATCTATTGTGACCAAATCTTCTGTTGAATTTGCGAAAAATCCGAACTACTGGGATAAGGATAATGTGCATATTGACAAGATCAAATTGTCATTCTGGGATGGTCAAGATACTAGTAAACCTGCAGAAAACTTTAAAGATGGTAGCCTTACAGCAGCTCGTCTCTATCCAACAAGTGCAAGTTTTGCAGAACTTGAAAAAGAGCTGAAAGACAATATTGTCTATACTCAACAAGACTCTGTTACGTATCTAGTTGGTACAAATATTGACCGCCAATCTTATAAATACACATCTAAGACCAGCGACGAACAAAAGACATCTACTAAAAAAGCTCTCTTAAACAAGGATTTCCGCCAAGCTATTGCCTTTGGTTTTGACCGTACAGCTTATGCCTCTCAGCTGAATGGAGAAACTGGAGCAAGCAAAATCTTGCGCAATCTCTTTGTTCCACCAACATTTGTTCAAGCAGATGGGAAAAACTTTGGCGATATGGTCAAAGAAAAATTGGTGACTTATGGGGATGAATGGAAGGATGTCAATCTTGCCGATGCACAAGATGGTCTCTATAATCCAGAAAAAGCCAAGGCTGAATTTGCTAAAGCTAAATCAGCCTTACAAGCAGAAGGAGTCCAATTCCCAATTCACCTAGATATGCCTGTTGACCAAACAGCAACTACAAAAGTTCAGCGCGTGCAATCTATGAAACAATCCTTGGAAGCGACTTTAGGAACTGATAATGTCATTATTGATATTCAACAACTACAAAAAGATGAAGTAAACAATATTACATATTTTGCTGAAAATGCTGCTGGAGAAGACTGGGATTTATCAGATAATGTCGGTTGGGGTCCAGACTTTGCCGATCCATCAACTTACCTTGATATCATCAAACCATCTGTAGGAGAAAGTACTAAAACATATTTAGGATTTGACTCAGGGAAAGATAATGTAGCTGCTAAAAAAGTAGGTCTATATGACTACGAGAAATTGGTTACTGAAGCTGGTGATGAGGCTACAGATGTTGCTAAACGATATGATAAATACGCTGCAGCTCAAGCTTGGTTGACAGATAGTGCTTTGATTATTCCAACTACATCTCGTACAGGGCGTCCAATCTTGTCTAAGATGGTACCATTTACAATACCGTTTGCATTGTCAGGAAACAAAGGTACAAGTGAGCCACTCTTGTATAAATACTTGGAACTTCAAGACAAGGCAGTCACTGCAGATGAATACCAAAAAGCTCAAGAAAAATGGATGAAAGAAAAAGCAGAATCCAATAAAAAAGCGCAAGAAGAACTTGCAAAACATGTGAAATAAGATAAAAAGAAGTTAGTTGTTCGCTAACTTCTTTTGGTTTATCGAAAATGAATTGGTGCCGGTCACCGCTTTTAGATATGACAGATCCTATTTTGTTGAAGAAAAAATCCTGAGCCTTTATTCTCAGGATTTTCTTTTATCTTACTGTTGTGGTTGCTGTTGAACTGGTGGATTTTGTGGCGTTGGTTGTACTGGTTGTGTTTGCTGAACAGTCTGACCAGCTTGTCCTTGATTAGGATCGGTTGCTGGAGCATTATTGGGTTGTTGACCTACCGTAGTACTTGCCTGTGTAGTTGAACTTTCAGCTGTTGAGGATTGTTGAGTAGAGGGTTCAGTCCATATTGGGCGAGCTCCATTTTTGAATACAAATTCCCCGTTTCTGAAAAGTCCGTCTGGCATCGTCCAGTCTTCTGGATGAGTATCTTCTGATAGATACGTTATCATTGAGCGATAAACTTTAGCTGCAACTAGGAAACCATCTCCAACGATAGGAGTTAAACGATTCGAATAACCTGTCCATACAGCCATAGAATACTTACGAGTATAACCAACAAACATTTCATCTGGAGCTACATAGCCAGTGTTTTTGATGTGTTTTTCAATTTCATCATCTGTGTAGTTAGAAGTACCTGTCTTACCAGCTTGCGCTAACCATGGGAGATAGGCTCCACGACCAGTTCCGTATGCCAAGACAGTTTTCATCATTTCGGTCATCATGTAAGCAGTTGTTTCTTTCATAGCTCGTGTACCAGCATCTGAAAATTCTTTTTCACTACCGTCACTGAAGACGACCTTATTGATATACATTGGCTTGTGGTAAATACCACCGTTGGCAAAAGCAGCATAGGCTGCAGCCATTTTTTCACTGCTTGCACCGTATTGTTTGTTAGATTCTGTTGTATTACTTGAAATGGCGTTTGCATAGTGGATGCTTGGATAATCGATACCTAAGCCATTTAGGAAGGTTTTCGCTCTATCTAAACCAACCTTATTTAGGGTTTCAACAGCTGTGACATTACGTGACTGTTGAAGTGCATACTGGATTGTAATATTTCCAAAGTAGCCTTTATCCCAGTTGTAGACGGGAGTATCAGTACCTGGATAGTTATAAGGAACATCATGTACTATAGTTGCAGTAGAGTCATAGACTCCATATTCTAAAGCGGGAGCATAGTCAGTGATTGGTTTCATAGTAGAACCCCAGTCACGGTTGGTTTCAACGGCTTGGTTGATTCCGAAAGATACATTACTTGATTGGTGACGGGCACCTAACTGAGCAATGACTTTACCATTTGTTACATCAACGATAGTAGAAGCTACTTGAAGTTCATCATCTGGATAAGCGACATACTCATCTGTGTTATAAACATCCCAAAGTCGCTGCTGAACATCTTTGTCGACATTAGTATAGACTTCCATACCTGTGGTAAGAAGGTTGTAACCAGTTTCTTGTTCAACTTGGTCGATTACTTCTTTGAGGTAGTTGTCCATATAAGCTGGATAACTATTGGCTGACTTCAAACTTTGGAGACCGTCAGTGACGGGAGTATTAATAGCTTTTTCATAATCTTCTGCACTAATGTATTTTTGCCCTTTCATTTCTGAAAGTACCAAGTTACGACGCTCTAGAGCAGCTTCTGGATGGGAATAAGGATCATATTGGTTTGGCGCTTGAGGCATTCCAGCCAAGAGTGCTAACTGTGGCAAGCTTAAGTCCTTCAAGTCTTTTCCATAGTAATTTTGGGCTGCGGTTTGCATTCCGTAGTTACCGTTAGACATGTAGACTTTGTTTATGTAGTAGGTCAGGATTTCTTGCTTGGTTGCTTTTTGTTCTAGTTGAACAGCTAGCCAAGCTTCTTGAGCTTTACGCGACAAGGTTTGATCAGCAGTTGAAGTAGAAAAATAAGTCAACTTAATCAATTGCTGAGTCAAGGTTGAAGCTCCTTGGAGACCCCCTCCACCTCGAAGATTTCTCAATGCTGCCCCAAGGATACGAATAGTATCAACTCCACGGTGATTAAAGAAACGATGGTCTTCAATGGAAATAATAGCATTAACTAATTCCGTTGGAATTTCATTTGATTGTGCATTGACACGACGTTCTGCTCCAAGATCGGCAATCAGTTCGTCTTTGTTATCGTATATCTTACTTGAAGTTGTAGCGACTAGTTTACTTTCGGACAGAGACGGAGCTTTGCTAACATAGTAGAGAAAAAGCCCTCCGCCTAGGACAACAGCTGCGATAAATACAGTTAAGAAGCCGATACTTGCATACTTAGCTATTCGCAGGATAGTTTGTTTGTTCATCTTGTTTTACCACCTAGTAAATGTTCTTTGATAATGTCGAGATAGGGAATTTGAGGAAAGGCGCCTTGCTCAATCAAATATCCATATTCTTGAATATATCCAAGTGGCATTGACTTTTGTCCCTTGTCTTGATGATAGAAACGAATCAAGTCAATAGCCGGCAATAAATAAGTTTCTTGCTGAGAAGAAAAGTGCAGGAGCACAAAGCAAATTCCTTGCTGGGCAAGGACTTGTTCCATATGCTGAATCTGATGAAGGTGAAAATTCTTCATTGGAATAGCATTCTTTTGTCGTGTTTCCTTGGCTTCAAAGTCAATGTAATGTCCTCTATATACGCCAGAGTAATCTGTTGTGGAAGCTTGTCTAAAGTAGGCTTCTACAATTTTGGCTCGACTACGTTGAGGATAGTCTACTCGAACAATCTGAACAGGCGTTGGCTTTTTATGGATAACTGCCATACCATGCGTTAGATAGTAGTCGTTTGTAGCGTTGATCATCTTTTCAAAAGTCATTCCTCGATTTGCGAAATTTTTGGGTTGAGAAATGGATGTTTGGTTTTTTTTTGATGAAATTTTATGAGGATAGTTGACCATATTTCTCCTTATTGGTACAATAACATCACTCTATTATACCATAAAAATAGAAAGAAAGGTGTAAAAATGACTACAGCTTTAATTATGGGATATTCTAATTTTGACTTGGGTTTGTTTAATGAAAAAGATATCAGGTTAAAAATTATAAAGAAAGCCATTCACCGTGATCTAGAAAGTTTAGCAGAAGAAGGGGCTAAATGGCTGGTCTTTACAGGGAACTTGGGATTTGAATCTTGGGTGCTTGATGTCGCAAATGAAATGAAAGAAGAATATGATTTCAGCCTAGCGACCATTTTTGATTTTGAAACACACGGGGAAAATTGGAATGAAGCGAATCAGCTTAAACTTAGCCAATTTAAGCAGGTCGATTTTGTCAAATATGCCTATCCTAAATATGAACATATGGGGCAATTACGAGATTACCAACGATTTTTACTGGAAAACACTGATTTAGCTTATTTTTTCTATGACCCAGAAAATGAGACCAAATTAAAATTTATAGACAATTTGATGAAAAATCAGGCAGGTTATCGCATAAAAAGGTTAACGTTTGAAGACTTAAATGAGCTAGTAGAAAATTTTTCTGAAAAGTAAGCCTTTGACCTTGATTTTTGTTTGCCTTTTTTTATATAATAATACTATTAGAAACCGAGAATGGAGAGAGAGATGGCAAGTATTATTTTTTCAGCAAAAGATATTTTTGAGCAAGAGTTTGGACGTGAAGTCCGTGGATATAGTAAGGTTGAAGTTGATGAATTTTTGGACGATGTCATCAAGGACTACGAAACTTATGCTGCCTTAGTCAAGTCTCTCCGTCAAGAAATTGCAGAGTTGAAGGAAGAATTGTCTCGCAAACCTGAATCTGCAACGGTTCAAGCAGAACCACTTGAAATGACGTCTACAACTTCTATGACGAATTTTGATATTTTGAAACGACTAAATCGTCTTGAGAAAGAAGTGTTTGGTAAACAAATTTTGGATAACTCTGATTTATAAGAGCTTATTTGAAAAGTGCAATTTTTGGATAATCGCGTGAGGAGAATTTCTTTTCATGAGGAAAGTCCATGCTAGCACAGGCTGTGATGCCTGTAGTGTTTGTGCTAGGCGAAACCATAAGCCTAGGGACGAGAGATCGTTACGGCAGTTGAAATGGCTAAGTCCTTGGATAGGCCAGAGTAGGCTTGAAAGTGCCACAGTGACGGAGTCTTTCTGGAAACAGAGAGAGTGGAACGCGGTAAACCCCTCAAGCTAGCAACCCAAATTTTGGTCGGGGCATGGAGTACACGGAAACGAACGTAGTACTCTGACTGCTACCAGCTGTAAGCTGTTAGTAGTAGACAGATGATTATCGAAGGAAGTGGTCCTAGTCACTTCTGGAACAAAACATGGCTTATAGAAAATTGCATATAGGTTGGGGCTGAGAAAACTTTCTCAACCTCATTTTTTAAAGTGGACATATAGAAAGGTCTTGCAAGACTGTAACATGAAAAAAGAATTTAATTTAATCGCTACTGCTGCAGCGGGTCTTGAGGCTGTCGTTGGTCGTGAAGTGCGAGAGTTGGGCTACGATTGTCAGGTTGAAAATGGACGTGTTCGTTTTCAAGGAGACGTGAGAGCCATTATCGAAACCAACCTCTGGCTTCGGGCAGCAGACCGTATCAAGATCATCGTAGGAACTTTTCCAGCTAAGACTTTTGAGGAGCTCTTTCAGGGAGTTTTCGCTCTAGATTGGGAAAATTATTTACCACTTGGAGCTCGATTCCCGATTTCAAAAGCCAAATGTGTGAAATCTAAACTACACAATGAACCCAGTGTTCAGGCTATTTCAAAGAAGGCCGTTGTCAAGAAATTGCAAAAATACTATGCCCGTCCAGAAGGTGTTCCTCTGATGGAAACTGGTCCTGAGTTTAAGATTGAGGTCTCTATTCTGAAAGACATAGCAACTGTCATGATTGATACGACAGGGGCTAGCCTCTTTAAACGTGGCTATCGTACCGAAAAAGGTGGCGCTCCTATCAAGGAAAACATGGCAGCAGCTATTTTGCAACTCTCTAACTGGTATCCAGACAAGCCCTTGATTGATCCAACCTGTGGTTCAGGAACTTTCTGTATCGAGGCAGTTATGATTGCCAGAAAGATGGCTCCAGGGCTTCGTCGCTCCTTTGCTTTTGAGGAATGGAACTGGATTAGCGATCGCTTGATCCAAGAAGTGCGCACAGAGGCGGCTAAGAAGGTGAATCGTGAACTGGAACTGGATATCATGGGTTGTGATATCGATGCACGTATGGTGGAAATTGCTAAGGCCAATGCTCAGGCAGCAGGTGTTGCAGGAGATATTACCTTTAAGCAGATGCGCGTGCAGGATTTGCGTTCTGATAAAATAAATGGAGTGATTATCTCTAACCCACCTTATGGTGAACGCTTGTCAGATGATGCAGGGGTTACCAAGCTTTATGCTGAGATGGGTCAAGTATTTGCTCCTCTGAAAACGTGGAGCAAGTTTATTCTAACTAGTGATGAAGCCTTTGAGACCAAGTACGGTAGTCAGGCGGATAAGAAACGGAAGTTGTACAACGGAACTTTAAAAGTTGATTTGTATCAATATTTTGGTCAGCGTGTTAAACGTCAGGAAGTAAAGTAGGAAGGAAAACTCATGAGTAAGAAAAGACGGAATCGTCATAAAAAAGAAAACCAAGAACCGCGATTTGATTTTGATGAAGCAAAAGAGTTAACAGTTGGTCAAGCTATTCGTAAAAATGAAGAAGTGGAAGCAGGAGTCTTGCCTGAAGATTCCATTTTGGACAAGTATGTCAAGCAACACAAAGATGAAATCGAAGCAGATAAGTTTGAAACACGTCAATACAAAAAAGAGGAGTTAGTCGAAACTCAGAGTCTGGATGATTTAATCCAAGAAGTGCGTGAGGCTGTAGAAGAGTCAGAAGCTTCTTCGGAGGAAGTTCCATCTTCTGAAGACATTTTACCACCCTTGCCTCTGGACGATGAGGAGCAAGGCTTGGATTCTCTATTGCTAGAGGATGAAAATCCAACAGAAATGACTGGGGAAGTGGAAGAGGAGAAAAAACTTTCTCGTCTGGATCAAGAGGACCCAGAAAAGAAAAGTAAAAAAGGTTTTGTTTTGACCGCTTTGGCGCTCGTATCAGTGGTTATCTGTGTCAGTGCTTATTATGTTTACCGTCAAGTGAATCGCTCAACAAAGGAAATTCAAACTTCTCAATCATCGTCTAGTGAGCAGAATATTCAGCCGATTTTAGAAGATTTCAATAGTCAATACGATGCCTTCTATACAGATAGCAACAAAACGGCTTTGAAAAATAGCCAGTTTGATAAACTGAGCCAACTTAAAACTTTGCTTGATAAGCTAGAAGGTAGTCGCGAACATGCGCTTGCAAAATCTAAGTATGATAGCCTAGCAACTCAAATCAAGGCTATTCAAGATGTCAATGCTCAATTTGAGAAGCCAGCTATTGTTGATGGTGTTCTGGATACCAATGCCAAAGCCAAATCGGATGCTAAATTTACAGATATTAAAACTGGAAATACGGAGCTTGATAAAGTTCTAGATAAGGCTATCAGCCTTGGTAAGAGCCAGCAAACAAGTGCTTCAAGCTCAAGTTCAAGTCAAACTAGCAGCTCAAGTTCTCGTCAAGCAAGTGAAAATACTGCTAGTGAAACAAGCCCAAGTAGTTCAAATGCTGCATCAACTGAAACTAGAAGTACCCGCAGTGAAGTCAATATGGGTGTATCAAGTGCAGGAGTTGCTGTTCAAAGAAGTGCGAGTCGTGTTTCTTATAACCAGTC
Organism: Streptococcus mitis; assembly: GCF_000960005.1. Lineage (GTDB taxonomy): Bacteria > Bacillota > Bacilli > Lactobacillales > Streptococcaceae > Streptococcus > Streptococcus mitis_CK. The sequence goes on along the minus strand of NZ_JYGP01000002.1, from coordinate 1,184,786 downwards.
TGCTATTGATGATAGCAATAATTCTGCCTGGGATTTCGCGGATGGTGTCTTAGAACAAATTCTAGCGACTTCACGTTCACGTGGTTATATCACTGGTAACCAATATATCCTTGAACGTGTTAATATCGTTAATGGCAATGGTTATTACAACCTCTACAAGCCAGATGGAACCTATCTCTTTACCCTTAACTGTAAGACAGGATACTTTGTTGGAAATGGTTCTGGACATGCGGATGACTTGGACTACTAAGCAGTCGTTACAAAATTCTTTCTTTTCAAAAGTAAAAATGATAAAATAAAACAAATTAAACAAGAGGAGTGTCAAATGACAAAAGCTAACTTTGGTGTTGTTGGTATGGCCGTAATGGGTCGTAACCTTGCCCTTAATATTGAATCTCGTGGTTACACAGTTGCTATTTACAACCGTAGTAAAGAAAAAACTGAAGATGTAATTGCTTGCCATCCTGAAAAGAACTTTGTACCAAGCTATGACGTTGAAAGTTTTGTAAACTCAATCGAAAAACCTCGTCGTATCATGCTCATGGTTCAAGCTGGACCTGGTACAGATGCTACTATCCAAGCCCTTCTTCCACACCTTGACAAAGGTGATATCTTGATTGACGGAGGAAACACTTTCTACAAAGATACAATCCGTCGTAATGAAGAATTAGCAAACTCAGGTATCAACTTTATCGGTACTGGGGTTTCTGGTGGTGAAAAAGGTGCCCTAGAAGGTCCTTCTATCATGCCTGGTGGACAAAAAGAGGCCTACGAATTGGTTGCGGATGTTCTTGAAGAAATCTCAGCTAAAGCACCAGAAGATGGCAAACCATGTGTGACTTACATCGGTCCTGATGGAGCTGGTCACTATGTGAAAATGGTTCACAACGGTATCGAGTATGGTGATATGCAATTGATCGCAGAAAGTTATGACTTGATGCAACACTTGTTAGGTCTTTCAGCAGAAGATATGGCTGAAATCTTTACTGAGTGGAACAAGGGTGAATTGGACAGCTACTTGATCGAAATCACAGCTGATATCTTGAGCCGTAAAGACGATGAAGGCCAAGATGGACCAATCGTAGACTACATCCTTGATGCTGCAGGTAACAAGGGAACTGGTAAATGGACTAGTCAATCATCACTTGACCTTGGTGTGCCATTGTCACTCATCACTGAGTCAGTATTTGCACGTTACATTTCAACTTACAAAGAAGAACGTGTACATGCTAGCAAGGTTCTTCCAAAACCAGCTGCCTTCAAATTTGAAGGAGACAAGGCTGAGTTGATTGAAAAGATTCGTCAAGCCCTTTACTTCTCAAAAATCATTTCATACGCACAAGGTTTTGCGCAATTGCGTGTAGCTTCTAAAGAAAACAACTGGAATTTGCCATTTGCAGATATCGCATCTATCTGGCGTGATGGCTGTATCATCCGTTCTCGTTTCTTGCAAAAGATTACAGATGCTTACAACCGTGATGCAGACCTTGCTAACCTTCTTTTGGATGAGTACTTCTTGGATGTTACTGCTAAGTACCAACAAGCAGTGCGTGATATCGTAGCTCTTGCTGTTCAAGCTGGTGTGCCAGTGCCAACTTTCTCAGCAGCGATTACTTACTTTGATAGCTACCGTTCAGCTGACCTTCCAGCTAACTTGATCCAAGCGCAACGTGACTACTTTGGTGCCCACACTTACCAACGTAAAGACAAAGAAGGAACATTCCACTACTCTTGGTATGACGAAAAATAAGTAGGTCTGCCATGGGGAAACGGATTTTATTACTTGAGAAAGAAAGAAATCTAGCTCATTTTTTAAGTTTGGAACTCCAAAAAGAGCAATACCGAGTTGATCAGGTTGAGGAGGGGCAAAAAGCCCTCTCCATGGCTCTTCAGACAGACTATGACTTGATTTTATTGAATGCTCAACTTGGGGATATGACAGCCCAGGATTTTGCAGATAAGCTAAGTCGGACTAAGCCAGCCTCAGTGATTATGGTCTTGGACCATCGCGAAGAATTGCAAGATCAGATTGAGACAATCCAACACTTTGCCGTTTCTTACATCTATAAGCCGGTTATTATTGAGAATCTGGTGGATCGTATTTCAGCGATTTTCCGAGGTCGGGACTTTATCGACCAACACTGTAGTCAGATGAAGGTTCCAACGTCTTACCGCAATCTGCGTATGGATGTAGAACATCATACCGTTTATCGTGGCGAGGAAATGATTGCTCTGACGCGCCGTGAGTATGACCTTTTGGCTACTCTTATGGGGAGCAAGAAAGTTCTGACTCGTGAGCAGTTGTTGGAAAGCGTCTGGAAGTATGAAAGTGCGACCGAAACAAATATCGTGGATGTCTATATCCGTTATCTACGTAGCAAGCTTGATGTAAAAGGTCAAAAAAGCTACATTAAAACCGTGCGTGGTGTCGGTTACACCATGCAAGAATAGAAAAGCAGTTGCAGTTTTGGAACTGCTTTTTATATGAGTTCTTTATATGTTGACATGCGATTTTGTATTTGCTACAATCAGTTATGGAGGATAGGTCTAATGAAAATAATAAAAAAATTGATGCCAATCGCATTAGCAGTCTTTTTCTTCGGTTTGCTAGCAACAAGTATAGTATTGGCGGATGATGCTGATTCAGAAGGCTGGCAATTTGTCCAAGAAAATGGTAGAACCTACTATAAGAAGGGTGAGATCAAAGAAAAGGCCTGGCGAGTGATTGATGGCAAGACCTATTATTTTGATCATGTATCAGGAGAAATGGTTGTCGGCTGGCAATATATCCCGTTTCCATCTAAAGGTAGTACAATTGGTCCTTACCCAAATGGTTTGAGATTAGAATCTATGCCAATGCCACAATGGTACTACTTTGGACAAGATGGTGTCTTACAAGAATTTGTTGGCAAGCAAGTTTTAGAGGCAAAAACTGCTACAAATACCAACAAACATCATGGGGAACAATATGATAGTCCAGCAGAGAAACGAGTCTATTATTTTGAAGATCAGCGTAGTTATCACACCTTAAAAACTGGTTGGGTTCATGATGAGGGACACTGGTATTATTTACAGAAGGATAGTGGCTTCGATGCTCGTATCGACAGTTTGACGGTTGGGGAGCTAGTGCGTGGTTGGACCAATGACAACTCAACTTGGTACTATCTCGATACAACAAGTGCTGCAATGCAAACTGGTTGGAAACAACTTGGCAATAAGTGGTACTACCTTCGTTCATCAGGAGCCATGGCGACGGGTTGGTATCAGGAAGGCTCAACTTGGTATTATTTAGACCAGTCAAATGGTGATATGAAAACTGGATGGCAATACCTTGGTAACAAGTGGTACTATCTTCGTTCATCAGGAGCTATGGTCACTGGCTGGTTCCAGGTCGGCAGTAAATGGTACTACGCTTATAGCTCAGGTGCTTTAGCAGTGAATACGACTGTAGATGGCTATTCTGTCAATTATAATGGCGAATGGGTTCAATAATGAAAGAGGCGATTGTGAAGGAAACAATCGCTTTTTTTGTGAAAATATAATAAAATAGATAGGAGAGAATAAATACTTGTAGGAAAAATAATACTCTTCGAAAATCAAATTCAAACCACGTCAGCGTCGCCTTACCGTACTCAAGTACAGCCTGCGGCTAGCTTCCTAGTTTGCTTTTTGATTTTCATTGAGTATGAGACGACTTTTTCGTCTAGTAAAAGGATAACATGACAAAAAAGGTTGGTGTCGGTCAGGCACATAGTAAGATTATTTTAATAGGGGAGCATGCGGTCGTTTACGGCTATCCTGCTATTTCCTTGCCTCTTTTGGAGGTGGAGGTGACTTGTAAGGTAGTTCCTGCAGCGAGTCCTTGGCGTCTCTATGAGGAGGATACTTTGTCCATGGCGGTTTATGCTTCGCTTGAGTATTTGGATATCAAAGAATCCTGCATTCGCTGTGAGATTGACTCGGCTATCCCTGAGAAGCGGGGAATGGGTTCGTCAGCTGCTATCAGTATAGCGGCCACTCGAGCTGTTTTTGACTATTATCAAGCTGACCTGCCTCATGATGTACTAGAAATCTTGGTCAATCGGGCGGAGATGATTGCCCATATGAATCCAAGTGGTTTGGATGCCAAGACCTGTCTCAGTGACCAGCCTATTCGCTTTATTAAGAACGTAGGATTTACAGAGCTTGAGATGAACTTATCCGCCTATTTGGTGATTGCCGATACCGGTGTTTATGGTCATACTCGTGAAGCCATCCAAGTGGTTCAAAACAAGGGCAAGGATGCCCTGCCGTTTTTGCATGCCTTGGGAGAATTGACCCAGCAGGCAGAAGAAGCGATTTCACAAAAAGATGCTGAAGGGCTGGGGGAAATCCTCAGTCAAGCGCATTTACATCTAAAAGAAATTGGTGTTAGTAGCCCTGAGGCAGATTCCCTCGTTGAAACGGCTCTTAATCATGGTGCTTTGGGTGCCAAGATGAGCGGTGGTGGGCTAGGAGGCTGTATCATAGCCTTGGCAGACAATTTGACACACGCACAAGAACTAGCAGAAAGATTAGAAGAGAAAGGAGCTGTTCAGACATGGATAGAGAGCCTGTAAAAGTACGTTCCTACGCAAATATTGCCATTATCAAATATTGGGGAAAGAAAAAAGAAAAAGAGATGGTGCCTGCTACTAGCAGTATCTCTCTGACTTTGGAAAATATGTACACGGAGACGACTTTGTCGCCGCTACCGACGGATGCGATGGCTGATGCATTTTATATCAATGGTCAGTTACAAAATGAGGCGGAGCATGCTAAGATGAGTAAGATTATTGACCGTTATCGTCCAGCTGGTGAGGGCTTTGTCCGTATTGATACTCAGAACAATATGCCTACCGCGGCGGGTCTGTCCTCAAGTTCTAGTGGTTTGTCCGCCCTGGTCAAGGCTTGTAATGCTTATTTCAAGCTTGGATTGGATAGAAGTCAGTTAGCGCAGGAGGCTAAGTTTGCTTCAGGCTCTTCTTCTCGGAGTTTTTATGGACCGCTAGGAGCCTGGGACAAGGATAGTGGAGAAATTTACCCTGTAGAGACAGACTTGAAACTAGCTATGATTATGTTGGTGCTAGAGGATAAGAAAAAACCAATCTCTAGCCGTGACGGGATGAAACTCTGTGTGGAAACTTCGACGACTTTTGACGACTGGGTACGTCAGTCTGAGAAGGATTATCAGGATATGCTGGTTTATCTCAAGGAAAATGACTTTGCCAAGGTTGGGGAGTTAACGGAGGAAAATGCCCTAGCTATGCACGCTACGACCAAAACAGCATCACCAGCCTTTTCTTATCTGACGGATGCGTCTTATGAAGCCATGGACTTTGTTCGCCAGCTACGTGAGCAAGGAGAGGCTTGTTACTTTACTATGGATGCTGGTCCCAATGTCAAGGTCCTCTGTCAGGAGAAAGACTTGGAGCATTTATCAGAAATCTTCGGTCAACGTTATCGCTTGATTGTGTCAAAAACAAAGGATTTGAGCCAAGATGATTGCTGTTAAAACTTGCGGAAAGCTCTATTGGGCAGGTGAATATGCTGTTTTAGAGCCAGGGCAGTTGGCCTTGATAAAGGCCATTCCCATCTATATGAAGGGCGAGATTGCTTTTTCTGATAGTTACCGTATCTACTCAGATATGTTTGGTTTCGCAGTGGATTTGACGCCGAATCCTGACTACAGCTTGATTCAAGAAACGATTGCTTTAGTGGAAGATTTCCTGATTTATCGAGGTCAAACTTTAAAACCTTTTTCTCTAGAAATCCGAGGAAAAATGGAACGAGAAGGGAAAAAGTTTGGTTTAGGTTCTAGTGGCAGCGTCGTTGTCTTGGTTGTCAAAGCTCTGCTAGCTCTATATAATCTTTCTGTTAATCAGGGCCTCTTATTCAAGCTGGCTAGTGCTGTCTTGCTCAAGCGCGGAGACAATGGTTCTATGGGGGACCTTGCCTGTATTGTGGCAGAGGAATTGGTTCTTTACCAGTCATTTAATCGCCAGAAGGTGGCTACTTGGTTGGAAGAAGAAAACTTAGCGACTGTTTTAGAGCGTGATTGGGGCTTTTCAATCTCACACGTACAACCTGCCCTAGAATGTGATTTCCTAGTGGGATGGACCAAGGAAGTGGCTGTATCGAGTCACATGGTCCAGCAAATCAAGCAAAACATCAATCAGAATTTTTTAAGTTCCTCAAAAGCAATGGTAGCTACTTTGGTAGAATCCTTGGAGCAAGGAAAAGCCGAAAAAGTGATCGAGCAAGTAGAAGTAGCCAGCAAGCTCTTAGAAGGCTTGAGCGCAGATATTTACACGCCTTCGCTTAGACAGCTGAAAGAAGCCAGTCAAGATTTGCAGGCTGTTGCCAAGAGTAGTGGCGCTGGTGGTGGTGATTGTGGTATTGCCTTGAGTTTTGATGAGCAATCAACTGAAACCCTAAAAAACCGTTGGGCCGATCTGGGGATTGAGCTCTTATACCAAGAAAGGATAGGACATGACGACAAATCGTAAGGACGAGCATATCCGCTATGCCCTTGAGCAGAAAAGTTCCTATAATAGCTTTGATGAGGTGGAGTTGATTCATTCTTCCTTGCCTCTTTACGATCTGGATGAAATCGATCTGTCGACAGAATTTGCTGGTCGAAAGTGGGATTTTCCTTTTTATATCAATGCCATGACAGGTGGAAGCGATAAGGGAAGAGAAATAAATCAAAAGCTGGCTCAGGTGGCGGAAGCCTGTGGGATTTTATTTGTAACGGGCTCTTATAGTGCGGCTCTCAAAGATCCATCAGATGCCTCTTTTTCTGTCAAGTATGATCATCCAAATCTCCTTCTTGGAACCAATATTGGATTAGACAAGCCTGTTGAGTTGGGACTTCGGACTGTAGAAGAGATGAATCCTCTTCTCCTGCAGGTGCATGTCAATGTTATGCAGGAGTTGCTCATGCCCGAGGGAGAAAGAAAGTTCAGAAACTGGCAATCGCATCTAGCAGACTATAGCAAGCAAATCCCCGTTCCTATTGTCTTAAAGGAAGTCGGCTTTGGGATGGATGTGAAGACCATCGAAAGAGCCTATGAATTGGGCGTTCGAACCTTTGACCTGTCAGGTCGTGGTGGCACCAGCTTTGCTTATATTGAAAACCGTCGCAGTGGTCAACGTGACTACCTCAATCAATGGGGTCAGTCTACCATGCAGGCCCTTCTCAATGCCCAAGACTGGAAAGACAAGGTCCAACTCTTGGTCAGTGGAGGGGTTCGGAATCCACTGGATATGATTAAGTGCCTGATTTTTGGCGCCAAAGCTGTAGGACTGTCTCGAACAGTTCTGGAATTGGTTGAAACCTACACAGTTGAAGAAGTGATTGGCATTGTCCAAGGCTGGAAAAACGATCTGCGTTTGATTATGTGTGCCCTTAATTGTGCCACCATAGCAGATCTGCAAAAAGTAGACTATCTTCTTTACGGCAAACTAAAAGAAGCAAATGATCAGATGAAAAAGGCGTAATCACCGCCTTTTTTCCATCTTCAGACCGAGGTGACTTTTTTGAGTTGTGATAAAATAGAGGGAGAGGATGCACCTATGAGAAAATTTAAAATCTTTTTATTTATCGAAGCCTGTCTTTTGACAGGAGCTCTGATTTTGATGGTTTCAGAGCATTTTTCGCGTTTTCTGCTGATACTTTTTCTCTTTTTGCTTTTGATTCGCTATTACACTGGTAAAGAGGGGAATAACCTTCTTTTAGTGGTGGCAAGCATTCTCTTCTTTTTCATCGTCATGCTCAATCCTTTTGTGATTCTAGCTATTTTTGTTGCGGTTATCTATAGCCTCTTTCTTCTTTATCCAATGATGAACCAGGAAAAAGAGCAGACCAATTTGGTTTTTGAAGAGGTGGTGACAGTTAAGAAGGAGAAAAATCGTTGGTTTGGGAATCTCCATCATTTTTCAAGTTATCAAACTTGCCAGTTTGATGATATCAATCTCTTTCGTCTCATGGGCAAGGACACCATTCATCTGGAGAGGGTGATTCTAACCAATCATGACAATGTCATTATCCTCAGAAAGATGGTAGGAACGACCAAAATCATTGTGCCTGTAGATGTGGAAGTCAGTCTCAGTGTTAACTGTCTTTATGGTGATTTGAATTTTTTCAATCAGCCCAAGCGAGCCCTTCGCAATGAACACTATCATCAAGAAACAAGAGACTATCTCAAGAGTAACAAGAGTGTCAAGATTTTCTTAACCACTATGATTGGCGATGTTGAGGTGGTTAGAGGATGAAAAAACAAGCCTATGTAATGATTGCTCTCACCTCCATCCTGTTTGTCTTATTTCTGTCCCACAGCTTGCTGGACATCCTTGACTTTGACTGGTCTATTTTCTTGCATGATGTCGAAAAAACAGAAAAATTTGTCTTTTTGTTGTTGGTATTCAGCATGTCCATGACCTTTCTCTTAGCCCTGTTTTGGAGAGGTGTTGAAGAGCTTTCTCTAAGAAAAATGAAGGCCAATCTCAAGCGTTTATTGGCAGGGAAAGAAGTGGTTCAGGTTGCTGATCCAGATTTGGATGCCAGCTTCAAGTCCTTGTCAGGTAAACTTAATCTTTTGACAGAAGCTCTTCAAAAGTCTGAAAATCACAGTCTTGCTCAGGAAGAGGAAATCATCGAGAAAGAACGGAAACGGATTGCTCGGGATTTGCACGATACAGTCAGTCAGGAGTTGTTTGCGGCCCACATGATTTTATCGGGTATCAGTCAGCAGGCTTTGAAATTGGAAAGAGAAAAGATGCAGAGCCAGTTGCAGAGCGTCACAGCTATTTTAGAAACAGCCCAGAAGGATTTACGGGTCTTGCTCTTGCATTTGCGACCAGTTGAATTGGAACAGAAGAGTCTGGTTGAGGGAATCCAAATCCTCTTAAAAGAGCTTGAGGACAAGAGTGATCTCAGAGTTAGTCTTAAGCAAAATGTGACGCAATTGCCCAAGAAAATCGAGGAGCATATCTTCCGTATCCTGCAAGAGTTGATCAGCAATACCCTCCGCCATGCCCAGGCATCTTGTCTGGATGTCTATCTCTATCAGACAGATTTTGAATTGCAGCTGAAGGTGGTGGACAATGGGATTGGTTTCCAGTTAGGTAGCTTAGATGACTTGAGTTATGGACTTCGTAATATCAAGGAGCGGGTTGAAGATATGGCAGGGACGGTTCAGTTATTGACAGCGCCTAAGCAAGGGCTGGCAGTTGATATCCGTATTCCCCTGCTCGATAAGGAATGATAAAGGAGTAAAGATGAAAATTTTATTAGTAGATGACCACGAAATGGTTCGATTGGGCTTGAAAAGCTACTTTGACCTCCAAGATGATGTAGAAGTTGTGGGTGAGGCGTCCAACGGGTCTCAAGGCATTGACTTGGCCTTGAAATTGCGTCCGGATGTTATTGTCATGGATATCGTCATGCCTGAGATGAATGGGATTGATGCGACCTTGGCCATCCTCAAAGAATGGTCTGAAGCCAAGATTTTGATTGTGACTTCGTACTTGGACAATGAAAAAATCATGCCCGTCTTAAATGCCGGTGCTCGTGGCTATATGCTCAAAACTTCTAGTGCGGACGAACTACTCCATGCCGTCCGTAAGGTGGCTGCTGGCGAGTTGGCCATTGAGCAAGAGGTCAGCAAAAAAGTCGAATACCACCGCAATCACATAGAACTACATGAGGACCTGACTGCGCGTGAGCGAGATGTTCTCCAACTCATCGCCAAGGGCTACGAAAATCAGCGTATCGCAGACGAACTTTTTATCTCTCTCAAGACGGTCAAGACCCACGTGTCCAACATCCTTGCCAAACTTAAGGTTAGTGATCGCACCCAGGCTGCAGTCTATGCCTTTCAGCACCACTTGGTAGGGCATGAGGAGTTTTAATAGATATGTAAAAATAATATTGGAGAAGTGACTGAACCTAGTATCAAAGAAGCGAGTAAGTACCTCTAGTACGATAAAATATTTTTTTCACAATGTTTTATGTTATTTGTTGACATTCATTTTATAGGGGAGTAAAATGAAGCTAAAGATAACTAAAGTAATGTAGTATTTATCAAAGGATATATAAAATCCAAAAGGAGGTTACAGGTATGTCTCTGTAAATTATCAAAATAAGGTCACTAGAGCGTTAAGGTCTTTGTTTCATCTCTTTAAGAGTGCTATAAAAAAGATTGTTAAACCAACTCTATCTCACAGTTTCAATTCATGGAGGAAATAACTATGAAAAAATCTAAACTATTCACTCTTGGTTTGCTTGCAGGTGCTGGTCTGCTTTTGTCAATCAATCAAGCACAAGCTGCAGATACTTGGGTTAAAAATGGTTCTGACTGGAATCTTTCTCAAGATGGCAGTCTCGCTAAAAATAAATGGGTGCAAAATGCTGGCTCTTGGTATCACTTCGATAGCGCTGGTAAAATGCAGACAGGCTGGCTCAAAGACGGAAATACATGGTATTCCCTAGCAGATAGTGGCGCTATGCGTACTGGCTGGTACAAGGAAGCTGGAACATGGTACTCTCTAGCAGATAGTGGCGCCATGCGTACAGGTTGGTACAAAGAAGGGGCTACATGGTATTACCTCAAAGGCAGTGGAGCTATGGCAACAGGATGGGCGACTGCAAATGGTGAATGGTCTTACTTTGAAAAATCAGGTGCTATGGTCGCAGACAGAGCTGTTCCAGCCAGCGATGGAGAAAGTTATATCATTGGTAAGGATGGCTATATGTTGACTTTAAAAAATAGCCCTTATAAAGATGATGATATTGTCCGTTTAGGTGATGGATATGAGTATCTGATTACATCAAAATTTGACGGACATAACTATACTGATGTTATCGTGGCTAAAAATACTTGGTATATCAAACCTGAGTTCAAGAAGTTTTCCGACAAATATGGGGATGAGGTTGCAAATACAACCTTAGCTTTAGTAGATAATAAAGAAGAAGGACAAGAAATTGATCCTAAAGCTGTTATTCGTAATTTCCAAAATCTACCAGGTCGATATTACTTTGGAGCAGATGGTCGTAGAGTATTACCACTTCCAGAGATGACAACTAGATCAGAAATCAAAAAAGTTGGCAATGATCTTTATCTAGAAGACTCAGGTGTACGACTTAGACTATCTGCTCACTTCACAATCAATAACAATAAACTATACTATTTAGAAAATAAGCAAGGTAAGCTCAAAACAGGTTACTTTGTACTGATTGATGATGGTATGGCTACAACCCACCATCACTTCCTTGTATATGCAGACCAATCTGGAGAAGTTCTTAAGATGAAACGCTTGCCATCAGGATTTTCAGATTATTTTGACAAAGAAATCGATGGTTTCTATGGTCAAAAAATTAAGATTACACAGCCAAATAAGTATGAATATTACAAGGTTCTTGTGGTTAAATAATACAAAACGAATCGCCTAATGAGGGATGTGTGGGCGATTCGTTTTTTACTGTAATCAACCATCATTAAACATCTTTTATAAGATTATATTCGAATCCTAAAGAAAACTGAGAAGAAACTAGTACCTCTCCCATCATTGAAAAGCGCATTCATTACTTGAAAAAAGTCGCTCATTTATGTTATAATAGACTGTATTTAAAAAATTTTAAGGAGAAATGACAGAATGTCTGTATCATTTGAAAACAAAGAAACAAACCGTGGTGTCTTGACTTTCACTATCTCTCAAGACCAAATCAAACCAGAATTGGATCGTGTCTTCAACTCAGTGAAGAAATCTCTTAATGTTCCAGGTTTCCGTAAAGGTCACCTTCCACGTCCTATCTTCGACAAAAAATTTGGTGAAGAGTCACTTTACCAAGACGTTATGAACGCTCTTTTGCCAAATGCTTATGAAGCAGCTGTAAAAGAAGCTGGTCTTGAAGTCGTTGCTCAACCAAAAATTGACGTAACTTCAATGGAAAAAGGTCAAGACTGGGTTATCACTGCTGAAGTCGTTACAAAACCTGAAGTAAAATTGGGTGACTACAAAAACCTTGAAGTATCAGTAGATGTAGAAAAAGAAGTAACGGATGCTGACGTTGAAGAGCGTATCGAACGCGAACGCAACAACTTGGCTGAATTGGTTATCAAAGAAGCTGCTGCTGAAAACGGCGACACTGTTGTCATCGACTTCGTTGGTTCTATCGATGGTGTTGAATTTGATGGCGGAAAAGGTGAAAACTTCTCACTTGGACTTGGTTCAGGTCAATTCATCCCTGGTTTCGAAGACCAATTGGTAGGTCACTCAGCTGGTGAAACTGTTGATGTTATCGTAACATTCCCAGAAGACTACCAAGCAGAAGATCTTGCAGGTAAAGAAGCTAAATTCGTAACAACTATCCACGAAGTAAAAGCTAAAGAAGTTCCAGCTCTTGACGATGAGCTTGCAAAAGACATCGATGAAGAAGTTGAAACACTTGCTGAATTGAAAGAAAAATACCGTAAGGAATTGGCTGCTGCTAAAGAAGAAGCATACAAAGATGCAGTTGAAGGTGCAGCAATTGATAAAGCTGTAGAAAACGCTGAAATCGTAGAACTTCCAGAAGAAATGATCCACGAAGAAGTTCACCGCTCAGTAAATGAATTTCTTGGAAACTTGCAACGTCAAGGTATCAATCCTGACATGTACTTCCAAATCACTGGAACTACTCAAGAAGACCTTCACAAACAATACGAGGGAGAAGCTGAGTCACGTACGAAGACTAACCTTGTTATCGAAGCAGTTGCGAAAGCTGAAGGATTTGATGCTTCAGAAGAAGAAATTCAAAAAGAAATCGAGCAATTGGCGGCAGACTACAACATGGAAGTGGCACAAGTACAAAGCTTGCTTTCAGCTGATATGTTGAAACATGATATCACAATTAAAAAAGCTGTTGAATTGATCACAAGCACAGCAACAGTTAAATAATCTTAATAAACAAAAATCCCACCTGACTTGGTGGGTTTTCTTATGCACTATTTTCCAAAAATCTCTTTGAGGTCTGCATCTGTAATCCCAATCATGGCTGGGATGCTATCCCAGTTTTCTTCTGTCAGGATGTAGGCTTGTTCAGAGGTGCTTGATGTGGCTGTTTCAGAGACAGCTGGTTGCTTTTCTTCAACATTATCTAGTAGGTCACTGAAGCGTTCAATCAGATAGGTTTTTCGGGCAGTTCCGATATGTTGTGTAGCATAGTCAAAGGCCTGTAATTCGCCTAGTAAGATAAGTTTGCTTTTGGCGCGTGTAATGGCTGTGTAGATGAGATTGCGCTCTAGCATACGCCTACTAGCACTAGTGATAGGCAGGATGACAACAGGGAACTCACTTCCCTGGGACTTATGGATACTCATGGCATAGGCCAGGCGAATTTTGTACCATTCGTTACGTGGGTAAGAGACCTCGTTGCCATCAAAATCAATGACAATCTCGTCTTGTTTCGACTCGGTGTATTTGCCAGGAATCAGGTCTGTGATGGCTCCCAAGTCTCCATTAAAGACATTGATTTCAGCATCGTTGACCAAATGAATGACCTTGTCGCCCTTACGATAGTGGCACTGGGGAGCTTCAAAACTGAGTTGGTCCTTTTGTGGTGGATTGAGCAGGTCTTGCATAAGTTGGTTGATGGCATCAATCCCTGCTGTCCCTCGGTACATGGGAGCCAGAACTTGAATATCACGGGCAGGGATACCACTTCTGAGGGCAGCGCCTAAGATCTTTTCAATGGTAGCAGGAATATGGCCACTAGCAATCTCAAAGTAGGAACGGTCTGCTTTTTTCTGGGTGAAATCGGCTGGCAGGATGCCCTGGCGAATCTGACTAGCTAGGGTGACGATGGTTGATTCTTCGCTTTGTCGGTAAATTTTTTCCAAGCGAGTCTGAGGAATCAAGGGAATATGAAGCAGATCAGAAAGAACTTGGCCAGGGCTGACAGACGGTAGCTGGTCGCTGTCGCCCACGATAAGGATTTTACTGTTAGAAGAGATGTTGGAGAAGAGTTGATTGGCCAGCCAAGTATCCACCATGGAAAATTCATCCACGATGATAAAGTCGGCATCCAGATAATCTTCCAGATGACTAGTATCATCGTCACCTGTCATTCCTAAGTGGCGGTGTATGGTCGCGCTAGGCAAACCTGTCAATTCATTCATGCGCCGAGCGGCTCGACCGGTTGGAGCGGCAAGAAGAATCGGCAAGTTGCTTTTTTTCCTGAGGTCAAGTCCTTCTAAAAGAGCATAAACAGCGATAATCCCATTGATAACAGTTGTCTTACCAGTACCAGGTCCACCTGTCAGAATAAAGACCTTGTTCTGGATAGCGTCGCAGATCGCCTGTTTTTGAATGTTATCATACTCAATCTCCAGATCTTCTTCGACAGTAGCGATATGTTTTTGAATGGTTTCTAAATCCTGGCTCTTCTGTTTTCCTTTTTCAAGGATACGAACCAAGTGACTGCGGATGCCTTCCTCAGCGAAAAAGAGGCTGTTGTCAAAAATTTTGGTATCAATCTGCTGAACCTTGTCTTCTTCGATCAGGTAGGAGAGCTCTTGGGCCACTTGGCTGGGATCCAGTTCCACGGGACGAGAAGATTCAAGGAGAGTTAGGGTTTGTTCCAGCAAATCCCGTGCTTCAACATAGGTGTCCCCTGTTTCCATACAGGACTGAAAAAGACTATGAACTAGACCGGCGCGGAAGCGTTCAGGAGCCTGACTTTCGATACCTAGTTCTTCTGCTAATTGGTCAGCAATGGTAAATCCCAAGCCCTTGATATCCTCAACCAGCTGGTAGGGATAATTTTCAACCACATCAAGGGTTTCTTCTTTGTAAAAGTCTTGAATCTGAAAGGCTAATTTATTGGGAATACCGTAGTTGGCTAGTTTGGCCAAAACCATTTCCGTTCCGTAGTTGAGACGGAGAGTGGAGACGAAAGCCTCGCGATTTTTGGCAGAGAGTCCTGCGATGCCTTCTAACTTTTCTGGATGTTGCAAAATTTCGTCAATGGTATTTTCGCCATAGGTATCCACAATTTTCTGAGCAGTCTTGAGACCAATCCCCTTGAAATGGCTACTTGAAAAGTACTTAACCAAGCCCTTGCTAGTTGGTTTTGCGCGTTCATATCGGCTGATTTGCAGTTGCTCCCCATACTTGGAGTGCTGGACAATTTGTCCCCAAAAAGTATAGTCTTCTCCCTCAATCACATCAGCCATGGTGCCCGTGACAATGATTTCAAAATCATCAAAATCCTGTGCGTCTGTATCTTCGATTTCTAGGAGGAGGATGCGATAAAAATTGCTGGGATTTTCAAAAATAATCCGTTCAATGGTTCCTGAAAAATAAACTTCCATAAGATTCCTTTGCATAAATAGGTGAGAGTTAATACTCTTCGAAAATCAAATTCAAACCACGTCAGCTTCGCCTTGCCGTACCCAAGTACAGCCTGCGGCTAGCTTCCTAGTTTGCTCTTTGATTTTCATTGAGTATAACTTTGTTTCTATCTTAATCAAACTGGGTAGTGAATAATTATCGTCTCACGATAGAAGAAGAGGCTGAGATTGCTGATTCTCGGCCTCTTAGGTCTCTTAAAATGTTCCGATACGGGTGATTGGCCAGAAGCGGAATTTAGCTTCCCCTGTGATATCTTTTGCTTTAAAGGTACCTACGTGACGGCTGTCGCTCGAAACCAAGCGGTCATCTCCGAGGAGAAGGTATTCTCCTTCTGGGACAGTGAAGCTAAAGTTGGTGTTGTAGTTGACATCAACTGTGAAGGCTTGGGCTTTTTCAGCGATACTTCTAAAGAAAGTTCCTTTATTTCCTTCAAATCCCTTGCCTGAGTAGGTGCTTTGGAGTTTGTCATCCTTGAAGCGTTTGATATAGTCAGCTAGGTAAGGTTCATCTGTCTCTTTGTCATTGATGTAAAGTTTATCATTTTCGTAACGAATGGTATCACCAGGCATTCCGATGACACGTTTGACAATGTCCTTATTACCATCTTCCTCATGGGCAACCACGATATCAAAACGGTCAATAGGGAGGTGTTTGACGACAAAGAGGATTTCGCCATCCGCTAGGGTAGGATCCATGGAATGCCCTTCTACTCGAACATTGCTCCAAAAAAAGATACGACTTAAAGCTAGTAATGACAGAATTAGGAGGAACAATCCCCACTCTTTTAAGAAATTTTTAAATGAATTCATAACTTACCTTTCTAAGCGTTTTTTCGCTTTTTCAGTATTTTTAAAGTGCAGTTTGGCGCAGAAATTGAGTCCCTGCATTCCATAGGCCTGCAAAATCTGGCTAGCAACCTTATCAGAAGCCGTTCCAGCTCCACTTGGAAGTTGATAGCCCAGCTCTCGTCCCAGATTTTCAAGATTTTCTAGAAAGAAATCACGCGCAATGATAGAAGAAACTGCGACAGCCAAGTATTTACCCTCAGCCTTTTCTTCTAAGCTGATCGGATTGCTGAAACGATTGGCCTCTTGTGCCAAGTACTTGTCATAATTTTTAGCACTGGTAAAGGCATCAATCACAATTTTCTCAGGCTGAATGCCTTTTTGAAGAAGGAGATAGATAGCCTGGTTATGGAGGGCTACCTTAACCGAAACAGCGTTGTAGCGGTCTCCGATGACCTCGTTGTACTTGCTTGGTGAGAGAAGCAGTGCCTGGTGCTGGATTTTTTCTTTGAGGATAGGGGCAATCTGACGGATCTTTTGGTCGGTCAGTGTCTTGGAATCCCCCACACCTAGTTTTCGCAAGAAGTCATGCTGGTCAGGTGTGACAAAGGAAGCCACAACTGCAAGTCCACCAAAGTAGGAACCATTTCCAACCTCATCCGTCCCAATCAAAGGGAGATTTTGTCCGCTGGTTTGCCCTACAACTTGATAGCCAAAGAAACGAGCGTATTTCTCAGCTCCTTCACCCTGAAGCAAGACCTTTCCAGAAGTATAGATAGAAACGGTTGCTTGAGGCAGTTTCAAAAAATAGCGAATATAGGGGTTTTTACTGGGAGCCAGACTGGTTTGATAGTGTTCAAGAAAAGCCTGAATCTCCTTTTCGCTTGGTGTGAGTGTTATACTTGCCATAGTTTCTATTGTACCATAAAAGTAGGCAAATTTGTAAAAACTGACAAAGTTAGCGAATTTTGGTATAATATCGTGAGGTGAATTTTATGGCAAATCTAAATCGATTCAAATTTACATTCGGGAAAAAATCATTAACCTTGACAACCGAGCATGATAACCTTTTTATGGAGGAAATCGCTAAGGTTGCGACAGAAAAATACCAAGCAATTAAAGAACAAATGCCTAGTGCAGACGATGAAACAATCGCTCTTTTGTTGGCAGTCAACTGTTTGTCAACTCAGCTCAGCCGTGAGATTGAATTTGATGATAAGGAGCAAGAATTAGAAGAATTGCGCCACAAGCTTGTGACTTGTAAGCAAGAACAGAGCAAGATTGAGGATTCCTTATGATTTCACTCCTTCTTCTATTGGTCTTGGCTTGGGGATTTTATATCGGCTATCGGAGAGGCCTGCTCTTACAGGTCTATTACCTGATTTCAGCCATGGCATCGGCTTTTGTGGCTGGCCAGTTTTATAAGGGACTTGGAGAGCAATTTCATTTGCTACTTCCTTATGCAAATCCACAGGAAGGTCAGGGAACTTTCTTTTTCCCATCGGATCAACTCTTTCAGTTGGATAAGGTCTTTTACGCAGGAATCGGCTACTTGCTTGTATTTGGGATAGTCTATAGCATCGGTCGTTTGCTTGGTCTCCTCTTACACTTGATTCCTAGTAAAAAATTGGGTGGCAAGTTGTTCCAAGTTTCAGCAGGTATCTTATCCATGTTGGTGACCTTATTTGTCTTGCAGATGGCTTTGACAATCTTGGCGACCATTCCCATGGCAGCTATACAAAATCCTCTTGAAAAGAGTATCGTCGCAAAACACATCATCCAGAGCATACCAGTAACCACTAGTTGGCTCAAACAAATCTGGGTGACAAATTTAATCGGATAAAAAGGGCAGGAATTTTCCTAGCCCTTTGTTTACAGATTGACTCGAATCTATCAGAATGTAAAAAGCTACCACACCTAGACATTCAAAGACAAGGAAATAAAGATGAACAAGAAAATATTAGAAACATTAGAGTTCAATAAGGTCAAGGCCTTGTTTGAACCTCATTTGTTGACCGAGCAGGGCTTGGAGCAATTGAGACAGCTGGCTCCGACTGCCAAAGCAGATAAAATCAAACAGGCTTTTGCTGAGATGAAGGAAATGCAGGCTCTTTTCGTCGAGCAACCGCATTTCACCATTCTCGCAACTAAGGAAATTGCAGGAGTCTGCAAGCGGTTGGAGATGGGAGCGGACCTCAATATCGAGGAGTTCCTACTCTTGAAGCGCGTGCTTCTGTCTAGCCGAGAGCTGCAAAGTTTTTATGCCAATCTGGAAAATGTCAGCTTGACAGAATTAACCCTCTGGTTTGAGAAATTACACGATTTTCCTCAATTACAAGGAAATCTTCAGGCCTTTAATGATGCAGGTTTCATTGAAAATTTTGCCAGTGAAGAATTGACGCGAATCCGTCGAAAAATCCATGATAGCGAGAGTCAGGTCCGCGATGTCTTACAAGACTTGCTCAAGCAAAAATCGCAGATGTTGACAGAAGGGATTGTTGCTAGCAGAAATGGCCGTCAGGTTTTACCAGTCAAAAACACCTACCGCAATAAGATTGCAGGTGTCGTTCATGATATTTCTGCTAGTGGAAATACCGTCTACATCGAACCCCGTGAGGTGGTCAAACTGAGCGAAGAAATTGCTAGTCTGCGAGCAGATGAGCGCTATGAAATGCTTCGAATTCTCCAAGAAATTTCTGAGCGTGTTCGCCCTCATGCGGCTGAAATTGCCAACGACGCTTGGATTATCGGCCATCTAGACTTGATTCGTGCCAAGGTCCGCTTTATCCAAGAAAGGCAAGCAGTCGTTCCTCAGCTGTCAGAAAATCAGGAGATTCAACTGCTCCATGTCTGCCATCCTTTGGTCAAAAATGCCGTCGCAAATGATGTCCATTTTGGTCAAGATTTAACAGCCATTGTTATCACAGGTCCCAATACTGGTGGTAAGACCATCATGCTCAAAACCCTGGGCTTGACGCAGGTTATGGCTCAGTCAGGGTTGCCGATTTTAGCAGACAAGGGAAGTCGTGTTGGTATTTTTGAAGAAATCTTTGCCGATATTGGCGATGAGCAATCTATTGAGCAGAGCTTGTCTACCTTCTCTAGCCACATGACCAATATCGTGGATATTCTTGGAAAGGTCAACCAACATTCCCTCTTACTCTTGGACGAGTTGGGTGCTGGTACAGATCCTCAAGAAGGAGCCGCTCTTGCCATGGCTATTCTGGAGGACCTTCGCCTGCGTCAAGTCAAGACCATGGCGACCACCCACTATCCCGAACTCAAGGCCTATGGTATCGAGACAGCCTTTGTGCAAAATGCCAGCATGGAGTTTGATACTGCGACTCTTCGCCCGACTTATCGCTTTATGCAGGGCGTTCCTGGCCGAAGCAATGCCTTTGAAATTGCCAAACGTCTAGGCCTATCTGAAGTTATCGTAGGGGATGCCAGTCAGCAGGTTGATCAGGACAATGATGTCAACCGAATCATTGAACAACTGGAAGAGCAGACGCTAGAGAGTCGTAAACGCTTGGACAATATCCGTGAGGTGGAGCAAGAAAATCTCAAGATGAACCGTGCTCTAAAAAAACTTTACAACGAGCTCAATCGTGAAAAGGAAACGGAGCTCAATAAAGCGCGTGAACAGGCTGCTGAGATTGTGGATATGGCCCTAAGTGAAAGTGACCAGATTCTCAAGAATCTCCATAGTAAATCTCAACTCAAGCCCCACGAAATTATTGAAGCCAAGGCCAAGTTGAAAAAATTGGCTCCTGAAAAAGTAGATTTGTCTAAAAACAAAGTCCTTCAAAAGGCCAAGAAAAAACGAGCTCCAAAGGTGGGAGATGATATCGTTGTTCTCAGTTACGGACAGCGTGGCACCTTGACCAGTCAACTCAAGGACGGCCGCTGGGAAGCCCAAGTTGGCTTGATTAAGATGACCTTGGAAGAGAAAGAGTTTGACCTTTTTCAAGCCCAGCAAGAAAAGCAAGTCAAGAAGAAACAGGTCAATGTCGTGAAACGAACTTCTGGTCGTGGCCCACAAGCCAGACTGGACCTTCGAGGCAAACGTTATGAAGAGGCCATGAATGAGTTAGATGCCTTTATCGACCAAGCCTTGCTTAACAATATGGCACAAGTTGATATCATCCATGGTATCGGAACAGGTGTCATCCGTGAAGGTGTCACCAAATACCTACAAAGAAACAAACACGTCAAGAGTTTTGGCTATGCCCCACAAAATGCTGGAGGCAGTGGTGCGACTATTGTCACTTTTAAAGGATAGCAGTATTTTGGACTTTATACAGTAAAAACTGTTGAATTAAGTTTTACTGATAAAAACATTGACAAAAGCCAACATTTTTTGTAAAATAAGAATCAATTAAATACCAACACCGAATGAAGTTTAATAGAAGTGGAGAATCGTTTGATTTTCCATGACTGTAAATGGACGGAACTCTGGAGAGACCGCAAAGGCACCGAAGGGGCAAGGCAGGCAACTGCTCAAACTCTCAGGTAAAAGGACAGAGCTAGGATAGACCGCTTTTTAGCATTTATCTAAGCATTCCAGAGTACATGTATCTTGCATGTGCTCTTTCTTTTGGGGTTGAAAAGATAGGAGAAGGAAATGTTAGAATTGCTTAAATCAATTGATGCTTTTGCTTGGGGCCCACCCCTCTTGATTCTCTTAGTCGGGACAGGGATTTACCTAACTGCCCGTCTAGGCCTCTTGCAGGTTTTGCGTCTGCCCAAGGCCTTCCAGCTTATTTTTACTAAGGACAAGGGGCATGGCGATGTATCCAGCTTTGCGGCCTTGTGTACAGCCCTAGCAGCGACAGTTGGTACGGGAAATATTATCGGGGTGGCGACAGCTATCAAGGTCGGTGGACCAGGATCTCTCTTTTGGATGTGGATGGCGGCTTTCTTTGGGATGGCTACCAAGTATGCGGAAGGACTACTAGCTATCAAATACCGTACCAAGGACGACCATGGTGCAGTGGCGGGAGGTCCCATGCACTATATCCTTCTAGGGATGGGAGAAAAGTGGCGACCACTTGCCATCTTTTTTGCTATCGCAGGTGTCTTAGTAGCTTTGTTGGGAATCGGAACCTTTACCCAAGTCAACTCGATTACAGAATCTATCCAAAATACAACGACTATTTCGCCAGCTATCACGGCTCTTGTTTTGTCTGTCTTAGTAGCGATTGCAGTCTTTGGCGGACTCAAGTCTATTTCAAAGGTTTCAACTACTGTTGTTCCTTTTATGGCCATCATCTATATTTTAGGGACACTTACAGTTATTTTCTTCAATATTGGCAAACTCCCTGCCACAATCGCTTTAATATTGACATCCGCTTTTAGTCCTGTTGCTGCGGTGGGTGGTTTTGCTGGCGCTAGCATTCGAATGGCTATTCAAAATGGTGTGGCGCGTGGTGTGTTCTCAAACGAATCTGGTCTGGGTTCGGCTCCCATTGCAGCTGCTGCGGCTAAGACAAATGAACCGGTAGAGCAAGGCTTGATTTCCATGACAGGAACCTTTATTGACACCCTCATTATCTGTACTCTGACTGGTTTGACCATCTTGGTGACTGGTGTTTGGAGTGGCGACTTAAATGGGGTTGCCTTGACTCAGTCAGCCTTCTCAACAGTCTTTTCACACTTTGGACCTGCCCTTTTGACCATCTTCCTTGTGCTCTTTGCCTTTACAACGATTCTAGGTTGGAACTATTACGGAGAACGTTGTTTTGAGTTTCTCTTTGGGGTTCGCTTTATCTGGCTCTACCGTGTGGTCTTTGTGCTCATGGTTCTGTTGGGAGGATTTATCGAGTTGGATATGGTTTGGATTATCGCAGATATTGTCAATGCCTTGATGGCTCTGCCAAACTTGATTGCCCTCTTAGTCTTGTCGCCGGTCGTTATTGCTGAAACTAAAAAGTATTTTAATAAATAATGAAATCACACATCGCGTGTGATTTTTTTCTTTCATAAAAAATTTTTATCGATGCAATTTAAAATATATATTATACACGGTATAGAATCTGTGATAGACTAGGTTTCAACAAAATGAAAAGAGGTCTTATGATGACAACATTTACTATCCATACAGTCGAATCAGCACCAGCAGAAGTGAAAGAAGTTCTTGAAACAGTAGAAAAAGATAACAATGGTTATATTCCCAACCTAATCGGCCTCTTGGCAAATGCACCAACTGCCTTAGAAGCCTACAGAACTGTCGGAGCTATCAATCGTCGCAACAGCCTGACACCCGTTGAGCGTGAAGTGGTGCAGATCACGGCAGCCGTGACCAATGGTTGTGCCTTCTGTGTCGCAGGTCACACAGCCTTTTCAATCAAACAAATCCAGATGAACGATGACCTTCTGCAAGCCCTTCGCAATCGTACTCCAATTGAAACAGATCCTAAATTGGACACCCTAGCTAAGTTTACCTTGGCAGTTATCAATACCAAGGGTCGTGTAGGAGATGAAGCCTTGGCTGAGTTTCTAGAAGCTGGATACACCCAACAAAATGCTTTGGATGTGGTTCTTGGTGTCAGCCTAGCAAGCCTCTGTAACTATGCCAACAACCTAGCTAATACCCCAATTAATCCAGAATTGCAACCTTATGCCTAATTCATATCTGAGTAAAATGAAGTCTGAAATAATCGGACTTCGTTTTTTTAAGTCCTCATTTAAGCGCTTTTATGCTATACTGAAACTAACATGATTATTGGAGGTTAGGATGAAAAAACTCCCTTTGGTATTTTCTGGTTGTTTGCTAGGTTTGGCAGGAGCTGGAAATCTTATTTTAGATACGTTGCCGGTTCTGTCCTATCTATTGAGTCTGACAGGTTTGGTTTTGTGGCTCTTTTTTCTGCTTCTTCATCTCTTTAATTGGAAAGAAACAAAGCAAGAATTGACCAAGCCTCCTCTTTTGTCAGGAATGGCGACCTTTCCCATGGCTGGGATGATTTTATCGACTTATGTCTTTCGAGTCTTCCCTCATTTCCCTTTGGTAGCGCAAGGACTTTGGTGGTTTTCATTTCTCTTGGATTTGTTCTTGATTGCTGGTTTCACCATTAAATTTGCCTATCCGGGGCGGAGGGTTCATGCGACTCCTAGCTGGACGGTTCTCTATGTGGGGATAGCAGTAGCAGCCTTGACCTATCCTCTTGTAGGTATCATCGAAATTGCCTATGCGACCTTGAGTTTTGGTTTTCTCCTAACCTTCTATCTCTATCCCCTTATTTATAGCGATTTAAAGAAACATCCGCTCCCACTAGCCTTGCTTGGGCAAGAAGGAATCTACTGTGCTCCTTTCTCTCTACTCTTGGCTTCTCTGGTTCGGGTTGGAGGAGCCAGCCTACAAACCTGGGTCTTGATTGTCATGATCTTGCTTTCTCAATCCTTCTTTTTCTTTGTTTTGACTCGCCTGCCCAATATTTTAAAACAAGGCTTTCAACCAGCCTTTTCAGCCCTCACCTTCCCGACCATTATCACAGCTACTTCGCTCAAGATGGCTCAGGGAATCTTGAAACTTCCATTTTTGGATTATTTGGTACTGGCTGAAACTATTATATGCCTCACTATTTTATTCTTTGTATTAGGTGCTTATCTAATTTGGTTACGAAAAAAGGTCTAGCTAGAAATAGCTAGGCCTTATTTTTATGGTTTGATAACTTCAGCGCCACCCATGTATGGACGAAGAACTTCTGGGATGGTCACAGAACCATCTGCATTTTGGTAGTTTTCAAGAATAGCAGCCACTGTACGTCCAACTGCAAGTCCAGAACCGTTCAAGGTATGGAGCAATTTCACCTTGCCATCTGCTTCATCACGGTAACGGATTTGGG
Source organism: Streptococcus mitis (assembly GCF_000960005.1). GTDB lineage: Bacteria > Bacillota > Bacilli > Lactobacillales > Streptococcaceae > Streptococcus > Streptococcus mitis_CK. The sequence continues at coordinate 1,160,740 of NZ_JYGP01000002.1, read as the reverse complement.
CACGACGGGCTTGGAAATCTTCTGTGTTTGAACAGCTTGAAATTTCACGGTAGGTATTTTGTGCTGGAATCCAAACTTCCAAGTCATAAGTTTTAGCAGCTGAGAAGCCCATATCTCCAGTAGAGAGAGCAACGACACGGTATGGAAGGTTAAGTTTTTGAAGGATATTTTCAGCGTTGGCTGTCATTTTTTCCAATTCTTCGTAAGATTCTTCTGGCTTGGCAAATTTGACCATTTCAACCTTGTGGAATTGGTGCAAACGAATCAAGCCACGAGTATCACGACCAGCTGAACCAGCCTCAGAACGGAATGAAGGACTCATAGCAGTGAAGTAGATTGGCAGGTCTTTACCGTCAAGGATTTCATCACGGTAGTAGTTTGTCAGAGGAACTTCAGCTGTAGGAATAAGGACGTAATTGCTGTCGCTGAGTTCAAAAGTGTCTTCCTTGAATTTTGGATATTGACCAGTCCCAAACATAGAATCATGGTTAACCATGTAAGGTGTGATGACTTCTGTATAGCCTTCTTTTCCATGTTCATCCAACATAAAGTTATAGATAGCACGCTCCAAACGAGCACCGAGACCTTTATAGAAGAGGAAGCGAGCGCCTGTTACCTTACCACCGCGTTCCCAGTCAAGGATACCAAGGTCTTCACCAAGATCCCAGTGAGCTTTTGGCTCGAAGTCAAACTCGCGTGGAGTACCCCAACGACGAACTTCCACATTGTCGTCTTCGTCCGCCCCAACAGGAACGCTATCAGCTGGAATATTTGGAAGAGTAGTGGTAAATTCTGTCAATTTAGCATCGATTTCTGCCAATTCAGCATCCAAGGCTTTGACCTCAGCAGATAGAGTTTGCATGGCAGCAATCTTGTCATCTGCATTTTCCTTATTGCGCTTAGCTTGAGCAATCTCAGCAGAAACTGTGTTACGTTCTGCCTTGAGAGTTTCAACCTTGACCAAGATGTCGCGACGTTTAGCGTCGATTTCTTTCATCTCATTTAAGATAGTAGCATCTACACCACGTGTAGCCAATTTTTCTGCGACAGCATAAAAGTCTGTACGAATACGTTTGATATCTAACATAAGAACTCCTTTATGAAAAAAGCACACCTGACAAAGCGTTGGAGTGGCAGGGCCACGGTTCCATCCAACTTCACAGGTGTGCACTTGATTGTGTATGCAATTGTTACTAACGGTAGAATTTCACCTATCCCTCCTATCTGCTCGCAGCCCCCGCAGACTTTCTGAAAGAAGAAGATAACCTACTTATCCGTTGCTATGATTATACTAAAGTTTCTACTTTTTTGCAAATAGATTTTTAAATTTTTGGCTAATTGTCTGAATCAGGGTCGGAAGTTTTACGACCTTGTCATTGCCCAGTTTTTCGCGAGCAATTTTAAGAATGGCACCTGAGTCTTTTGAAGCAAAGAGGAATTTTCCTCTGTCTGTAAAGACTTCGAAGTGGCGACTGATTTTTCGCCCAGTGACATTGGCCCCAATCTGGTTGATATGGCTCCAAGGAATCTGGATAAATTGTTCGACATTGACATCTGGGTAAAATTCCAGAGCCTGATCTCCGACAAGAAATTTCCCAACTTTCCCAGCTATAGAGAGGTAGGAGGTACCTGTTGTATTGAGAAGCACTGTTTTGTTAAGAGATTGGGCCATGGTTAGTCTTCCTTACTTTCACCGAAAAAGGCATTGTAGAGGGCTTTGATTGCTGCTTTCTCTTGGTCTTTATTGACAACGAACATAATAGAAACTTCACTAGAACCTTGCGACATCATCTGGATGTTGATCTTGTTTTCAGATAGAGCGCGTGTCGCAGTAGCAGTTACTCCGATATGGCTCTTCATCTTTTCACCAACAATCATAATGATAGAAAGGTCGTGTTCGATTTCTGCATGGTCTACTTCAGCCTTTTGAACCAACTGACGAAGGATTTCTTCTTCCTTGATAGGAGTTAGTTCGCGAGAACGGAGGATGATTGAAAGATCGTCGATACCTGTTGGCATATGTTCCCAACCGATGTTAAGATCTTCAAGGATTTGCAGAACCTTGCGTCCAAATCCCACCTCACGGTTCATGAGGTATTTAGACATGTTGATGCTGACAAAGCCAGAATCACCAGCAATTCCCACAACTGGGAATTCATCACTACTGTGTTTTAAAACAATACGAGTACCTGGATGGTCAGGATTGTTGGTATTCTTGATAACTAGAGGAATTTTTCCACGGTAGGCAGGTAGAAGAGCTTCATCATGAAGGACTGAGAATCCTGCATAGGCCAACTCACGCATTTCACGGTAGGTCAACTCAGGAATCGAGTGTGGTTGGTGGATAATACCAGGGTGGGCTGCAAAGATACCATCAACGTCTGTAAAGTTTTCATAGAGGTCTGCCTTAACACCGGCAGCAATGATAGAACCTGTAATATCAGAGCCTCCACGTGAGAAGGTACAGATTTGATTTTCCTTGGTAACCCCAAAGAAACCAGGAATGACTAGGACTTCATTTGCATTCGTCAATTCCTCAATCTTGTCATAACTTGATGGAATGATTCGAGCATGACCAGGTTCACTTGTGACCACAATACCAGCTTCTCGAGGGTGCACATAGCGTGCATCAATCCCATTTTGGTTAAAATAGGCAGCAATCAATTTAGCATTGTTATTTTCACCGGCTGCTAGAAAAGTGTCGTAGAGAAATTCATTTTCATCAATAGGAAGAGTGGCTAAGGCGCGAATGCTTTTGGAAATTTTTTCTAGCACAGCTGGTTTAAGACCTAGTTCACTAACCATCGCAGCATAGCGGTCGATAATCCAGTTTTGGCTCTTGCTAATATCGTTACCAGCAACATAGTCGCGGTAGTATTTAATCAAGGCATCCGTAACCTTAGTATCTTCAGCATTGCGTTTACCAGGCGCAGAAACGACTACAAAACGACGCTCTGAATCGCTTTTTACGATGTTTAAAACTTTTTCTAATTGACTAGCAGAGGCAAGAGAGCTACCTCCAAATTTAACAACCTTCATAAGAACTCCTAAAGTAAGTATTTTATACGATTATAGCAGAAAGAAAGTCTTTTTTCAATGAAGAAAATAAGATGCGTTCTAGTATAAAGCGAGCCTTTCTAATCGGCTGAGACACTTTCAGTTGATTTTTTCTTGCTTTCTGATTTTAAAAAAGATATACTTTGAAAATAAAATAATTTAACCAGCTTATAAAATAAAAAGGAGTTCAAATGGAACACATTATTTATCAGCTTGAAGAGGATTTGGCAATCCTTACCTTGAATCGTCCTGAGGTCGCGAATGGTTTTCATATTCCTATGTGTGAGGAGATTTTAGAAGCTCTGACTTTGGCAGAAGAGGATCCGGCTGTGCATTTTGTCTTAATCAACGCGAATGGCAAAGTCTTTTCAGTTGGGGGAGATTTAGTAGAGATGAAGCGGGCGGTGGATGAGGATGATATTCCATCATTGACAAAAATCGCAGAATTGGTCAATACTATTTCTTATAAAATCAAGCAAATTGCTAAACCTGTCTTGATGGAGGTTGATGGGGCTGTTGCAGGTGCCGCAGCAAATATGGCTGTTGCTGCAGATTTCTGTCTGGCAACGGATAAGGCTAAATTTATCCAAGCCTTTGTTGGAGTTGGCTTGGCTCCGGATGCAGGAGGAATTCATCTCTTGAGTCGAAGTATTGGTGTGACGCGTGCTGCTCAATTAGCCATGACAGGTGAGGCTTTGTCCGCAGAAAAAGCTCTGGAGTGGGGTCTTGTTTATCGGGTCTCTGAAGCTGATAAACTTGAAAAGACGAGAGAACAGCTTCTTAAAAAATTGAGACGCGGGTCAGCTAATTCCTATGCTGCCATCAAGAAGTTGGTTTGGGAGAGTCAATTTAAAGACTGGCAAGATTATGCTGCTTTAGAACTGAACCTACAGGAATCACTAGCGAAAACAGAGGATTTCAAAGAAGGAGTTCGGGCTCATTCGGAAAGAAGACGACCTAAATTTACAGGAAAATAAAAAAATACTTGCACCATTCTTTGAACTTTGATATAATTCTTTTGTCAAATGTTTTGATTCTAAAAGTTTTTTTGAAAAGGAGGGAAGGAAAGATTGGACTACCAACGAATTAATGAATACTTAACGTCTATATTTAACAATGTCCTCGTTATTGAGGAAGTTAGCTTGAGGGGTAGTCGTTTCAAGGATATCTCCATCAAAGAAATGCATACGATTGATGTGATTGGAAAAGTTCCAGATGTGACACCAAGTCAAGTGTCAAAAGAGTTGATGGTGACTCTTGGGACAGTTACGACTAGTTTGAATAATCTCGAACGTAAGGGTTACATTGAACGCATTCGTTCAGAACATGATCGACGTGTGGTACATCTGCATTTGACAAAGAAAGGTCGCTTGGTTCATAGACTACATAAACGCTTCCACAAGGCCATGGTTGAAAAAATCATTGATGGTATGAGTAAGCAAGAAATTGAGGTTATGAGCAAAGGTTTGACTAATCTTTATCAATTTTTGGAGGATTTGAGATAATGGCTTTTGCAAAAATAAGCCAGGTTGCTCATTATGTGCCAGAGCAAGTGGTTACAAATCATGATTTGGCTCAGATTATGGATACCAATGATGAGTGGATTTCAAGTCGGACGGGAATACGACAAAGGCATATTTCAAGAACAGAATCTACTAGTGATTTGGCTACAGAGGTTGCTCAGAAACTGATGGCAAAAGCTGAAATCACAGGAGAAGAGCTGGATTTTATCATTCTAGCTACTATTACTCCAGATTCTATGATGCCCTCTACAGCTGCTCGTGTCCAAGCCAATATTGGTGCTAATAAGGCCTTTGCTTTTGACCTAACAGCAGCTTGCAGTGGATTTGTATTTGCCTTATCAACTGCTGAAAAGTTTATCGCTTCTGGTCGCTTTCAAAAAGGCTTGGTGATTGGTAGTGAAACCCTCTCTAAAGCAGTCGATTGGTCAGACCGATCAACAGCTGTTTTGTTTGGAGATGGTGCTGGTGGAGTCTTGCTAGAAGCTAGCGAGAAAGAGCATTTTTTGGCTGAGAGTCTCAATAGTGATGGGAGTCGTAGCGAGTGTCTAACTTATGGACATTCAGGCTTGCATTCTCCGTTTTCAGATCAAGAAAATGCAGATTCATTTTTGAAGATGGATGGGCGCGCGGTCTTTGATTTTGCTATTCGGGATGTAGCCAAGTCTATCAAACAGACTATTGATGAGTCTCCTATAGAGGCGACAAACTTGGATTATCTGCTACTTCATCAGGCTAATGACCGTATTTTGGATAAGATGGCTAGAAAAATCGGTGTTAACCGAGATAAAATTCCAGCTAATATGATGGAATATGGCAATACCAGTGCAGCAAGTATCCCGATTTTACTTTCAGAGTGTGTAGAACAAGGCCTCATCCGTTTAGATGGTAGTCAGACTGTTCTGCTATCAGGCTTCGGTGGAGGCTTGACCTGGGGCACGCTCATTCTTACAATTTAGGTAATCATGTGGTGAACACATTGTTATAAAAAAACTATTTATTTTAAAGGAGTCCTATCATGGCAGTATTTGAAAAAGTACAAGAAATTATCGTTGAAGAACTTGGAAAAGACGCATCAGAAGTAACACTTGAATCAACTTTTGATGATTTGGACGCAGATTCATTGGACTTGTTCCAAGTAATCTCAGAAATCGAAGATGCTTTTGATATCCAAATCGAAGCAGAAGATGACTTGAAAACAGTTGGTGACTTGGTTGCCTACGTTGAAGAGCAAACAAAATAAACAGAATATTAATAGAAGGAGTAGGGAAACCCGCTCCCTCTTGTTTAGGCAATAGTTTGATCGTCAAATTATGACGGTATCGAACTATTACGTAAGCAAGAAACGATGGAGGCACTATGAAAACACGTATTACAGAATTATTGAACATTGATTATCCTATTTTCCAAGGAGGAATGGCCTGGGTTGCTGATGGTGATTTGGCAGGAGCTGTTTCCAAGGCTGGAGGACTAGGGATTATCGGTGGGGGGAATGCCCCTAAAGAAGTTGTCAAGGCAAATATTGATAAAATCAAATCATTGACTGATAAACCCTTTGGTGTCAACATCATGCTCTTGTCTCCCTTTGTGGAAGATATTGTAGACCTCGTTATCGAGGAAGGGGTTAAGGTAGTTACAACAGGCGCAGGAAATCCAAGCAAATACATGGAACGTTTCCATGAAGCTGGTATTACGGTTATTCCTGTTGTACCAAGTGTTGCCCTAGCTAAACGCATGGAAAAAATCGGTGCGGATGCTGTTATTGCAGAAGGAATGGAGGCCGGGGGGCATATCGGTAAATTAACAACCATGACCTTGGTTCGCCAGGTTGCTGCTGCTGTATCTATTCCAGTTATTGCTGCAGGAGGGATTGCGGATGGTGAAGGTGTTGCAGCTGGCTTTATGCTAGGTGCAGAGGCTGTTCAGGTTGGAACTCGTTTTGTCGTTGCAAAAGAGTCTAATGCCCATCCAAATTATAAGGCGAAAATTTTAAAAGCTAGAGATATTGATACTACGATTTCAGCTCAACACTTTGGACATGCTGTTCGTGCGATTAAAAATCAGTTGACTCGTGATTTTGAACAAGCTGAAAAAGATGCTTTTAAACAAGAAAATCCAGATTTGGAAATTTTTGAACAAATGGGAGCAGGTGCTCTAGCCAAAGCGGTTGTTCACGGAGATGTGGATGGTGGATCTGTTATGGCAGGTCAAATTGCAGGCCTTGTTTCCAAAGAAGAAACCGTTGAAGAAATCCTAAAAGATTTGTATTACGGAGCAGCTAAGAAAATTCAAGAAGAAGCCTCTCGTTGGGCAGGAGTTGTAAGAAATGACTAAAACAGCCTTTTTATTTGCTGGTCAAGGTGCCCAGTATCTAGGTATGGGACGGGAACTCTATAATCAGTATCCGATTGTCAAAGAAACGATTGATCAAGCGAGTCAGGTACTCGGTTATGATTTGCGTTATCTTATTGATACAGAAGAAGAAAAACTCAATCAGACCCGCTATACGCAACCAGCTATTTTAGCAACTTCAGTTGCTATCTATCGTTTATTGCAAGAAAAGGGCTATCAACCTGATATGGTTGCTGGTTTGTCTCTTGGAGAATATTCTGCCTTGGTGGCCAGCGGTGCCTTGGATTTTGGAGAAGCGGTTGCTTTGGTTGCTAAGCGTGGCGCCTATATGGAAGAAGCGGCCCCTGCTGGTTCTGGCAAGATGGTAGCAGTTCTCAATACGCCAGTAGAGGTTATTGAAGAAGTCTGTCGAAAAGCTTCTGAACTTGGAGTAGTTACCCCAGCCAACTATAATACACCTGCACAAATCGTGATTGGTGGAGAAGTGGTAGCAGTTGATCGAGCTGTCGAACTCTTGCAGGAAGCAGGAGCTAAACGCTTGATTCCTCTTAAGGTTTCAGGACCTTTTCATACCGCTCTCCTTGAGCCTGCTAGCCAGAAACTAGCTGAAACTCTAGCTCAGGTAAGTTTTTCAGATTTTACTTGTCCTCTAGTTGGCAATACAGAAGCTGCAGTTATGCAAAAAGAAGACATTGCTCAACTCTTGACGCGTCAGGTCAAAGAGCCAGTTCGTTTCTATGAAAGTATTGCAGTTATGCAAGAAGCAGGCGTAACTAACTTTATCGAGATTGGACCGGGGAAAGTCTTGTCAGGCTTTGTCAAAAAAATTGATAAGACAGCTAAACTAGCCAATGTTGAAGATCAGGCTAGTTTGGAAACTTTGCTAGAAAACAAGTAATCCCTTCTCCCATAAATACAAGAGAAAACAGGAGAAAAGAATGCAACTAAAAAATAAAAATATCTTTATTACAGGTTCGAGTCGTGGAATTGGTCTTGCCATTGCCCATAAGTTTGCTCAAACAGGAGCCAATATTGTCTTAAACAGTCGTGGGACAATCTCAGAGGACTTGCTAGCCGAGTTTTCAAACTATGGTGTCAAGGTGGTTCCTATATCAGGAGACGTGTCCGATTTTGCAGACGCTAAGCGTATGGTTGATCAAGCTATTGCTGAGCTGGGTTCAGTAGATGTTTTGGTCAACAATGCAGGGATTACCCAAGATACCCTTATGCTCAAGATGACAGAAGCGGATTTTGAAAAAGTACTCAAGGTTAACTTGACTGGTGCCTTTAACATGACACAATCAGTCTTAAAACCGATGATGAAAGCCAGAGAAGGTGCTATCATTAATATGTCTAGTGTTGTTGGTTTGATGGGAAATATCGGTCAAGCTAACTATGCAGCTTCTAAGGCTGGTTTGATTGGTTTTACCAAGTCTGTGGCGCGTGAAGTGGCCAATCGCAATATCAGAGTTAATGCTATTGCACCTGGAATGATTGAGTCCGATATGACAGCTGTTCTATCAGACAAGGTAAAAGATGCCATGCTGGCGCAAATTCCTATGAAAGAATTTGGGCAGGCAGAGCAGGTTGCAGATTTGACAGTATTTTTAACAGGCCAAGATTATCTAACTGGTCAAGTGGTTGCCATTGATGGTGGCTTAAGTATGTAGCAGAAGCTAGAGGTAAAAAAGATGAAACTAAATCGCGTAGTAGTAACAGGTTATGGAGTAACATCTCCAATCGGAAATACACCAGAAGAATTTTGGAATAGTTTGACAACTGGAAAAATCGGAATTGGTCAAATTACGAAATTTGATCATAGTGACTTTGATGTGCATAATGCAGCAGAAATCCAAGATTTTCCTTTTGATAAATACTTTGTTAAGAAAGATACCAATCGTTTCGATAACTATTCTTTGTATGCCTTGTACGCAGCCCAAGAGGCTGTCAATCACGCTAATCTCGATGTAGAGACTCTTGATAAAGATCGTTTTGGTGTTATTGTGGCCTCTGGTATTGGTGGAATCAAGGAAATTGAAGATCAAGTGCTTCGCCTAAATGACAAAGGGCCAAAACGTGTGAAACCATTGACCCTTCCGAAAGCCTTGCCAAATATGGCTTCAGGAAATGTTGCTATGCGTTTTGGAGCAAACGGTGTTTGTAAATCTATCAATACTGCCTGCGCTTCATCAAATGACGCGATTGGGGATGCCTTCCGCTCAATTAAATTTGGTTTCCAAGACGTTATGTTGGTAGGTGGTTCAGAAGCCTCTATCACACCTTTTGCTATTGCTGGTTTCCAAGCCCTAACTGCTCTCTCAACTACAGAGGACCCAACTCGTGCTTCCATTCCATTTGATAAGGACCGTAATGGTTTTGTCATGGGTGAAGGTTCTGGGATGTTGGTTCTTGAAAGCCTTGAACACGCTGAAAAACGTGGGGCTACTATCCTGGCTGAAGTAGTTGGTTACGGAAATACTTGTGATGCTTACCACATGACTTCACCACATCCAGAAGGTCAGGGAGCTATCAAGGCCATTAAACTAGCCTTGGAAGAAGCTGAGATTTCTCCAGAGCAAGTAGCCTATGTCAATGCTCACGGAACGTCAACTCCTGCTAATGAAAAAGGAGAAAGTGGTGCGATTGTGGCTGTTCTTGGTAAGGAAGTACCTGTATCATCAACCAAGTCTTTCACAGGACATTTGCTAGGTGCTGCAGGTGCGGTAGAAGCTATCGTAACCATCGAAGCTATGCGTCATAACTTTGTACCAATGACAGCTGGGACAAGTGAAGTATCAGACTATATCGAAGCCAATGTCGTTTATGGACAAGGCTTGGAGCAAGAAATTCCATACGCTATTTCAAATACTTTTGGTTTTGGTGGCCACAATGCAGTTCTTGCTTTCAAACGTTGGGAGAATAAATAACTATGAATTTAAACGATATTAAAGACTTGATGGCCCAATTTGACCAGTCAAGTTTGAGAGAATTTTCTTATAAAAATGGGACGGATGAGTTGCAGTTTAGCAAGAATGAAGCGAGACTGGTGTCTGAAGTTGCAGCTCAAGTCGCTTCAGCGCCCGTTCTAGCAACACCAAGTCCAGTAGCTCCTACATCTGCTCCAGTAGAAACTGTAATAGAAGAAACTTCGTCACCAGCAGAAGCAAGCGTAGCTGCTGAGGGAGATGTTGTAGAGAGTCCACTTGTTGGGGTGGCTTACTTGGCTGCTGGTCCTGATAAACCTGCCTTCGTCACAGTTGGTGATAGTGTCAAAAAAGGTCAAACATTGGTGATCATCGAAGCTATGAAAGTCATGAATGAAATTCCAGCACCTAAGGATGGTGTGGTAACGGAAATTCTCGTTTCTAATGAAGAAATGGTTGAGTTTGGTAAAGGATTGGTACGAATCAAATGATCGATATTCAAGGAATCAAAGAAGCTCTTCCCCACCGTTATCCTATGCTCCTAGTGGACCGTGTCTTGGAAGTGAGCGAGGACACCATTGTTGCCATCAAAAATGTGACCATCAATGAGCCCTTCTTTAACGGTCATTTTCCTCAATACCCTGTCATGCCAGGTGTTCTGATCATGGAAGCCTTGGCGCAAACTGCTGGTGTCTTGGAGTTGTCAAAACCTGAAAATAAGGGGAAACTGGTCTTTTACGCTGGTATGGATAAGGTCAAGTTTAAGAAGCAAGTTGTGCCTGGAGACCAATTGCTTATGACAGCGACTTTTGTAAAACGTCGTGGCACCATTGCCGTGGTTGAAGCAAAGGCTGAAGTGGATGGCAAGCTTGCAGCTAGTGGTACTCTTACCTTTGCAATTGGGAACTAAGGAGGTTCTCCATGTTTCGAAAAATTTTAATTGCCAATCGTGGTGAAATTGCGGTTCGTATTATCCGTGCGGCGCGTGAGTTGGGAATCGCAACGGTGGCGGTTTATTCAACTGCTGATAAGGAAGCCCTTCATACGCTTTTGGCAGATGAAGCAGTTTGTATCGGCCCTGGCAAGGCAACAGAGTCTTATCTCAATATCAATGCGGTTCTATCAGCTGCAGTCTTGACTGAGGCAGAAGCCATTCACCCAGGTTTTGGATTTCTCAGTGAAAATTCCAAATTTGCAACCATGTGTGAAGAAGTTGGTATCAAGTTTATCGGTCCATCTGGTCATGTTATGGATATGATGGGGGATAAGATCAATGCGCGTGCTCAGATGATTAAAGCTGGTGTGCCTGTCATTCCAGGTTCGGATGGAGAAGTGCATAACTCTGAAGAAGCTTTGATTGTTGCTGAAAAAATTGGCTATCCTGTTATGCTCAAGGCTTCAGCAGGTGGAGGTGGTAAAGGGATTCGTAAGGTTGAAAAACCAGAAGACCTCGTTTCAGCCTTTGAAACTGCCTCTAGTGAGGCCAAGGCCAATTATGGCAATGGTGCTATGTACATAGAACGGGTTATCTATCCAGCACGTCACATCGAGGTTCAAATCCTAGGAGATGAACATGGGAATGTGATTCACTTGGGGGAACGGGATTGTTCTCTTCAACGGAATAATCAAAAGGTTTTGGAAGAAAGCCCTTCAATTGCAATCGGAAAAACGTTGCGTCATGAAATCGGTGCGGCTGCTGTTCGAGCTGCAGAGTCTGTTGGCTATGAGAATGCAGGGACCATTGAGTTTCTGCTTGATGAAGCAAGTGGCAATTTCTATTTCATGGAAATGAATACACGTGTTCAGGTAGAGCATCCAGTAACAGAGTTTGTTTCAGGTGTGGATATCGTTAAGGAACAGATTCGCATTGCGGCAGGTCAGCCCCTGTCTGTTAAGCAAGAAGATATTGTCCTACGCGGTCATGCCATCGAGTGTCGTATCAATGCAGAAAATCCAGCCTTTAACTTTGCTCCAAGTCCAGGTAAGATTACTAATCTCCATCTGCCAAGTGGTGGAGTTGGCTTGCGCGTGGATTCAGCAGTTTATCCAGGATATACCATTCCACCTTATTATGATAGTATGATTGCCAAAATCATCGTACACGGCGAAAATCGTTTTGACGCCTTGATGAAAATGCAACGTGCCCTCTATGAATTAGAGATAGAAGGGGTGCAGACCAATGCAGATTTCCAGCTTGACCTCATTTCAGATCGCAATGTCATTGCTGGAGATTACGATACTTCCTTCTTGATGGAAACCTTCTTACCTAAATATCAAGAAAAAGAATAAAATGACTTCAAGAGTTTAAACCGAAAAGGGGAATCAATGGCTCTATTTAGTAAAAAAGATAAGTATATTCGAATCAATCCCAATCGTTCGGTTAGGGAAAAACCTCAAGCTAAGCCAGAGGTTCCAGATGAATTATTCTCCCAGTGTCCAGGCTGTAAGCATACCATCTATCAGAAGGATCTGGGAAGTGAGCGTATCTGTCCGCACTGTAGTTACACCTTTCGTATTTCTGCCCAAGAACGCTTGGCTTTGACGATTGATATGGGAACCTTCAAGGAATTGTTTACAGGGATTGAAAGCAAGGATCCCTTGCATTTCCCAGGTTATCAAAAGAAACTAGCAACTATGCGTGAAAAAACAGGTCTGGATGAAGCCGTTGTTACAGGAACTGCTCTTATAAAAGGTCAGACTGTGGCTCTTGGGATTATGGATTCTAACTTTATCATGGCTTCTATGGGTACGGTTGTAGGTGAAAAAATCACTCGTTTGTTTGAGTATGCGACTGTTGAACAGTTACCAGTTGTTCTCTTTACAGCTTCTGGTGGAGCCCGTATGCAGGAAGGAATCATGAGTCTCATGCAGATGGCCAAGATCTCTGCAGCAGTTAAACGGCATACAAATGCTGGTCTCTTTTATCTAACGATTTTGACAGATCCAACGACAGGTGGTGTGACAGCTTCTTTCGCTATGGAAGGCGATATCATTCTAGCTGAACCACAAAGTTTGGTTGGTTTTGCTGGGCGTCGTGTCATTGAAAATACAGTTCGTGAAAGCTTGCCTGAGAATTTCCAAAAGGCAGAATTCCTATTAGAACATGGCTTTGTGGATGCTATTGTCAAAAGAAGAGACTTACCAGATACGATTGCTAGCCTAGTCAGATTGCACGGAGGGGGTCCTAGATGAATATTGCAAAAATAGTCAGAGAAGCGCGTGAGCAGAGTCGCTTGACAACCTTGGACTTTGCGACAGGCATTTTTGATGAATTTATCCAATTACACGGTGACCGTTCTTTTCGTGACGATGGTGCAGTTGTTGGTGGTATTGGCTGGCTTGGAAATCAAGCTGTAACAGTGGTTGGTATCCAAAAAGGCAAGAGTTTACAAGATAACCTCAAGCGGAATTTTGGCCAACCGCATCCAGAAGGCTACCGCAAGGCTTTACGGTTGATGAAACAGGCTGAAAAATTTGGCCGTCCAGTTGTGACCTTTATCAATACTGCAGGTGCCTATCCTGGTGTGGGAGCGGAAGAACGTGGTCAAGGGGAAGCTATCGCTCGTAATCTCATGGAAATGAGTGACCTGAAAGTTCCTATTATCGCCATTATTATCGGTGAAGGTGGTTCAGGAGGAGCTCTGGCTCTAGCAGTCGCAGACCGTGTCTGGATGCTGGAAAATTCTATCTATGCCATTCTCAGCCCAGAAGGTTTTGCTTCCATTCTATGGAAGGATGGCAGTCGTGCCATGGAAGCAGCAGAACTGATGAAAATCACTTCGCATGAACTGTTAGAAATGGACGTGGTGGACAAGGTGATTTCTGAAGCAGGACTTTCTAGCAAAGAACTAATTAAGAATGTCAAAAAAGAACTTCAAGCTGAGCTATCTATACTCTCACAAAAACCGCTAGAAGAGTTGTTGGAAGAGCGTTATCAACGATTTAGAAAATACTAAAAATGACTAAATGAGGCTAGAAAGGTCTCATTTTTTAGAAAAATACACTTCAGACCGAAAAATTGACAGTTGAGAGGAAGATTAATAAAATAGACAAAAAAGATGTATACTGTAGATGTAAGCTTACAAAAATTTATTTTAAGGAGGTACTTGCAATGACAGGTACAGAAGCATTTACAGTTCTTTCAAATGAGGACTTAGAGAAAACTTCAGGTGGTTTTGCTGTTTGGGAAGATGGTGAGGGAAGATGGTTATATTATAGAGACTTTGCTCCTTATATGGGGCAAGGGGCGCTTAATTCTTATAGGGATGCTTGGAAGTATGGCCTCCGAGCAGGATAATCTTTCAAAAAAAGTATGATGAGAAACATAGAGAAACTAAGACAATTTGGCATATTTTTGCTTATTATTTTACTATCTACCTATTTACCACAAACAATTGGATTGTATGTGACGATAATTTTAGGGTTAGGCGCTGATGTCTATTCTCTTATTTTAACAATGGGATTAGTAGGAAGTTTCCTTCTATTAATTTGGTGGTTAAAAAAGAAAGAGATGCTCTTTATCTTTGAGGAAAAGAGATGGAACTGGTCATTTGTCTTTTACTTATTTTCAGGTTATGTGGTTTATCAGATTCTCGGTAATTTTTGGGCACGCTATGCTCATTTGATTAATCATAGGAATATTCATGATGAGTATTTTACCGTTGTTCTTTCAAATGGACAACCAACGTTTTTATCGACTATCTTATCTTTTGTCCTGCCTGTAATCATCGGTCCTATTTTTGAGGAGACTCTTGATAGAGGGTATTTTATGAATACCTTCTTTCCTAAGTCAAAGTATTATTTAGATGTCATCCTATCAGGCCTGATCTTTGGACTCAGTCATTTGATACTATCTCATCGAGACCCGATTAGTTTATTATATTATAGTGTGATTGGTCTCTTTTTCGCCCTTGTTTATCGTTCTACCGATAATCTTAGATTAACGATTCTCTGCCATAGTTTTTTTAACTTTCTCAACCATGCAACCCCCCTCTGGATTTTTGTTTATAATTATGTCTATTACCACTTTTTAAGATAATGGGAGGCAATGAAAAAAGTGTTTGATGTCTGTCAAACACTTTTTCTATTTACTATTCTTCAGTTACAAATTGACTAAGCAGTCCATTGATAAAACGGGCTGATTTTTGATCTGAAAAATTCTTAGCAAGTTCAATAGCTTCATTGACTGCTACCAGCTGAGGTGTATCAAATGATGTGATTTCAAAGATACCTAAGCGTAGTAAGTTTTTTTCGACCAAGGTCAATCGTTCAACTGTCCAGCCTGACTTGAGGTGCTGGTTGATTTGTTTATCCAACTCGTCTTTTTGAGCTTGAACGCCAGAAACCAAGTTCATCAGAAAGGCAGGGATTTGCACATCTTCATCTTCACGGTCATGTGTGTAGGCAAAGCGACAAGCTGTTTCCATATCTGTGTCGAATTCAAGGCTCATGAGAGCTTGAAAAGCGCATTTACGAAGTTCGCGTCTAGATTCTAATAATGGACTAGTCATTGAGGAAGTCCTCGTTAAATAGATCTTTCAACTCAGGTTTTGGTGTTTTATCTGGAACGATTCCTGCAACATGGATGTTAACAGCAGCAAGTTCCACATCAGCCATATCACGGACAGCATCTTTTACTGCTTTTTGAATAGCAAGAGCCACTTTTGGTACTTTCACACCGTACTCAAGGTAGAGATAGATGTCAGCAGTTAGCTCTTCGTTGCTTTCTTTTAAGTAGACGCCACGACCAAGAGAGAGTTTTGATAGGGTATCAGATACGGATTTATTTGAAAATGAGTGGACACCATCAACTTTAGCAGTTGCGATGGCAATGATTTTTTCAAGTACACGTGGAGCGATAACGATTTCGCCAAATTGTTCTTCAATTCCCATAGAATGACCTCTTTCTAGAGATTAGGCACGAGAAACGTAAGTTCCTTCTGCAGTGTTGATGATCAATTTTTGTCCAGCTTCGATGAAGTCAGGAACGTTGACAACAAGTCCAGTTTCCATAGTTGCTGGTTTACCAGAACCTGTAACAGTAGCACCCTTGATAGATGGTTGTGTTTCAGCTACTGTCAATTCAACAGTAGTTGGTACAGTTACACCGATTACTTCAGTTCCGTAGAATTGGATTTTCACATCAGAGTTTTCAAGGATGTAAAGCAATTCATTTTCAACGTTTACGACTGGGATTTCGTATTGGTCGTAAGTTTCAGTGTTCATGAAGTAGGCAGTTTCATCCATTTTGTACAAGTATTGAGCTGGGACAGTTTCGATAATAGCTTGTTCGAATTTTTCTTCTGGACGGTAGCTTGTGTCAAAAGTAGAACCAGTACGGACATCACGTAATTTCATACGCATGATTGTGTTCCCTTTACCTGGTTTGTGGTGGCTAGCTTCCAAAACGCGGATTAATTTTCCGTCTGCAGTTTCAAATGTCATACCAGCTTTCAATTTGCTTGCTTCAATCATGTTTTTACCTCTTTAATAAATATTATTACTCTTCATTTTACCATAAAATCTTCTGGAAATAAAGCCAAAATAGTTAATGGGATTTGGTAGGAGTGAAAAAGAATATTGCCTAGTCAGGTGGAGTGGTTAATGTTAAAGAGTATCCACTATATTTCTTCTCATACTCAATGGGAATCAAAGAGCAAACTAGGAAGCAAGCCGCAGGTTGCTCAAAACACTGTTTTGAGGTTGCAGATGGAAGCTGACGTGGTTTGAAGAGATTTTCGAAGAGTATTATATTTCAAAAGGTCGAAGTAAGTTTACTCCGACCTGTTAGTATTGTCTTAAAAAGATTGATTTTTATTCTGGTTCTACCAAAATTTTAATTTGTGACTTATCTTGAGTTAATTCGATAAAGCCTTCTTCGACGATATTTTCCAATTTAATTTTCTTAGTAACTAATTTTTCAGCAGAGAAGTAGCCTTGTTCCATCAATTCTAATACTTTAGGGAAGATATGACGATAAGCAATGATTCCTTTTAGTGTCTTTTCTTGGATTGCAAATTCATTCGGATTAATATTTGCTTCTCGTTCCCAGATAGAGACCACCATGCACTCACCTGCTTTATGTACGGCAGCTAAGGCTTGTCCTAAAACTACTGGCACACCCGTTACTTCATAGGAAACATCTACACCACCGTTTGTTAAACGATGAATAGCTTCAACAGCTGTTTCACCTTCTTCCGGACGGACAACGATAGCTCCTAACTCTTCAGCTTTTGCTTGACGTTCAGGTGATAGTTCAACAGCATAAATCTTAGAAGCACCCGCTGCACGAAGGGCTTCTACAATTAAGAGACCAATCGGACCTAAGCCAAAGACAGCAGCAGTATCACCAGCTTTTAGTGCTGATTGACGAACTGCATAAACTGCAACAGCAGCTGGCTCAGTGAGAGCAGCTTGCTCATAGCTTAAGCTATCTGGAATGACATGTACTAAGTCACCGTCTAAAACACAATATTTGGCAAATCCACCATCTGCAGCCAAACCAACAAAATTAAGGTTTGGATCCAAATTATAATTACCAACTAAGTTATTCTTAGCTAGAATTGGTTCTATAGCAACACGATCACCAACTTTAACACGAGTAACATCGCTTCCGACTTCTACAATTTCACCAGAAAATTCATGTCCCAGTGTTACTGGTGCTTTTTGACCAGAATAGACATGTTCTTCTGTTGGGATGAAGATAGGGCCATCTAAAAATTCGTGGAGGTCAGTACCACAAATTCCTGTGAATTTAACAGCAACTTTTACTTGGTGCGGAAGTACCTCAGGGACTTCTACTTCTTGAATACGAACATCTTTTGCTGCATGCCAGCGAGCTGCTTTCATTGTAGCCATATGAATAACTCCTTATTGTTGCGATTTTTAGTTTTCCTTTTAGGAAACTTTACATGTAATATTGTAAACGCTTTCTTTGTCTTTGTCAAGAAGAAACCAACCTTAGGGCTGGTTTCTTTTACATATTAATCTTCTTTCAACTTGGCCAATTCCTGTGCAAGAAGTTTAAGGGCGACTTGTGGGTTGGCTTGGCCTTTGGTTGCTTTCATGAGGAAGCCTGTGAAAGCCTTATCTGAGTTACGTTTGCCTGACTTGAAGTCGGCAACGGCTGCTTCATTATCCGCAAAGACTTGGTGGATAATTGGAATCAGGACAGCTGGATCGGAGATTTGAACCATACCCGCTTTTTCCACGTATTCACGCGCGCCACCACCATTTTTAGCTAGGTGGACAAAGACTTTCTTGGCAATCTTAGACGAGATAGTGCCGTCTTCGATGATGGCAATCATTTCAACCAAGTTTTCTGGTGTCAATTCGATTTGTTCCAGTGTCTTACCTTCAGCGTTCAAGAACTGAGCAACTTCTCCTTGGAGCCAGTTTGAGACTTGCTTAGCATCGCCACCAAGGGCAACAGCTTTTTCAAAGAAGTCAGAAGTGACTTTGTTTGCGGTCAACTGGCTGGCATCATAGTCTGACAAGCCGAGGTCAGAGACGTAGCGCGCACGGCGTTCTTTTGGAAACTCTGGTAACTCAGTCCGCATTTCCTCAATCCACTCGTCTGAGATTTCAAAGAGAGGTAGGTCTGGTTCTGGGAAGTAGCGGTAGTCAGCAGCGCCTTCCTTGACACGCATGAGGATAGTTGCTTTGTTAGCCTCATCGTAACGACGTGTTTCTTGGCGGATTTGACCACCTGAGCGAAGGATTTCAGCTTGACGTTGAACTTCGTATTCAAGACCTTTGCGAACATTTGAGAAGGAGTTGAGGTTCTTCAACTCAGTTTTGGTACCGAATTTCTCTTGACCATAAGGGCGAAGAGAAATATTGGCATCCACACGCATAGAACCTTCTTCCATCTTAACGTCAGAAATGCCAGCGTACTGGATAACTTCCTTGAGGGCTGTTAGGTAAGCATAGGCTTCTTCTGGTGAACGCATATCGGCTTCAGATACAATCTCGATCAAAGGCACACCTTGGCGGTTGAGGTCAACGTAAGAGTAGCCGTCTGTACCGTGGGTGTTTTTACCAGCGTCTTCTTCTAGGTGAGCACGTTCGATACCGATTTTCTTGGTCGTACCGTCTTCTAGCTCGACTTCAATCCAGCCGTTATAACCGATTGGCTCATCAAACTGAGAAATTTGGTAAGCTTTGGGATTATCAGGGTAGAAGTAGTTCTTGCGGTCAAAGTGCATCTTTTTATGGATGTCCATATTGAGGGCAAGAGCAGCTTTGATACCGGCATCAACAACACCTTTATTGAGAACTGGCAGAACTCCTGGGAAGGACCAGTCAATGACGTTAGTGTTGGCATTTTGGTCATTTCCAAAGTGGGCAGAAGTAGGTGAGAAGATTTTTGAATTGGTGTTGAGCTCTACGTGGACTTCAAGTCCGATGACTGTTTCAAAGTTCATTAGTTGTCACCTCCAAAAATCACGGGTTGTTGTTTGTGGTAGTCTGTTGTTGCTTCAAAAGCAGCAGCAACTTGGTAAATGGTTTCCTCAGAATACTTAGGACCAATTAATTGTAGACCAACAGGCAGACCTTGAGAGAATCCAGCAGGAATCGAAATCCCTGGAAGACCTGCCAAGTTGACTGGGATGGTCAAAAGGTCAGCCAAGTACATGGCAACTGGGTCATGGTTGAGTGAGTCCAAGTCATAAGCAACACTAGGAGCAGTTGGTCCCAAAATCAAGTCATAATCCGCAAAGACTTTTTCGAAATCTTGAATGATGAGTGTACGAACCTGACCAGCTTTCTTATAGTAGGCGTCATAGTAACCTGATGAAAGGCTGAAAGTACCCAGCATGATACGGCGTTTCACCTCTTCACCGAAACCTTGGCTACGGCTGTTTACATAGATTTCATCAAGGTTTGTCGCATCCTCTGCACGATAGCCGTAACGGATACCGTCAAAGCGTTGCAAGTTTGATGAAGCTTCTGATGAAGCGATGATGTAGTAAACGGCAACACCGTATTTTGAGTGAGGTAGGCTCACTTCTTCAACAATAGCACCAAGTTTTTCAAAGTGTTTGGCTGCGTTCAGAATGGTTTCCTTAACCTCTGGGTCAATTCCTTCGCCAAGATATTCTTTAGGTAAAGCAATTTTCATGCCCTTGATGTCTTGACCGATTTTTGAAGTAAAGTCGGCAATGTGGACAGGAGCAGAAGTAGAGTCTTTGGCATCTTCGCTTGCAATAGCATTGAGCAAGAAGGCATTTTCCTTAACAGTCGGAGCGAAAGGTCCAATCTGGTCTAATGAACTACCAAAGGCAATGAGACCGAAACGTGAAACTGTTCCGTAGGTTGGTTTGAGACCGACGATCCCATTGAAGGCAGCAGGTTGGCGGATAGATCCACCAGTATCAGAACCAAGTGACAAGCGGACTTGTCCTGAGGCTACAGCTGCAGCAGAACCACTTGATGATCCACCAGGGACCTTGCTGTGGTCCCAAGCATTTTTAGTGGCACCGTAGTAAGAAGTCTCACCTGATCCACCCATGGCAAACTCGTCCATGTTGGTTTTCCCTACGACAATCATGCCTTTCGCTTTTGCCTTGGCAACGGCTGTCGCATCAAAGATAGGCTCATAGTTGTAGAGCATTTTTGAAGCAGCAGTTGTGAGAATACCATCAGTAGAGATATTGTCTTTAACTGCAAGTGGAATTCCTGAAAGGACATTATCAGCGTCAATTCCAGCTTCATCAATAGCTTTGGCTTGAGCAAGAGCTTGCTCTTCAGCGATTGTGACGAAAGCGTTGATAGCTGTCTCGCGAGATTGGATATCTTCAAGCGTTGCTTGGGTCAATTCAGTTGCAGAAATTTCCTTAGAAACAAGGAGATTGTGCAAGTCTTCAATGGTTTTATTGTTAAAAGTCATTAGGCATCTCCTCCATCGTCTAGGATAGCTGGTACCTTGATATAGTAGTTGTCTTTTTCAGGTACGTTTTTAAACAAGCGGTCGCGGTCTGTTCCTTCTTCGGCCACATCAGGGCGGAGTACAGTCTTGCGGTCAGCCATGGTCGTAGTAGGTGCGACACCAGTTGTGTCAACTTCCTCCAGCAACTCAACCATGTCAACAATCTTAGACAAGGTAGTCGCAAAGGCAGCAGTTTCTTCTTCAGAGAATCTTAATTTTGAAAGATTGGCAACGTGTGTTACCTCTTCTTGCGTAATTTTCATCTTGCATCCTTTCGTGAAATGATGATTTTTAGTCTGTTCTATTTTACCATATTTTCCTATAAATAAGGGAGCCAAACTAAAAAGAAATAGAAATTGAAAAATCGTTTTTAATTCGCTATAATGGTTAAACTAGAAAAAAGAAAAAATAAGAGTTAGGATAGGAACATGTTCCATCAATTTATCACCAGATCTCAGACGGTCCCTCCTCCTATTTCGCTTTTTTGGTATGGGGTTATGATGCTTGTCTTAGTGCTTTGTATTTATGGGGCACTTGCTTATCACAAAAATCCCAAATTTGTCCTCTTGTTTAAGGGGGTTCAGGTCCTCCAGTTGCTAGCTCTTTATAGCTGGTATGTTGGTTTTGGTATTCCCTTTTCTAATAGTCTCCCTTTTTATCATTGCCGTTTAGCTATGTTTGCGGTGGTTTTCTTGCCAGATAAATGGCGAAGCAAGCAGTATTTTGCTCTTTTAGGAGCAAGTGGAGCGGTCTTTGCACTGGTTTACCCCGTTTTTGATCCCTATGATTTTCCGCATATTACTAGCTTTTCATTCTTAATTGGGCACTATGCTCTTTTGGTGAACTCCTTGGTCTACTTGATGAATCACTATGACAAGAGCCTACTCAAGAAATATATGATTGTAGCCTATACCTTTATCCTCAATCTCTTTCTAGTTGGGGTTAATCAGGTGACTGGTGGGAATTATGGTCTCTTAAACAAGACACCTTTTATTCCGGATGCCCCCTTGTGGCTAAAGTATCTTCTTGTGTCCGTAATCCTCTCACTGGCACTGGTTCTCTTTGATATCTTGTTCAAAAAACGGTGGAAAAAGAGAAATCAGGTAAAATCAGTACTCTAGCTTACCTTTTCATCAGATGAGCAATTGAAAAACTCCCTGAAATTCGCTATAATAGGTAAGTTGAAAGGAATGGTAAAATCCAATGTAAAAATCATTCTTAGCTATTGAAACAACTAAAAATAGAGAATCAAAGAAAGAGAACTTATGAATATTCAAGAAGAAATTAAGAAACGCCGTACTTTTGCCATCATCTCTCACCCGGACGCGGGGAAAACAACCATCACTGAGCAGTTGCTCTATTTTGGGGGCGAGATTCGTGAGGCTGGTACGGTAAAAGGGAAGAAAACAGGAACTTTTGCCAAGTCTGACTGGATGGATATCGAGAAACAACGTGGAATTTCGGTTACTTCATCTGTTATGCAGTTTGACTACGATGGTAAGCGCGTCAATATCCTAGACACACCAGGGCACGAGGACTTCTCAGAAGATACCTATCGGACCTTGATGGCGGTGGATGCTGCTGTCATGGTGGTGGACTCTGCCAAGGGTATCGAGGCCCAAACTAAGAAATTATTTGAAGTTGTCAAACATCGTGGTATTCCAGTCTTTACCTTTATGAACAAGCTTGACCGTGACGGTCGTGAGCCACTGGATCTCTTGCAAGAATTGGAAGAAGTTTTAGGCATTGCTAGCTACCCGATGAACTGGCCGATTGGGATGGGGAAAGCCTTTGAGGGTTTGTATGACCTCTATAACCAACGCTTGGAACTCTATAAAGGAGATGAGCGTTTCGCTAGTCTGGAAGATGGGGACAAGCTTTTTGGAAGTAATCCTTTCTACGAGCAAGTTAAAGATGATATTGAACTTTTAAATGAAGCTGGGAATGAGTTTTCAGAGGAAGCTATTCTGGCTGGAGAATTGACACCTGTCTTCTTCGGTTCAGCTTTGACAAACTTTGGTGTGCAGACCTTCCTTGAAACCTTCCTCAAGTTTGCTCCAGAACCACATGGACACAAGAAAACAGACGGAGAAATTGTGGATCCTTACGACAAGGATTTCTCAGGCTTTGTCTTTAAAATCCAAGCCAACATGGACCCTCGTCACCGTGACCGTATCGCCTTTGTCCGTATCGTATCAGGCGAATTTGAGCGTGGCATGAGTGTCAACCTGCCTCGTACTGGTAAGGGGGCTAAACTGTCGAATGTTACCCAGTTTATGGCGGAAAGTCGTGAGAATGTGACCAATGCCGTAGCTGGAGATATCATCGGGGTTTACGATACAGGTACTTATCAAGTTGGGGATACCTTGACAGTTGGAAAAAACAAGTTTGAGTTTGAACCACTCCCAACCTTTACACCTGAAATTTTCATGAAAGTTTCTGCTAAGAATGTCATGAAGCAAAAATCCTTCCACAAGGGGATTGAGCAATTGGTGCAAGAAGGTGCTATTCAGCTTTATAAGAATTACCAAACAGGTGAGTACATGCTGGGAGCGGTAGGTCAACTCCAGTTTGAAGTCTTTAAGCACCGTATGGAAGGCGAGTACAATGCGGAAGTAGTCATGAGCCCAATGGGTAAAAAGACCGTTCGTTGGATTAAGCCTGAGGACCTAGATGAACGCATGTCATCAAGCCGAAATATCTTGGCCAAAGACCGTTTTGACCAACCAGTCTTCCTCTTTGAAAATGACTTTGCCCTCCGTTGGTTTGCTGATAAGTATCCAGACGTAGAGTTGGAGGAAAAAATGTAGATCGCCAAAGTTACTTGATTGTGTAACAATCTAAGTAACTAACGCCAAGTTTCTATGGAACTTGGCTGGGCGCTCCACTAGTAAAGTTTTACGAATATTGTCGCTTCGTAAAACTCAGTGTCGTAATCTAATAATAGGTAACCGCTATGACGGTCTACCTAAACGCTTCACTAGTAAAAGTCCGCGAATGATATTGATTCGTGGATTTTTCCGTCGTAATGGTAAGGAAGCGGTAACTGTTTTACTAACTTCGTTTGCAAATAGACTCGATTTGCTAAACTCCGTGTAGTGGATAATAATACTGCAAACTTTGCAGTATTTTATCTCAGCATTCTATAAAAAGATGTTGAATATTAAGCCTTATTCGTTTTACTATTAACCTTTATGGTAATAACTTACAAATAAAAGAAAACTTCAGATATTCACCTTTTGTGATTGGTCTGAAGTTTTCTTTTTTACTGTCCATATTTTTGGTAAAAGTCAACTTTTACTTGGATGAAGGTTTTTGCTTCACGTAGGAGTTGTAGGAGCGTGGCACGGGTTTCAAATTCTTCTCTTGTCTTGGGCAGACTGCGATTACGGAAGACTTCCAGATAACGTTCAATTTCATCTAGCAAATCAGAAGCAGGATTGGTCTGGCTTAGTTGGCCTGCAATTTTTGAAAAGAGTTGGGCTAAAATCAGGCTCTCACTGGCAGCTAGGTGACAGGTGTTGATTTGCTGGGCCATATTTCTCAGGATACGACTTTGTCGCTGTCTCATCTCAAAATAGTGGATATGGTAGTCCGTCTGGTGCAAGAGGTGGTCAGAGTGATCTAGATAGACCAGTCTAAGGGCTTCTTCCAAAAGGGTATCCAATTCTTCAACCAGCTGTGCTCGATTGCGTCCATCCCCTCTGGATAAATAATATTTAAAGCGCTGGAGGATATCTTTTAAATTTTCTTCTACTAATGTGTGGTAGTGATGAATTTCCTCTTCTCGTGAAGGCATGTAGAGATTGACAAGTAAGGCAAATCCTGTACCGATTGCAAAGAGAAGGAATTCATTGACTAGAAGGTTTGGAGAGGTTGACTCTTGAATCAAGAGATGGCTAACCAAAACCGTGCTTGGTGTGATGCCAATTTCCCAGCCCATCTTGTAGGTTAGAGGCACATAGAGGGCTAGATAGAGGCCAAGGCTCCAGATATGAAATCCGCTCAAGTGAAAAGCCAAAACCCCAATAGCTAGAGCTAGAAGCATGGAAAAGAGGCGATTGCGGGCCAGTTTTAAGGTACTTCTACGGGTATCGGATAGGCTCAAGAGGGCAATGATTCCAGCTGAAACTGCTGAGGAGAGATTGAGAAAATAAGCAAGAAGACAGGCAAGACAGGTAGCTAAGATGAGCTTGGTCGTACGTTGGCTAATAGACATATGGATTTCCTAGTAAGTTAGAATAAAAGCGGAAAAGACAAGACCTGAGCAGGCTTGTCTTTATGAGTTATTTTTTACGGGCTGCTGCGTATTCGGCAACAGCAGTAAAGAGGACGTCAGTAGAAGAATTGAGAGCTGTTTCACATGAATCTTGGATGACCCCAATCACAAATCCAACCCCAACAACTTGCATGGCAATATCGTTAGAAATACCGAAAAGGCTACAAGCAACTGGGATAAGAAGGAGGGATCCTCCGGCAATACCAGAAGCACCACAGGCTGATATTGCTGCTACAACACTGAGGACAAAGGCTGTCGCAAAGTCAACAGGAATTTCCAAAGTATTTACTGCAGCAAGGGTTAAAACGTTAATAGTAATCGCTGCCCCGGCCATGTTGATAGTAGAGCCGAGTGGGATAGAAACCGAATAGGTATCTGGATCTAGTCCAAGGTCGTGACAAAGTTTCATGTTGACAGGGATGTTAGCCGCAGAACTACGAGTGAAGAAGGCTGTCACACCGCTGACACGCAAACATTTCCAAACGAGGGGATAAGGATTTCTCTTCATAAAGAGGAAGGCAATTAGTGGATTGACTACCAGAGCCACAAAGAACATAGTTGTCACCAAGAGGGCAAGCAAGATTCCATAGTTAGCTAGGCTTCCGATTCCCTTATCAGAGATGGTTTTGAAGACAAGACCAAGGATTCCAAACGGAGCTAGGTTGATGATCCATTCGACAATCTTAGAAGTCACATCAGCCATGGTTTTTAGCAATTCTTTACTATTTTTGCTGGCTTCTCTCATAGCAATACCGAAAACAACTGCCCAAGATAGGATACCGATGTAGTTGGCTGTGACAAGGGCATTGACTGGATTGTCAACCAGTTTGAGTAAGAGGTTGCTGAGGACCTGGCCAATTCCATCTGGTGGAGCAATATCGGTATTAGCACTATTTAGGGTAATTTCAACAGGTACTATGAAACTTGCTAGGACAGCAACAAGTGCCGCTGCAAAGGTTCCTACCAAGTAAAGGAAGATAACCGTTTTCATGTTGCTATCTTGTCCCTTTTGATGTTGGGAAAGGGCGTTAGCAACGAGGGCAAATACCAGAATTGGTGCGATGGCTTTAAGGCCACCAACAAAGAGATCTCCAAGTAAACCAATTCCTGAAATGTTAGGAAGTGTCAGTCCTAGGGTTCCTCCAATAAGCATGCCAATCAAAATCCGTTTGATTAGGCTTGCCTTATTCCAAGCATGAATGAATTTTTTCATAACAATCTCCTTTTGTTGTGTAATGTTTATGATTATAGTATAAATATGAGCTAAAATCAAGAATTTTCTGTCTATTTTTGCTATTATTTTTGAATATTTATGGAGATTCATCACTTGTGAAAGTATGGTATAATAAATGAAAGGAGTTTTCTATGAAAGAATTTATTCAAACCTACCTCAATAAGCTTGATATAACAACGATTATTGAAAATATCTTAACCAAGTTAATTTCTCTGTTATTCCTATTTTTACTTTTCTATATAGCTAAGAAATTGCTCCATACCATGGTGCAGAGAATTGTTAAACCTTCTCTAAAAATGTCTCGTCATGATGTCGGGCGTCAGAAAACCATCTCACGTTTATTAGAGAATGTGTTTAATTATACCCTTTATTTCTTTTTACTTTATTGTATCTTGTCTATTTTGGGTTTGCCAGTTTCTAGTTTGCTTGCTGGAGCCGGGATTGCTGGGGTGGCTATTGGTATGGGAGCCCAAGGTTTTCTGTCTGATGTCATCAATGGCTTTTTCATCCTTTTTGAACGTCAACTGGATGTGGGAGATGAGGTCGTTCTGACAAATGGTCCTATTACTGTATCGGGCAAGGTGGTTAGTGTTGGCATTCGAACAACTCAACTCAGAGGAGAAGATCAGGTTCTACACTTCGTTCCTAATCGGAATATCACCGTCGTCAGCAATTTCTCTCGAACAGACCAGGCCTGAAATTTTAGCAGATTTATGGTACAATAGAAAGAGTTTGGTAAAGGAGAGAAGATGTTTTTAGAAAAACAGTTGGGCAATGGTTGTACCTGGATTAACCTAGATTTGGACAAGTTGAAAAAACTAGAGGACCTTTCTGAAATCTACGGTTTGGACAAGGAAACCATCGAATATGCGCTGGATAGAAATGAGCGTGCCCACATGGATTATCACCGTGAAAATGGGACTGTGACCTTTATCTACAATGTCTTGAACTTGAAAAAGGATAAGGCATACTATGAAGCTTTTCCCATGACCTTTATCGTGGAACATCGTCGCCTGATTACCATTAGTAATACCAAGAACGCCTATGTCATTGAACAGATGACCCGTTATCTGGAGAGTCATGACCTGCTTTCGATTTACAAGTTTCTCTTTGCCAGTCTGGAAATCATCAGCAATGCCTACTATCCTGTCATCGAGCAGATGGATAAGAGTAAGGACGAGGTCAATGGCCTCTTGCGCCAGCGGACAACTAAGAAAAACCTTTTTGCCCTTTCTGACTTGGAGACTGGTATGGTTTATCTTACTGCGGCTGCCAAGCAAAATCGCATGTTGCTAGAACATATTCAAGGGCATGCCCTTTATCGCAGTTTTAACGAGGTTGAGAGAGAGCAATTTGATGACGCGATGATTGAGGCTCATCAGCTGGTATCCATGACAGACTTGATTTCTCAAGTCCTTCAACAACTATCAGCATCTTACAACAACATTCTAAACAATAATCTGAATGATAATTTGACAACCTTGACCATCATTTCAGTCTTGCTAGCGGTTTTGGCAGTAGTGACAGGCTTTTTCGGAATGAATGTTCCGCTACCTTTAACAGATGAGCCCCATGCTTGGCTCTACATTAGTTTGACCAGTGCTGGTTTGTGGATTGTCCTGTCGTTGTTGCTAAGGAAAATTGCGAAAAAAAGTTAAGAAAAGGAGCCAGAATGGTGATTGAAAACTACATGCCAGACTTTGCTGTGGAAGCAGTCTATGATCTGACAGTCCCAAGCCTGCAGGCGCATGGAATCAAGGCTGTTTTGGTCGATTTGGACAATACCCTCATTGCTTGGAACAACCCTGATGGGACGCCAGAGATGAAGCAATGGCTACATGATCTTCGGGACGCGGGCATTCGCATCATTGTGGTATCAAATAACACTAAAAAACGCGTCCAACGAGCAGTTGAGAAATTTGGGATTGACTACGTTTATTGGGCTCTGAAGCCCTTCACATTTGGGATTGACCGTGCCATGAAGGAATTTCATTATGAGAAAAGTGAAGTGGTCATGGTTGGCGACCAGCTCATGACAGATATACGAGCAGCCCACCGTGCAGGCATTCGCTCGATTTTAGTCAAACCCTTGGTCCAACATGACTCGATCAAAACGCAGATCAACCGAGCTCGTGAGCGCCGTGTGAAGCGAAAAATCACTGAAAAGTACGGACCGATTACATATAAAAAAGGAATTTAACTATGGAAGAAATTCTCTGTATTGGCTGTGGAGCAACCATTCAGACAACAGACAAGTCTGGTCTTGGATTTACCCCCCAGTCGGCACTTGAAAAAGGTTTGGAGACTGGCGAAGTCTATTGCCAACGCTGTTTCCGTCTCCGCCACTACAATGAAATCACGGATGTCCAGTTGACGGACGATGATTTCCTCAAGCTCTTGCACGAGGTGGGAGACAGTGATGCCTTGGTGGTCAATGTCATTGATATCTTTGATTTTAATGGCTCTGTTATCCCAGGCTTGCCACGTTTTGTCTCGGGCAATGATGTCCTCTTAGTTGGAAATAAAAAAGATATCTTGCCCAAGTCTGTTAAACCAGGCAAGATTAGCCAGTGGCTCATGGAACGTGCCCATGAAGAAGGGCTTCGTCCAGTTGATGTCGTCCTAACTTCAGCCCAAAACAAACATGCTATTAAGGAAGTCATTGACAAGATTGAACACTACCGTAAGGGCCGCGATGTCTATGTGGTCGGTGTGACCAACGTTGGAAAATCAACTCTAATCAATGCTATTATCCAAGAAATTACGGGTGATCAGAACGTGATTACAACTTCGCGCTTCCCAGGGACAACCTTGGACAAGATCGAGATTCCGCTTGATGATGGTTCTTATATCTACGATACGCCGGGGATCATCCACCGCCACCAGATGGCCCACTACTTGACGGCTAAAAACCTCAAGTATGTCAGCCCCAAAAAGGAAATCAAGCCCAAAACCTATCAGCTCAATCCTGAACAAACCCTGTTTTTAGGTGGTCTCGGACGCTTTGACTTTATATCAGGAGAAAAGCAAGGATTTACTGCTTTCTTTGACAATGAACTCAAACTCCACCGAACCAAGCTCGAAGGAGCGAGTGCCTTTTACGACAAGCACCTCGGAACTCTTCTGACACCACCAAATAGCAAGGAAAAAGAAGATTTTCCAAAACTAGTTCAGCATGTATTTAACATTAAGGAAAAGACAGACCTAGTCATCTCAGGCCTAGGCTGGATCCGCGTAACAGGCACAGCCAAAGTCGCCGTCTGGGGACCAGAAGGTGTCGCAGTCGTCGCACGAAAAGCAATTATTTAAAATAAAATCACTGAGCGAACAAAGTGAGCTCATAAAGAGATAGTTATTGCCGTGGGGTCTTGCCAATCGTTAGATTGGCAAGGGGCACAATTGAGACCAAGGCTCAATTATGAGGTCAGGAAATCCATTTTTCAAAGATGAGATCTTTGGGAAATTAGTTCCGACCGTCCCTCACCACCTAAAATAACTATCAAAAAACAAGGAAGAAAATTATGTCATTAACATCAAAACAACGTGCCTTCCTCAACAGTCAGGCACACACTCTCAAACCCATCATCCAAATCGGGAAAAATGGACTTAACGACCAAATCAAAACCAGCGTCCGTCGGGCTCTTGACGCACGGGAATTGATTAAGGTTACACTCTTGCAAAATACAGATGAAAACATCCACGAAGTAGCTGAAATCTTGGAAGAAGAAATCGGTGTGGATACAGTCCAAAAAATCGGACGCATCTTGATTTTGTTTAAACAATCCAGCAAGAAAGAAAATCGCAAGATTTCTAAAAAAGTCAAAGAAATCTAAAAACCTACTCCAAATAACTGTTTTTACAGAGAAATAAAGGAGACTAGCCTATGGCAATCGAATTATTGACTCCCTTTACCAAGGTAGAGTTGGAGCCAGAAATCAAGGAGAAAAAACGCAAACAAGTCGGGATTTTAGGGGGGAATTTTAACCCTGTTCACAATGCCCATCTCATTGTTGCGGATCAAGTACGGCAGCAGTTGGGACTGGATCAAGTCTTGCTCATGCCTGAATACCAACCCCCTCATGTAGATAAAAAGGAAACAATCCCTGAACACCATCGTCTCAAGATGCTTGAGTTGGCTATTGAGGGGATTGAAGGATTAGCTATTGAAACCATTGAGTTGGAGCGCAAGGGTATTTCCTACACCTACGATACCATGAAGCTTCTAACTGAGAAGAATCCAGACACGGATTATTACTTTATCATCGGTGCCGACATGGTGGACTATCTGCCTAAGTGGTATAGAATTGATGAGTTAGTTGATATGGTTCAGTTTGTGGGAGTTCAGCGCCCACGCTACAAGGCTGGGACTTCTTACCCAGTTATCTGGGTGGATGTGCCTCTCATGGATATCTCGTCCAGCATGGTGCGTGACTTCCTTGCCCAAGGTCGGAAACCCAACTTTCTCCTGCCTCAGCCTGTGCTAGACTACATCGAGAAGGAGGGGCTCTACTGATGGCCTATCAAGACTATATCAACTGCTCTCGCGAGGCTTTGTTGGAAAAAATGGCAGAGCTTCTGCCTGAAAAACGCTTAACCCATTGTTTGGGTGTGGAGCGTGCAGCCATAGAACTGGCTCAGCGCTTTGGAGTCGATGTCGAGAAAGCAGGTCTTGCAGGCCTTCTTCATGACTATGCTAAAAAGCTGTCAGATCAGGAATTTCTGGATTTGATTGACCGTCATCAGCTAGATCCTGACCTCAAGAACTGGGGCAATAATGTCTGGCATGGCATGGTTGGCATCTACAAGATTCAGGAAGATTTGAATTTGCATGATTCTGAAATCCTGCGAGCTATTGAAATCCATACAGTCGGGGCGGCTCAGATGACAGACCTAGACAAGGTTATCTATGTCGCAGACTATATAGAGCACAATCGTGCCTTTCCTGGAGTAGATGTAGCGCGTGAGATTGCGAGTCTATCGCTTAATAAGGCGGTGGCCTACGAAACAGCTCGTACCGTGGAACATCTAGCTCATCAGGGATTCCCAATCTATCCCCAAACCCTTGAAACCTATAACGCCTTTGTGCACTATTTGAAAGAGGACTAAATGAACGAAAAAGAATTACTAGAACTAGTCGTGAAAGCGGCGGATGAGAAACGTGCAGAGGATATCCTTGCACTTGATGTACAAGATTTGACCAGTGTGACAGACTATTTTGTTATTACTAGCTCAATGAATAGCCGTCAGTTGGATGCTATCGCTGATAATATCCGTGAAAAAGTAGCCCAAGCAGGCTTTAAAGGCAGTCATGTCGAAGGTGATGCAGCTGGAGGCTGGGTCCTACTAGACCTCGGCGCTGTCGTTGTGCATGTCTTTTCAGAAGAAATGCGTGCCCACTATAACCTAGAAAAACTATGGCATGAGGCGAATTCTGTAGATTTATCTGAAACTCTGGCTTAGAAGACGAACTCAGTTGTAGTCAACTGGGTTTCTTTGCTTATTTTAGAAAAAAATGGATAGAAAGTAAAGGGCCTCGTGTTTGCTTCATTTCGAAACTGAACACGAGCTAAAAAATGAGGGGAAAAAGTAACTTTCTTTGTATCTGACGATAGGGAAGAAAGTTTCCTATGTACTATTTGCTTTTAAGGCTCTTTGTATCTTAGAAAGGATTTGAACCCGTCCTGTAATTCTCGGAAAATAGACAGCCTTCCTTGGAACTCGGCTCCATCTTCAGGCTCCTAATTTTCTATCGAATTACGGGCGGACTCGGTATCATGATTATGGCAACTTATGAAACTTTTGCGGCTGTTTACGATGCGGTCATGGACGACAGTTTATACGATAGATGGACGGATTTTTCGCTTCGTCATTTGCCTAAGACCAAGGAGAGAAAGAAACTCTTGGAACTGGCTTGTGGGACAGGAATTCAATCTGTGCGCTTCTCTCAGGCTGGTTTTGATGTGACTGGTCTTGATTTGAGTGCGGATATGTTGAAGATTGCCGAAAAGAGAGCGGCTTCAGCCAAGCAAAAGATTGAATTTATTGAAGGCAATATGCTGGATTTGTCCAAGTCAGGTCAATATGATTTTGTCACGTGTTATTCGGACTCTATCTGCTATATGCAGGATGAGGTGGAAGTAGGGGACGTCTTTAAGGAAGTCTATAATGCTCTCAACGAAGATGGCATCTTCATCTTTGATGTGCATTCGACCTACCAGACAGATGAAGTTTTTCCAGGCTATTCCTACCATGAAAATGCGGAAGATTTTGCCATGCTATGGGATACCTACGAGGACGCGGCGCCTCACTCTATCGTTCATGAACTAACCTTCTTTATCAAGGAGGCTGACGGTTCCTTTAGTCGCCACGATGAAGTTCATGAGGAGCGAACCTATGAGGTTTTGACCTATGATATTTTGCTGGAACAGGCTGGATTCAAGTCCTTCAAACTCTATGCGGATTTTGAGGACAAGGAGCCAACAGAAACCAGCACCCGTTGGTTTTTTGTGGCGCAGAAGTAGGAGATCATTATGACCATCACAGGTATTATCGCGGAGTTTAATCCTTTTCATAATGGGCATAAATACCTGCTTGAGCAGGCGAAGGGGCTGAAAATCGTTGCCATGTCTGGGAATTTCATGCAGAGAGGTGAGCCTGCTATCGTGGACAAGTGGACACGGGCCCAGATGGCACTGGGAAATGGGGCAGATTTGGTAGTAGAATTGCCCTTTTTAGTCAGTGTTCAGGCAGCAGATTTCTTTGGTCAAGGTGCTGTGGATATCTTGGCGCGTTTGGGGATTGATACTCTAGCTTTTGGGACAGAGGAAGTTCTGGACTACCAGAAAATTGCTGACTTATACACAGAGAAAAGTGTTGAGATGGAGAAATTTGTGGAAAATCTACCTGATTCCCTATCTTATCCCCAGAAAACCCAAGCCATGTGGAAGGAGTTTGCAGATCTTGATTTTTCAGGCAATACGCCCAATCATGTTCTTGCCCTTGCCTATGCCAAGGTAGTTGCAGGACGAAACATCAGGCTGTATCCGATTCAGCGTCAGGGAGCGGGCTACCATTCTGTGGATAAAGATGTGGACTTTGCCTCGGCGACAGCTCTGCGTCAGCATCAGAAGGACCAAGACTTCTTAGAACGCTTTATGCCATCTGTTGCTCTCTTTGAGCAGGCTAATAAGGTGAGTTGGGAAGACTATTTTCCCTTGCTTCGCTATCAAACCTTGTCCAATCCAGACCTAACCACTATCTATCAGGTCAATCAAGAAATGGCTGTGCGCATTAAAGAGGCTATTAAAAC
The DNA here is from genome assembly GCF_000960005.1 of Streptococcus mitis. Lineage (GTDB taxonomy): Bacteria > Bacillota > Bacilli > Lactobacillales > Streptococcaceae > Streptococcus > Streptococcus mitis_CK. The sequence continues at coordinate 1,127,135 of NZ_JYGP01000002.1, read as the reverse complement.
AGCCCAATCTCTGAAAGACTTGGTTGAGGTGGTTTCCACCAAACGCTACACCAAGGCGCGTGTCAGACGTCTCTTGACCTATATCTTGGTGCAGGCTAGAGAAAATGACTTGCCAGAAGCCATTCATGTTCTTGGTTTTACCGAAAAAGGCAGGCAACACCTCAAGTCCTTGAAAGATCAGGTCAGTCTAGTCAGCCGAATTGGCAAAGAGCCTTGGGATGTCATGACTCAAAAGGCAGACCAGATTTACCAACTAGGAAATCCAAGTATAGCAGAACAGAATTTTGGAAGAGTACCGATTAGAATAGAAACAAACTAAGTTTACTGAAATGTAGGCTTTTTCTCAAATCTCTACTAAACTACTGTTTCTAAACAAGAAGTTTATTTAAGCAAACGTGTTCCAATTTCCTCAAAACATATTCTATTTTAGGTTTGTGAAAATCACTTTTTTATGGTAGAATGTAAAAGAATGTATGTCATTCGGAATAACAATAAAATGAGGTAAAAACATGGAAATTATGTCGCTTGCAATTGCTGTTTTTGCCGTCATCATTGGTTTAGTCATTGGATATGTCAGCATCTCAGCTAAGATGAAATCATCTCAGGAAGCTGCGGAGTTGATGCTTTTAAATGCTGAACAAGAAGCAACTAATTTACGTGGACAAGCTGAGCGTGAAGCAGATTTACTTGTTAATGAAGCCAAGCGTGAAAGCAAGTCTCTTAAAAAAGAAGCACTATTGGAGGCCAAAGAAGAAGCCAGAAAATACCGTGAAGAAGTGGACGCTGAATTCAAATCAGAACGTCAGGAACTCAAACAAATCGAAAGTCGTTTGACAGAGAGAGCTACTAGCCTCGACCGTAAGGACGACAATTTGACGAGTAAAGAACAAACACTTGAACAAAAAGAACAAAGTATTTCTGATAGAGCGAAAAACCTTGATGCGCGTGAAGAGCAATTAGAGGAAGTCGAAAGACAAAAAGAAGCAGAGTTAGAGCGTATTGGTGCCCTGTCTCAGGCAGAAGCACGAGATATTATCTTGGCTCAGACAGAGGAAAACTTGACCAAGGAGATTGCCAGCCGTATTCGCGAAGCTGAGCAAGAGGTCAAGGAACGTTCTGACAAAATGGCCAAGGACATCTTGGTTCAAGCTATGCAACGTATCGCTGGTGAATATGTAGCGGAGTCAACAAACTCAACAGTTCATCTGCCAGATGATACTATGAAGGGACGCATTATTGGTCGTGAAGGTCGTAACATTCGTACCTTTGAAAGTTTGACAGGGGTTGATGTGATTATCGACGATACACCAGAAGTGGTAACCTTGTCAGGTTTTGACCCGATTCGTCGTGAGATTGCCCGTATGACTATGGAAATGTTGCTCAAAGATGGTCGTATCCACCCAGCTCGTATCGAGGAGTTGGTTGAGAAAAACCGTCAAGAGATTGACAATAAGATCCGTGAATACGGTGAGGCAGCTGCCTATGAGATTGGTGCGCCAAACCTTCACCCTGACTTGATGAAGATTATGGGACGTTTGCAGTTCCGTACTTCTTATGGACAAAATGTCTTGCGCCATTCGATTGAGGTTGCTAAATTGGCTGGTATCATGGCCAGCGAACTTGGTGAAAATGCGGCTCTTGCCCGTCGTGCTGGATTCCTTCACGATATCGGGAAAGCTATTGACCGCGAGGTTGAGGGTAGCCACGTTGAAATCGGTATGGAATTGGCTCGTAAGTATAAGGAACACCCAGTTGTGGTCAATACGATTGCTAGCCACCACGGCGATGTCGAAGCAGAAAGTGTCATTGCAGTGATCGTCGCTGCGGCAGATGCCTTGAGCGCAGCCCGTCCAGGTGCTCGTAGTGAGTCTCTTGAAAGCTACATCAAGCGTCTTCATGATTTGGAAGAAATTGCTAACGGCTTTGAGGGAGTGCAAACTAGCTTTGCCCTTCAAGCAGGACGTGAAATCCGCATCATGGTCAATCCAGGACAAATCAAGGACGACAAAGTCACAATCTTGGCTCACAAAGTTCGTGAGAAAATTGAAAACAATCTCGATTACCCAGGAAATATCAAGGTAACCGTGATTCGTGAGCTTCGTGCAGTAGATTATGCTAAATAAATAAGAAAGAGCAGTTGAAAAATTACTGCTTTTTTGTTACACTAGATAGAAAGACTGTAGAAGGATAGTTTGTGTAAAATGCTACTATCTGAAGGAAAATTTTATTTTATTTTTACAGACTGACTAAAAGGAGACACAATGGCAGACCGAGGCTTGCTAATCGTTTTTTCTGGTCCTTCAGGGGTTGGAAAAGGAACGGTTAGAAGAGAGATTTTTGAGAGTTCTGAAAACCAATTTCAATACTCTGTATCGATGACGACACGCGCACAACGTCCTGGAGAAGTGGACGGTGTTGACTATTTCTTCCGCACTCGCGAAGAGTTTGAAGAGCTGATTCGTCAAGGTCAGATGTTGGAATATGCAGAATATGTCGGCAACTACTATGGAACTCCTCTGACCTATGTCAATGAAACCTTGGACAAGGGAATCGATGTTTTCCTTGAAATTGAGGTTCAAGGTGCTCTTCAGGTCAAGAAAAAGGTTCCAGATGCTGTCTTTATCTTTCTGACACCACCAGATTTGGATGAATTGCAAGATCGTTTGGTAGGACGTGGAACAGACAGCGCAGAAGTGATTGCCCAACGAATCGAAAAAGCCAAGGAAGAAATTGCTCTTATGCGTGAGTATGATTATGCGATTGTCAACGATCAGGTGCCCCTAGCTGCTGAGCGTGTCAAACGTGTGATCGAAGCAGAACACTTCCGTGTGGATCGTGTCATTGGTCACTATCAGGAGATGTTACCGAAATCTCCAACTACCCGATAAAATTTAGAAAATAGGTACAAGCAAATGATGTTAAAACCCTCTATTGATACCTTGCTCGACAAGGTTCCATCAAAATATTCACTCGTAATCTTGGAAGCAAAACGTGCCCACGAATTGGAAGCAGGTGCGCCAGCAACTCAAGGTTTCAAGTCTGAAAAATCAACTCTTCGCGCTTTAGAAGAAATCGAATCAGGAAACGTAACAATTCACCCAGATCCAGAAGGAAAACGTGAAGCAGTGCGTCGCCGTATCGAAGAAGAAAAACGCCGCAAAGAAGAAGAAGAAAAGAAAATCAAAGAGCAAATCGCTAAAGAAAAAGAAGATGGTGAAAAAATTTAAGGTTGGGGGGACTCAATCTTATTTTTTCTATTGCAAGAATGTACTGACAAGGAGGAGGTGAGAAGATGGCTATAGCCAAGATTATCGTAGATGTGCCCTTGATGCAGACGGACCAGCCCTATAGTTACAGAATTCCTGAGGAATTTGAGGAAATGTTGGAAGTTGGGATGCGGGTTCATGTGCCTTTTGGTAAGGGAAATCGTCTGATTCAAGGGATTGTTCTTGGTTTGGAGTCTCAATCAGATGAGGAAGATATGGAGAAAGATTTAAAAGATATTGCTGAGGTGCTGGATTTTTCTCCTGTTCTCACGCAAGAACAACTCTGGCTAGCTGAAGAGCTCCGCAAGTCCGTCTTCTCCTATAAAATCTCCATCCTCAAGGCTATGTTACCGGGATTTCTGAACTCCAGCTATGACAAGATTCTCTATCCTCTGGCAGGTCTGAGTCAGGCAGACAAAAAACGCTTGTTTGGTTCAGAAGATTCGCTTGCCTTTTCTTCTCTGGATTTAGGTAAGCAAGCTGAAATGATGCGTTTGACTAGAAAAGGTCTGCTTGGTCTGGAATATCAGGCAATTGATCAAAAGAAGGTCAAGACCCAGTCTTGGTATGAGGTGAATCTTGCTCAATTAGAAAGTGTAGAGATTTCTACACGCGCCAAGAAAAAGTTAGAACTGAGAGACTATTTGCTTTCTCATCCTGAGAGTGCTTCCTTGGCTAGTTTGCTAGAGTTCTATTCGCGGGAGCAAGTTAACTTCTTTGTGGAACAAGGTGCTGTTACCATAGTCCAAAAGGAAGTGCAACGCTCGGCTGCTTATTTTGAAGGGATTGAGGCAAGTCAGCCTTTGGAGTTGAATCCAGAACAAAGGCAGGCGCGTGATGCGGTTGTCAGTGCGATTGGCAGTCATCAGCCTCCCTTCCTCCTTCAAGGAATTACAGGGAGTGGGAAGACCGAGGTTTATTTGCAGATTATCCAAGGGACCTTGGATAAGGGCAAGACAGCTATTTTGCTGGTGCCTGAGATTTCCTTGACTCCTCAGATGACGGAGCGTTTTATCGCTCGTTTTGGAGATAAGGTTGCCATTCTTCACTCTGGCCTGTCCAATGGTGAAAAGTACGATGAATGGCGCAAGGTGGAACGTGGCGATGCCCAAGTTGTTGTTGGTGCTAGATCGGCCATCTTTGCTCCGCTGAAAAATTTGGGTGTTATGATTATTGATGAGGAGCATGAAGCAACTTATAAGCAGGATAGTAATCCTCGTTACCATGCCAGAGAAGTAGCTATTTTACGGGCTCAGTATAATCAAGCAGCCCTGGTACTTGGGTCTGCGACACCGAGCTTAGAGAGCCGTGCTCGGGCTGGAAAAGGCGTCTATCAACACTTACGTCTGACCCAACGTGCCAATCCTTTGGCTAGGATCCCTGAGGTTCAAGTGATTGACTTTCGGGACTATATCGGACAAAATGAGACGTCAAACTTTACGCCCCCTTTGCTAGAAGCTATTCAGGACCGTCTGGCTAAAAAAGAGCAGGTGGTTCTCATGCTCAATCGCCGGGGCTATTCTAGCTTTGTCATGTGTCGAGAATGTGGGACTGTGGATACTTGTCCCAACTGTGACATTTCTCTAACCTTGCACATGGATACCAAGACCATGAATTGCCATTATTGTGGTTTTTCGAAGGATATTCCTCACGTTTGCCCTAACTGTAAGAGCCGCAGTATTCGTTACTATGGGACAGGAACACAGAAGGCTTATGACGAGCTAGCAGAACTCTTTCCGCAGGCCCGCATTCTACGGATGGATGTGGATACGACTCGTAAGAAAGGTAGTCATCAAGCTCTCCTTGACCAGTTTGGACGAGGAGAAGCAGATATTTTACTAGGTACTCAGATGATTGCCAAGGGATTGGATTTTCCCAATGTAACCTTAGTCGGAGTGCTCAATGCCGATACAGCCTTGAATTTGCCTGACTTCCGTTCTTCTGAGAGAACCTTCCAACTTTTGACTCAGGTGGCAGGTCGGGCAGGACGTGCTGAAAAAGCTGGGCAGGTCTTGATTCAGTCTTACAATCCTCAGCACTACGCTATTCGATTTGCCAAGGATCAGGATTACGAAGGCTTTTACGCTTATGAAATGGGAATCAGACGACAACTTGGTTATCCGCCTTACTATTTCACGATTGCTATTACCCTTTCTCATAAGAAAGAAGAAGAGGTGGTCAAACGTGCCTATGAAGTTATGAACATTTTGCGGTCAGGCTTGTCAGAGGGCAGTAACATTCTTGGGCCAACGCCCAAACCCATCGCCCGTACTCACAACCTCTATCATTACCAGATTTTAATTAAATACCGTTTAGAAGATGAGCTGGGGACGACCCTCAACCAGGTTTTGGCCTTGACTCAAGAACGGGAAAATAGTGAGCTCCGTCTTAGCATTGACCATGAGCCACAGCAATTTTTATAAGAAGGAGAAGATATGACAAAACTAATCTTTATGGGGACACCCGACTTTTCAGCGACAGTTTTAAAAGGGCTTTTGACAGATAACCGTTACGAAATTCTAGCCGTTGTGACCCAGCCAGACCGTGCTGTCGGACGTAAAAAAGTGATCCAAGAAACCCCAGTTAAACAAGCTGCCAAAGAGGCAGGACTTCCTATCTACCAACCTGAAAAACTATCTGGAAGTCCTGAGATGGAAGCTATTATGCAGCTAGGAGCAGATGGAATTGTTACTGCTGCTTTTGGGCAGTTTCTTCCAAGTAAACTCCTTGATAGCATGGACTTTGCTGTCAATGTTCACGCCTCCCTTCTTCCAAAACACCGTGGTGGTGCGCCTATCCATTATGCCTTGATTCAAGGGGATGAGGAAGCTGGTGTGACCATTATGGAAATGGTTAAGGAAATGGATGCAGGAGATATGATTTCTCGTCGCAGTATCCCTATCACGGATGAGGACAATGTTGGAACCTTGTTTGAGAAATTAGCGCTAGTTGGTCGCGATTTGCTTTTAGACACTCTGCCGGTCTATATTGCTGGGGAAATCAAACCTGAACCACAGGATCCAAGTCAGGTTACTTTCTCGCCAAATATTAAGCCAGAGGAAGAAAAGTTGGATTGGACTAAAAGCAATCGTCAACTCTTTAACCAAATCCGTGGGATGAACCCCTGGCCTGTTGCCCATACTTTCCTTAAGGGCGACCGCTTTAAGATTTATGAAGCCCTACCAGTAGAAGGTCAGGGCAATCCAGGTGAAATCCTCTCTATCGGCAAGAAAGAATTGATTGTCGCAACGGCAGAAGGAGCTTTGTCCCTCAAACAAGTGCAGCCAGCTGGTAAACCTAAGATGGACATTGCTTCCTTCTTAAACGGAGTTGGACGGACATTGACTGTAGGAGAACGATTTGGTGACTAAAGTAGAAACGGCTAGAAGTTTAGCCCTAGCAGTATTAGAGGATGTTTTTATCAATCAAGCATACTCAAATATCGCCTTAAATAAGCATCTCAAGGGAAGTCAGCTCTCTACAGCAGACAAGGGCTTGGTGACCGAGCTGGTCTATGGAACGGTAGCCCGTAAACTGACTCTGGAATGGTACTTGTCCCACTTTATCGAAGACAGAGACCAGCTAGACAGCTGGCTCTATGTCCTTCTTCTCATGAGTGCTTACCAACTCCGCTATTTGGACAAGATTCCAGACCATGCTGTGGTCAATGAAGCAGTAGAATTGGCCAAAGTCCGTAAAAAAGGCAGTGAAAAATTGGTCAACGCTGTCCTTCGCCGTATCTTGCGTGAAGGCTGGCCAGATATTGCTAGCATCAAACGAAAAAACAAGCGTGATTCCATTGCCTATTCTCTCCCAGTTTGGCTAGTTGCCAAGCTCAAGGAAGAATACGGAGAAGAGCGAGCGCAAGCTATCTTTGAAAGCCTTTTGGTGCGAAACAAGGCCAGTATTCGTGTAACGGACCTAGGACGAAAAGAAGAAATCCAAGTCTTGTTGGAGGCTAGTGCTTCACCTTTGTCTGTTTCTGGTCTGGTTAAGGAGCAAGGCCACTTTGCGGGACATGACCTATTTTCAGAGGGTGCTATTACTATCCAAGACGAGTCCAGTCAGCTGGTTGCTCCGACGCTTGATTTACAAGGTGATGAGCAGGTTCTAGATGCCTGTGCGGCTCCGGGTGGAAAAACAGCCCATATAGCCTCTTATCTCACGACAGGTCAGGTTACGGCTTTGGACCTTTACAATCACAAGTTGGACTTGATTCAAGAAAATGCTCAACGTCTGGGAGTTGCAGATCGGGTTCAAACGCAAAAATTAGATGCCAGAAAGGTGCATGAGTTTTTTGGTCAGGATTCTTTTGATAAGATTTTGGTGGATGCTCCCTGTTCAGGAATTGGTCTTCTGCGTCGAAAACCAGACATCAAATACAATAAAGAAACGGCAGATTTCGCGTCCTTACAGGAAATTCAGCTAGAAATATTAGGTAGTGTTTGTCAAACACTACGCAAAGGTGGTATAATAACTTATAGTACCTGTACTATTGTCTCAGAGGAAAACTTTCAAGTCGTACAGGCATTTTTAGAAAGTCATCCTGAATTTGAGCAGGTAACACTAGAACATGAATGTAAGGATATCATGAAAGACGGCTGTATCCTCATTACACCTGAATTGTATGGAAGTGATGGATTCTTCATCAGTCAATTTCGCAAGATATCGGATTAGGAAGGAACTAACACATGGAAATTTCATTATTAACAGATGTTGGTCAGAAACGAACAAATAACCAAGACTATGTCAACCACTATGTCAATAGAGCTGGACGTACTATGATTATCCTAGCTGATGGTATGGGAGGTCATCGCGCAGGGAATATTGCTAGTGAAATGGCGGTAACAGACCTAGGTGTAGCTTGGGTAGATACTCAAATCGATACAGTTAATGAAGTACGTGAATGGTTTGCTAACAACCTTGAGATTGAAAATCAAAAGATTAACCAATTGGGACAAGATGAAGCTTATAAAGGAATGGGAACAACCCTCGAGGCTGTTGCTATTATTGGCAATCAGGCTATCTATGCCCACATTGGGGATTCTCGTATCGGTTTGATTCGTGGAGAAGAATACCACCAGTTAACAAGCGACCATTCTTTGGTCAATGAATTGCTCAAGGCTGGTCAATTGACACCTGAAGAAGCAGCTAGCCACCCACAGAAAAATATTATTACCCAGTCAATTGGTCAAAAAGACGAAATTCAGCCTGATTTTGGAATGATTACCCTTGCGACAGGAGATTATCTCCTACTTAATAGCGATGGATTAACTAACATGATTTCAGGCAGTGAGATTTGTGATATTGTAACCAGTGATATTCCTTTGGCAGATAAAACAGCGACGCTTGTGCGTTTTGCTAACAATGCAGGAGGTTTAGACAACATTACGGTTGCCCTTGTTTCTATGAACGAGGAGGATGAAGAATGATCCAAATCGGCAAGATTTTTGCCGGACGGTATCGGATTATCAAACAAATTGGTCGAGGAGGCATGGCAGATGTATACTTGGCCAAGGATTTGATTCTAGACGGGGAAGAAGTGGCAGTAAAGGTCCTGAGGACCAACTACCAAACAGATCCCATTGCAGTGGCTCGTTTTCAGCGTGAAGCGAGAGCCATGGCAGATCTGGACCATCCTCATATCGTTCGGATTACAGATATTGGTGAGGAAGACGGTCAACAGTACTTAGCTATGGAGTACGTAGCAGGACTTGACCTCAAACGCTATATCAAGGAACACCATCCTCTTTCAAATGAAGAAGCGGTCCGAATCATGGGACAAATCCTCTTGGCTATGCGCTTAGCCCATACTAGAGGCATTGTTCACCGCGATTTGAAACCTCAAAATATCCTCTTGACACCAGATGGGACTGCCAAAGTCACAGATTTTGGGATTGCGGTAGCCTTTGCTGAGACGAGTCTGACTCAGACCAACTCTATGCTGGGCTCGGTTCATTACTTGTCACCAGAGCAGGCGCGTGGTTCTAAAGCGACTGTACAGAGTGATATCTATGCCATGGGGATCATCTTTTATGAGATGTTGACAGGACATATCCCTTACGATGGGGATAGTGCAGTGACCATCGCCCTCCAGCATTTCCAGAAACCATTGCCATCGGTTATAGCTGAGAATCCATCTGTGCCTCAGGCTTTAGAGAATGTTGTCATCAAGGCAACTGCCAAGAAATTGACAGATCGTTATCAGTCAGTTGCAGAGATGTATGTGGACTTGTCTAGTAGTTTGTCTTATAATCGTCGCAATGAGCCTAAATTGGTGTTTAATGATACCACTAAGGCTGACACCAAGACTCTTCCTAAAGTTCCACAAAGTACCTTGACTTCGATTCCTAAGGTGCAAACACAAAGTCCAAAGCCACAGACTGCGAAGCCGAGTCAACAGGCTTCAGAGGACAATTACGCAACCAAGCCTGTTAAGAAACGGAAATTTAGAGTTCGCTATATGATTTTGTTGGCCAGCATTGTATTGGTGGCAGCTTCTCTTATTTGGATACTATCCAGAACTCCTGCAACCATTGCCATTCCAGATGTGGCAGGTCAGACAGTGGCGGAAGCCAAGGAAACCCTCAAGAAAGCCAATTTTGAGATTGGCGAGGAGAAATCAGAGGCTAGTGAAAAGGTGGAAGAAGGGCGGATTATCCGTACAGATCCTGACGCTGGAACTGGTCGAAAAGAAGGAACGAAAATCAATTTGGTTGTCTCATCAGGCAAGCAATCTTTCCAATTGAGTAACTATATTGGCCGTAAATCGACAGATGTTATCGCAGAACTCAAGCAGAAGAAGGTCCCTGAAAATCTCATCAAGATTGAAGAAGAGGAATCAAGTGAGAGTGAAGCAGGAACTGTTCTCAGACAGAGTCCAGCTGCCGGAACAACCTATGATTTGAGCAAGGCCTCAACGATTACCTTAACCGTTGCTAAGAAAGTAACCAGCGTTGCTATGCCAAGTTATATAGGATCTAGTCTTGAATTTACTAAAAATAATCTCGTTCAAATTGTCGGTATTAAAGAAGCCAATATTGAAGTTGTAGAAGTGTCGACAGCTCCCGCTGGAACTGCTGAGGGTACAGTCGTTGAACAGAGTCCAAAAGCGGGTGAAAAGGTTGATTTGACTAAGACGCGTGTCAAGATTTCAATCTACAAACCAAAAACACCGCCGTCAACGTCATCATCAGCACCAGCCCAACGTGGAAACCAAGGTTCTACTACGACACCAAGTCAGGGGAACCAACAAGGAAATCAACGAGGGAATACACCTGCTCCTACTCAATCAAGTAGTGAAGGCAACCACGAAAATTCTCGTGATTAAACGAATCTTTGTCATGATTTCATGGCAAAGATTTTTTTTGACTCCAGATTTGTGATAGAATAGAGGAAGTTGATAAAAGGAGGAAAGTATGGAAGAATCAAGAGAATTAAATGCCGTCATCGATCTGATTATGTTAGCTGGAACCATTCTTCTCAAAAGTGGCTCAGAGATTCATCGTGTAGAAGATACCATGATTCGGATTGCGCATTCGCAGGGGATTGTGGATTGCAATGTTCTTGCCATGCCTGCTGCCATCTTTTTCTCCATTGAAAATACCAATATTTCGCGAATGAAACGCGTGACCTCATCTTCTTATAACATCGAAAAAGTCTGTGATGTGAACCAAATTTCTCGTCAGTTGGTAGGAGGAAATCTTGATTTAAAGACAGCCTTCAAGCAATTGAAGGCCTTGCAAGCCCAGCCCCTTCCTTATACTAAGTTGCAGGTAACTTTGGCTGCAACCTTTAGTGCTCCTTTCTTTTCGATTATGTTTAGTGGAAATATCTACGACGCACTTGGGGCAGGAGTGGCTACCTTATTTGGTTTTGCCTTTTCCCTCTATGTAGAGAAGTTTATCCGAATTCCCTTTGTGACATCCTTTGCTGGAGCCTTTGTTTTTGGGATGATAGCCCAGTTTTGGGCTCGCTACACAGGCTTTCCTTCAACGGCAGATTTGATTATAGCTGGTGCGGTCATGCCGTTTGTACCAGGGATTGCCTTGACCAATGCGGTTCGTGATATTATGACCAACCACATAAACTCTGGTATGAGTAAGATGTTTGAATCCCTGCTCATTACCCTTGCTTTAGGGGCGGGAACTTCTGTCGCCTTGGTATTGATGAATTAATATGACACTAACAACCTTTTTATTACAAGCAGTAGCAAGTCTTCTTGCCATTATCACTTTTTTAATCGTACTCAATGTTCAACGTTCTATGCTCTTACCAGGAGGGATTTTGGGCATGGCTGTCTGGCTAATCTATCTCTTGCTCAAGGAACCGACCAATGTTATTGTGGCTACCTTTATTGCGGCTATTATTGGTTCTTGTGTCAGCCAGATTTTAAGTATTCTTTATAAGACTCCTGCTGTGGTCTTTATCTTGGCCATCTTGGCACCACTGGTTCCGGGATACCTTTCTTATCGGACAACTGCCTTTTTTGTGACGGGAGATTACAGTCATGCCATTGCTAGTGCAACCTTGGTTGTTATGCTGGCTTTGGTGATTTCCATTGGAATGGCTAGTGGAACCGTGATTCTTAGACTTTATTCTTACTTAAGAAAACAGCATAATGGTTAGAATAATAAGGGACTTGATTTGGTGAATCAAGTCTTTTTTCTCTCTTTTACTGCTATTTGTGATAAAATAGTATAGAACGATTTTTTACAATGAATGATAAAACAGAGGTAAATATGACAATCGGTATTGATAAGATTGGTTTTGCGACCAGTCAATATGTCTTGAAATTACAAGACTTAGCAGAAGCGAGGGGAATTGACCCTGAAAAATTAAGCAAAGGACTCTTACTCAAGGAATTGAGTATTGCGCCCCTAACTGAGGATATCGTGACCTTGGCGGCCAGTGCAAGTGATTCTATTTTAACTGAGCAAGAAAGAGAAGAAATTGACATGGTCATTGTTGCTACCGAGTCAGGAATTGACCAGAGTAAAGCTGCGGCCGTCTTTGTGCATGGTTTGCTGGGCATCCAGCCTTTTGCTCGTAGTTTCGAGATTAAAGAAGCCTGCTATGGAGCGACAGCGGCCCTTCATTATGCCAAATTGCATGTGGAAAATTCTCCAGAGTCCAAGGTCTTGGTCATCGCAAGCGATATTGCCAAATATGGTATTGAAACTCCAGGAGAACCAACTCAGGGTGCTGGAAGTGTAGCTATGTTGATTACACAAAATCCACGCATTATGGCCTTTAATAATGACAATGTAGCTCAGACCCGTGACATCATGGATTTCTGGCGTCCAAATTACTCGACAACTCCTTATGTAAATGGTGTTTATTCTACCCAACAATATCTAGATAGTTTGAAAACGACTTGGCTCGAATATCAAAAACGCTACCAGCTTACTTTGGATGATTTTGCAGCTGTTTGTTTCCATTTGCCTTACCCTAAATTAGCCTTAAAAGGCTTGAAAAAAATCATGGATAAGAGCCTGTCTCAAGAGAAAAAAGACCTCTTGCAAAAGCATTTTGACCAGTCTATTCTCTACAGTCAAAAGGTGGGGAATATCTATACAGGTTCACTTTTCCTTGGACTTTTGTCTCTCTTAGAAAATACAGATAGCCTGAAGGCTGGAGATAAAATTGCCCTTTATAGTTACGGAAGTGGTGCTGTGGCTGAGTTCTTCAGTGGTGAATTGGTTGAAGGATATGAAGCTTATCTGGATAAAGACCGTTTGAACAAGCTCAACCAACGAACTGCCCTGTCTGTTGCAGACTATGAAAAAGTCTTCTTTGAGGAAGTAGACTTAGATGAAACAAATTCTGCCCAGTTTGCTGGCTATGAAAATCAAGATTTTGCCTTGGTTGAAATTGTTGACCACCAACGCAGTTATAGCAAGGTTGAAAAATAATGAAGATAAGTTGGAATGGATTTTCAAAAAAATCATACCAAGAGCGCCTCGAGCTGTTAAAAGCTCAGGCGCTCCTTAGTCCTGAGAGACAAGAGAGTTTGGAGCAGGATGAACAGATGAGTGTGACTGTGGCAGACCAGCTGAGTGAGAATGTAGTGGGAACTTTTTCTCTACCTTATTCGTTGGTTCCAGAGGTTCTCGTTAACGGTCAGGAATACACAGTTCCCTATGTGACAGAAGAACCGTCTGTGGTTGCTGCGGCCAGCTATGCAAGTAAAATCATCAAGCGAGCAGGTGGCTTTACTGCTCAAGTGCATGAGCGTCAGATGATTGGACAGGTAGCCCTTTATCAAGTTGCTGAACCTGAACAAGCTCAAGAGAAGATTGCCAGCAAGAAGGCTGAGCTCTTGGAGCTTGCCAATCAAGCCTATCCTTCCATCGTTAAACGTGGAGGCGGGGCGCGTGATTTGCATGTCGAGCAGATAAAAGGCGAAACAGACTTTCTCGTTGTTTATCTTCATGTCGATACCCAGGAAGCCATGGGAGCCAATATGCTCAACACCATGCTGGAAGCCTTGAAACCAGTCTTAGAAGAACTCAGCCAGGGACAGAGTCTCATGGGAATCCTGTCTAATTACGCGACCGATTCTCTGGTGACAGCAAGCTGTCGCATCGCCTTTCGCTACTTGAGCCGCCAAAAGGATCAAGGACGAGAGATTGCGGAGAAAATAGCCTTGGCTAGTCAGTTTGCGCAGGCTGATCCTTACCGAGCCACTACCCACAATAAAGGGATTTTTAACGGTATTGATGCCATTTTGATTGCCACTGGTAATGACTGGCGTGCCATCGAAGCCGGGGCTCATGCCTTTGCCAGTCGAGATGGACATTACCAAGGTCTTAGTCAATGGACGCTGGACTTTGAAAGAGAAGAATTGGTCGGTGAGATGACCCTGCCCATGCCTGTAGCGACCAAGGGTGGGTCTATCGGCCTCAACCCTCGTGTATCCCTCAGTCATGAGCTACTGGGAAATCCTTCTGCCAAAGAATTAGCCCAGATTATCGTGTCTATAGGACTTGCCCAAAACTTTGCAGCCCTCAAAGCCTTGGTGAGTACAGGGATTCAGCAAGGCCATATGAAATTGCAGGCCAAATCCTTGGCACTTCTCGCAGGTGCTAGTGAATCCGAGGTAGCTCCCCTAGTCGAGCGCCTCATTGCAGATAAAACCTTTAACCTAGATACAGCTAAGCGCCATTTAGAAAACTTACGATTATAGAAAAACTCAGACTGTTTTGTCTGAGTTTTTTGTACTTATATGCTTTTTCCTGGTAATAATGTAACTGGTAAAAAGTAGCCTGTTGTTGCGACTTCCTTACCTTCGATTTTTTGCAAGAGTAGATCAACAGTGAGGCAGGCAATCTCTTCCAAAGGTTGCTTGACAGTCGTTAAATGAGGATAGTAATTCTCGATAAAGTAAGTCCCATCATAGCCGATGACTTTGAGTTCTTCTGGGACAGAAATGCCCAGTTCTTGAGCGATTTTAATGACCAGAATAGCTGTTAAGTCATCCGAAGCAAAAATGGCATCTGGCTTTTGACGAGTCAAGATATTCTTGATTTCCATTTCTTTTCTGACGGGAGAAAAGTCACTGGAAACATTGATAATAGGAGCTTGGGGGAGTACGGATGCAAAACCAGCGTGGCGTAGTCCAGTTGGCGAGTTAGAATTGTCGTTCCCTGTAATCATGATGATAGACTGGGCGCCTGTCTTAACTAAGGTCTGGGCTGCAAGAACTCCACCAGCATAGTTGTCAGAGGAAACGACAGGAATATCTGGAGACAGGTTTCGGTCAAAGGAAATAATCGGCGCCGTCACGCGATTGTAGTCTTCGATTCCCAAGTTGTGACTACCAGAAATGATGCCGTCCACCTGATTGGCTTCCAACATTTCGATGTATTCACGTTCCTTCTCAGAATCGTGCTCACTGTTGCAGATAATGGTCTTGTAACCATTTTTGAAGAGTTGGTGCTCCAGCTTATCAATCAATTCTGCATAGAAAACATTGGAAATATTTGGGAAAATCAAACCGATTAACTTAGCTGATTTTCCTTGGAGACTACGAGCCAGATTATTGGGTTTATAGCCCAATTCCCGCATGGCTTCATTGACCTTTTGAATGGTTTTCTCAGAGAGATAACCTTTTTTATTGATAACCCGAGAGACGGTAGTAGGGCTGACGCCTGCAAGTTTGGCGACATCAGTTAGTTTTGCGACCATAATCTAATTCATAGTAAGTTCCGGTTGGGTTTCCAGATTTGATCAGGATACCATTTTGGTCCGCATGTGGGAAGACACGACCAGAAAATACTTTTTCTCCTTTATTGATGAAAATTTCAAAGACAGAGTTATCGATGAAAATCGTAGCCGTAGTAGCCTGATTAGCGATAGGGCAAGAACGAGTAGTTCCAAATTCTTGGGCATATTGTTCACCAGCCTGACTACGATCCACTGTCACTTGACCATTTACAAGGTCAAAGTTGATGGAAAGTCCCTTGCCTTCTTGATCAGCAAGTAAAACAATCTCGCTCTGACTATTGGCTTCCAAGTTGAGTTCGAGTTCGTAAGTGTTCTTGGTTTGGATACGGTTTGAGAAAGCTTCTTCAGAAGCACGAATGTCCTTGATAGCTGCGACTGGGTATTGGTAGAGTTTGCCGTCTTTGATAATCAGTTCCTTGACCAAAGAGAAGGTTCCTTGGTGGTCAAAACGATCAGATGGATATGAAACATCAGGCAAGCCAAGCCAGCTAACAGCTAGAGCACGTCCATCAGGAGCGTTGAAGGCTTGAGTTGCATAGGCTTCGAAACCATAGTCCATGTTTTGAAGTTGAGATACATCTACCATTTTAGCATTTTCAGGGTTAAAGGAAGCCCCAATCTTATACATATTTGGATAGATATTATCGTAGTCTAGAACTTTCTTATCCAATCCTTGTGGGCAGTAGAGGAGGACAGGTTGCTCCCCTACAAAGACCAGATTCGGGCATTCCATCATGTAGGCAGTGCGGTCGTTAGCAAAGTCAAGATCGCCAACAGCTTGCCAGTTTGTGTAGTCGTTGTCAACAGCCTTGTAGAGACGGACAAAGCCTTTTTTCTCCAAGTCCTGTCCACCGACGATAGCATAGTATTGGCCCTTGAAGTTAAAAATTTGCGGATCACGGAAGTGGTCAGTTGAGTCTGCTGGCTGATCAATCAAGATCTTGTCAATCTTCGTAATCTTGCCATCCTTATCCATCAAAGCTCCAATCTGGTAAGGGTGACGGATCCAGTTTTCATCACGAACATTTCCTGTATAAAATAGGAACAAGTTATCGCCAAATTGCATAGCAGAACCAGAGTAGGCACCGTGGCTATCTAATGGAGTATCAGGCAAAACTTTGACTCCGGTTTCTGTGAAGTGAACCAAGTTCTCACTTTCCAATTGCACCCAAGATTTCAAACCGTGGGCTGCACCAAAAGGAAAGTTTTGATAAAAAACAATCCACTTCCCATCAAAGTAAGAAAAGCCATTTGGGTCGTTGAGAAGTCCTGTTTTGGGCTCAACATGGTAATGAGTATGCCATGGAGATTGTGCCATATTTTCCTTTATATGTTGAATTTCTTCTTGCGTCCAATCTTGATAAAGTCTGTAACGACGCTCAGTTGTCCATTCCATTCATTCATTCCTCCAAAAATCTTATCACTTTTAATAGTAACCGTTTTCGGTTAAAAAAGCAAGTCTTTTATGTTAAAAAAGAGAAAAAACTGTCAAACGTTTATCATAAATCAAAAGCAGAAAATCAATCAACTTTTCAAGAAAAGATGAAAGATAATGAAATAGAATCCTGATAACAAAGATTTTAAACTTATTTTTTTAAGTGTTATCTGCTAAAACAGTCAAAAACAATCAATCTAAAGCAAGGCTACTAAGTGGAAATGATATTTTTTCTGCAAAACGCTTGACATATTTCTAAAACATGATAAAATAAAAGTCGTAGGGCGGATAAAATCGCTTTCAAACAAGAACAAAATTTTATATAAGGAGATTTTTGCAAATGAACAATCAGGAAATTGCAAAAAAAGTCATCGATGCCTTGGGTGGACGTGAAAATGTCAACAGTGTTGCCCACTGTGCGACTCGTCTACGTGTCATGGTTAAAGATGAAGGAAAAATCAATAAAGAAGTGATTGAGAACTTGGAAAAAGTTCAAGGTGCTTTCTTTAACTCAGGTCAATACCAAATTATCTTTGGTACTGGTACAGTTAACAAAATGTACGATGAAGTTGTTGCGCTTGGCTTGCCAACATCATCTAAAGATGACATGAAAGCAGAAGCAGCGAAACAAGGGAACTGGTTCCAACGTGCGATTCGTACTTTCGGTGACGTTTTCGTTCCAATCATCCCAGTTATCGTAGCGACAGGTCTCTTCATGGGTGTTCGTGGTCTTTTCAACGCTCTTGAAATGCCACTTCCAGGTGACTTTGCAACTTACACTCAAATCTTGACAGATACAGCCTTTATCATCTTGCCAGGTTTGGTTGTGTGGTCAACCTTCCGTGTATTCGGTGGAAATCCAGCCGTTGGTATCGTTCTTGGTATGATGCTTGTTTCTGGCTCACTTCCAAACGCTTGGGCAGTTGCTCAAGGTGGTGAAGTAACTGCTATGAACTTCTTTGGTTTCATTCCTGTTGTTGGTTTGCAAGGTTCAGTTCTTCCAGCCTTCATCATCGGGGTTGTCGGAGCTAAATTCGAAAAACTTGTCCGCAAGGTTGTTCCAGATGTCATTGACCTCTTGGTAACGCCATTCGTGACACTTTTGGTCATGTCAATTCTTGGACTCTTTGTCATTGGACCTGTCTTCCACGTCGTTGAAAACTACATCCTTATCGCTACAAAAGCGATCCTTAGCTTGCCATTTGGTCTTGGTGGTTTCTTGATTGGTGGGGTTCACCAATTGATCGTCGTGTCAGGTGTGCACCACATCTTCAACTTGCTTGAAGTTCAATTACTTGCTGCTGACCATGCTAACCCATTCAACGCTATCATCACAGCTGCTATGACAGCCCAAGGTGCTGCGACTGTTGCGGTTGGTGTTAAAACTAAAAATCCGAAACTGAAAACACTTGCTTTCCCAGCTGCTCTTTCTGCTTTCCTAGGTATTACAGAGCCTGCTATCTTCGGGGTGAACTTGCGCTTCCGTAAACCATTCTTCCTTTCATTGATTGCTGGTGCAGTCGGTGGTGGATTGGCTTCTATCCTTGGACTTGCTGGTACTGGTAATGGTATCACCATCATCCCTGGTACAATGCTTTATGTTGGTAACGGACAACTTGCCCAATACCTTCTTATGGTAGCTGTATCATTTGCCCTTGGTTTTGCCCTTACTTACATGTTTGGTTATGAGGACGAAGAAGAAGTTGCTACTGAAGCGACTACAGAACGTTTGGTTCAAGAAGAAACAACTGGCAACATTCCAGCAGCCCTTCAAAATGAAACACTTGTAACTCCTATCGTCGGTGATGTTGTAGCTCTTGCTGATGTTAATGACCCTGTTTTCTCAAGCGGAGCTATGGGACAAGGTATCGCTGTGAAACCAAGTCAAGGTGTGGTATATGCACCAGCTGATGCTGAAGTTTCAATTGCCTTTCCAACAGGACACGCTTTTGGCTTGAAAACAACTGATGGTGCTGAAGTTTTGATCCACGTTGGTATTGACACTGTATCTATGAACGGTGACGGTTTTGAAGCAAAAGTTGCTCAAGGTGACAAGGTTAAAGCGGGCGATGTTCTTGGAACATTTGACTCAAACAAAATCGCTGCAGCGGGACTTGATGATACAACAATGGTTATCGTTACAAACACAGCTGACTATGCTTCAGTAGCTCCAGTCGCAACAGGTTCAGTTGCGAAGGGGGATGCTGTAATTGAAGTGAAAATCTAATACTCTTCGAAAATCAAATTCAAACCATGTCAGCTTCGCCTTGCCGTACTCAAGTACAGCCTTCGGCTAGCTTCCTAGTTTGCTCTTTGATTTTCATTGAGTATAATATTCCCTCTCACAATGAAAACGAACAAATGACATGTTTGTTCGTTTTTGCTTGAATGGTAAGATTTACAGAGGAAAATCTAAAAAATAGAGAAATTTAGACTTTCGAAATATGCTATAATAAAGAAAATAAAAACAAGAGGTTTATCATGACAAAATTATATGGAAGCTTGGAAGCGGGCGGTACAAAGTTTGTCTGTGCTGTCGGTGATGAAAACTTTAACGTTGTGGAAAAAACACAATTTCCAACAACAACTCCAATCGAAACAATCGATAAAACCATTGAGTTCTTCTCGAAATTCGACAACCTTGCTGGTCTTGCAGTTGGTTCATTTGGTCCGATTGATATTGATAAAAACTCAAAAACTTATGGCTTTATCACAACGACTCCAAAACCAAACTGGGCAAATGTGGACTTGCTTGGTGCTCTTCGTCGTGCCCTAAACGTGCCAATGTACTTCACTACAGACGTAAACAGCTCTGCTTACGGTGAAGTGGTTGCCCGTAATAATGCTGGTGGTCGTATCGAAAACTTGGTTTACTACACAATCGGTACAGGTATCGGTGCAGGTGTTATCCAACGTGGTGAGTTTATCGGCGGTGTGGGTCACCCTGAAATGGGTCACTACTATGTTGCTAGACACCCAATGGATATTGAAAAAGAGTTTAAGGGTGTTTGTCCTTTCCATAAGGGATGTCTGGAAGGCTATGCAGCTGGTCCAAGTTTGGAAGCTCGTACAGGTGTTCGTGGGGAAAACATTGAACTCAACAACCCTGTTTGGGATGTCCAAGCCTACTATATCGCTCAAGCTGCGGTCAATGCGACAGTGACTTTCCGCCCAGACGTGATTGTCTTTGGTGGAGGGGTCATGGCTCAACAACACATGCTGGACCGTGTCCGTGAGAAATTTACATCTCTTCTTAATGGCTACCTACCAGTACCAGATGTGCGTGATTACATTGTAACGCCAGCAGTAGCAGGAAATGGTTCTGCTACACTTGGAAACTTTGTCCTTGCAAAAGAAGTTTCAAAATAAA
Source organism: Streptococcus mitis (assembly GCF_000960005.1). Classification (GTDB taxonomy): domain Bacteria; phylum Bacillota; class Bacilli; order Lactobacillales; family Streptococcaceae; genus Streptococcus; species Streptococcus mitis_CK. The sequence continues at coordinate 1,106,836 of NZ_JYGP01000002.1, read as the reverse complement.
GCACAAAATCCGCTTGGGAAACCAAACGGATTTTGTGGTTGAAAACAATATTTTTGAGCCTTTCCTTAAGTGATTACGGACGGTAGCGACTTTCTTCGAAATTCCATACCTAAACTTTGAGCCTAATGTCTCAAAGTTTCCGAACACCTGAAACCATTAGATTTCAGGTGTTTCTATCACGGCGGAAAGGCTAGGTAAGTCCTCGCCTCACTATCGAAAAATAGGTATGATTTTCATACCAAAGTATATTTAGTATCAAGCTACAGTCAATCTAAGTTCTAAAAATCCGCTTGGGAAACCAAACGGATTTTTTACATGTCAAAGCATTTGCCAGAAAAAGTCGATAATATAGGTCAGACCGTAGGTATAAACCACGAGGGTAAAGGGCTTGGTCAGAATGATGATGATCATGTAGCGCTTGAAGCTCATCTTGGTCAGGGCAGCCAGCATACAGAGAAAGTCAGCTGGACTAATGGGCCAAATCATCATAATAATAAAGAAACGGTCAAAACGATTGCCCTTATCCAACCAACCGATATACTTGTCATAGGTGCGCTTGCTGACGACGGACTGGACAAAGGCAGCCCCATAGAGGCGCACCAGATAAAAGATAATGGCACAGCCAATCACGATGCCGATATAGTTGTAGATAGTCCCGATGATGTGACCGTAGATAAAGACCCCAGCCACCGAGGTCAAAGCCCCAGGAATGATAGGGACGACAGTCTGTAAAATCTGTAAAAAAATAAAGAGAGGTGGCCCCCAGATACCTGCCTGCTGGATAAAGGCAGAGAGGGTTTCCTTAGACTGTAAAATTCCAGCCTGATAAGCCCAAATACAGAAAATTAAACTCCCAACCCCACCGACAATCGATGAGATGTTGATAACTTGCTGTAAAAGGGGAGAAACAGCTTTCATTTGTTTATCCTGTGACATGTAAACTCCTCATAGATAGTATAACTCTACTATACCATATTTTAAGGAGAAAGACTACATGGGATACTTCGTGTGACTTTGCCTCAAGTATGGTAAAATGGGAATAAGAAAATGATAGCTTAGAATGAGGAAAATCATGTTAGGATTGAAGTTTAATGGCACTTGGCGCAACTACCAAAAACAGGTATTGGACAATTTCCAAGAATACCAAGCAGATGGTCATGTCCACTTGGTGGCAGCGCCTGGTTCAGGGAAAACAACCATAGGAATCGAGTTGATTGCCCGCTTTGATAAGCCTGCTCTCGTTTTGGTACCGACGGTGACCATCCGAGAACAATGGGTGGATAGGATTCGCCAGGCCTTTTTAGAGGATGAGAACCAGGTCACAAGTCTCGTGTCTCAAAATCTCAAGGACATGAAGCAAATCACCATCGCCACCTACCAAGCCTTTCACAGTGCTATGCAACAGGTGCAATCTCGAGAAGATAACGGCGAGGTTGAGGATTTTGTAGGCTTTGACCTGCTTGCCAGACTAAAGGAAAGGGGTGTCGAAACTCTCTGTCTGGACGAATGCCATCACTTGAGAAATGAATGGTGGAAAAGTCTAGAAGACTTCCGTAAAAACTACCAGCAACTGCAAGTCATCTCTCTCACTGCGACACCGCCTTATGACAGTGAACCAGAACTCTGGGATCGCTATCTCCAGATGTGTGGCGAGATTGACCAAGAAATCACAGTGCCAGAACTGGTCAAGGAAGACACTCTTTGCCCTCATCAGGACTTTGTCTATATCTGTTTTCCGACTAAGGAAGAGGACAAGCGCTTGGAAGAGTTTGAAGACACCAAGTGGCAGTATGTCAGCCAACTAGTCGTTGATCCTGACTTCCAAGAGTTGATTCGGAGTTCCAAGGTTCTTAAAGGGGAAATTTCTGCGGATATGCTCCTTGAAGATCCCAAGTATCTCTCAGCACTCCTCATTTATCTACAGGCTCAAAAACAGGAAATTCCCAAGCATCTACGAGATTTACTGGGAGCTGAAGGTTTGCCTGCCCTCAATTATTATTGGTTAGAAGTTCTCTTGCAAGGCATTCTCTATCAGACTCCTGACTGGTATGAGGATCCACAGGAGAACAAGAAAAAGATAGAGGCAAATCTGAAATCAAGAGGACTGATTGAAAAACGACAGGTTTTCTTGGTCAAATCCAAGGCCAATGACCAAATCCTCAACCAATCTCTAGGAAAACTAGCTGGTATTGTATCTATCTTTGAGACTGAGTATGCTAGTCTAGGCAAGGACTTGAGACAGTTAGTCTTGGCGGACTATATCCGTAAGGATTTTGCAAGTTATCTGGGAGATGACCAAGCACCAATCACGCAATTAGGAGTCCTCCCTTACTTTGAAACCATTCGCAGAAGTGCACAAAAGTAAGGTTTGTCTGTCCCGATAGCAGTCCTTTCTGGTAGTGTCGTGATCATACCTGCTAGTGTCAAGGCAGAACTTGAAGCAATCATCCCAAACACTAGCTTAAGCTTCTCTACCATCGGGAAACTCAATCAAGGGGCCTATCTCCAAGTAGGATTTCCATCCAGCTTTAAGGGGATGGTCGCAGCAGTGACCGAGCTCTTCCAACGAGGTTCTATCCAGGTATTAGTCGGAACCAAGTCTCTCTTGGGAGAAGGATGGGATGCCCCTTGCGTCAACTCTCTCATCCTAGGAAGTTTTGTCGGAAGCTTTATGCTCAGCAATCAAATGCGGGGCCGTGCCATCCGTATCTGGCCAGGACATCCAGATAAGACGAGTAATATCTGGCACCTAGTAGCCATCAAACCTTACAAAAATCCAGTCTTTTCTAAGGAGGATCAAGAAGAACCAGACCTCAATCCTTATCAGGACCTACAAACCCTTGCCCGTCGTATGGACCATTTCCTTGGCTTGTCCTATAAGGAAGATACTATTGAAACAGGTTTGGGCCGCTTAAACTTTCCTCAGTTCCCATTTAAGAAAAAGAAACTCGAAGACTATAACGAGAAGATCATGGAACTATCCAAGGATCGTGCCTCCCTTCGTAAAAAATGGCAGGAATCTCTCATTGTTGCTGACAAGATTGAGATTGTCAATGAAGTGGCGACCGACAGCAAACGAATCCCTCTGCTCGCCCTAGCGGATGCTGAAAAGTGGCTTCGCTACGCTCTGATGGTATTTGCCATTAGTCTCCTAGCTTATGTCGTTCGACTAACCTTCTTTGCCTTGCCATGGCTGATAGCTCTTTGTGTCCTCTTCCTAGCTATCACAGCCTTTCGCTATTACAGCTACAAGAGTCCTTATAAACGCTTGCGCCAGATCGGTGAAGCTATTCGCAAAGCCATGGTGACTGCCAGGCATTTGTCTGATGACCAGTCGCGCGTGCAGGTCGAGGAGGACAAGGAAAGCTTTAACGTCTTTGCCTATCTAAAAGGTGGCAGCATGCGAGACAAGGAGCTTTTTTCCAAGGTTTTAGGAGAATTCTTTGCCCCTGTGGACAATCAACGCTACCTCTTAGTCGCTCAAAAAGCTCCAGCCGGCCAGTCTAAGTATTTCGTAGTCCCTAGCCTCTTTGAAAAACGCAAGGAAGATGCCCAGCTCTTCCTAGATGCCGTCGCACCACATCTGGGCAACTACCAACTCGTCTACACCCGCAACGAAGCAGGCCGAAAAATCCTGCTAGAAGCCCGACTCAAATCCCTAGCCAACAAAAACGACCGCATCATTACTAAGAAAAAGGTCAAAAGTGCTTTGAAATAGAAGGAAGTGAGCGTTTTCTGGCCGGAACATGATATAATAGATAATTAACTATGAGACAAATTGAAGAGATAGTCTGAAAGATATTGTTAGTAAAAATAGACAGTTCTGACTAGCAAAAGGAAGTTTTTATGGCAAAGAGAAAAGATTTTTCTGAACTAACCAGGGTTCAGATCCCAGCAACTCTGCATCTCATGCGTATGGGCTATACCTATCTTCCTCGCAATGGGAAGGAAATTGCAGAAAGAGACCCAGATACCAATATTCTTGTATCTGTTTTTAAGGAGCAGTTTTTAACATTTAATAACTATTTAACAGATGAAGATTTTGAGAGAGAATTGGCCAATATCAAGCTGGAACTGGATCAAAATGATTTAGGACGATCTTTCTTTAAAAGGATACAGGGACAAGAAGGTGCTGTTTATATCGATTGGGAAAATCCTGAAGCCAATATCTTCCATCTGGCGCTTGAAGTCACTTGTCAAAATGGACAAGATGAATTTCGTCCGAATATAGTTGTGTTTATCAATGGACTTCCTCTTTCTTATATCGAAGTTAAACAACCCAATGCTATCCGTGATGGAAAGACAGGAATTCAGTCCGAACAGGATAGGACTAGATACCGTTTTGAAAATCATAAGTTCCGTCGTTTTAACAATATTACCCAGTTGATAGCTTTATCAGATAATTTACCTTATATCAGTGGCCAAGGTCAACAAAAACAGGGTTCTTACTACGGTTCAAATGCTTATTCAAAAACAAAATTTAATGCTTTCAAGGAAGAAAGAGAAATAGATTTTCTGAATTCAATTGTACCTTTAAGAGAGGAACAAATTGATTTCATTCTTGAGGATGTGAAGCGTTTTGCTCTCAAATCTCAACCAGAATTTACAACAAACTTACAGCCCGAAACTCCCTGTAATACTTTCCTATCTTCTTTGTATCAAAAAGAACGCCTGCTTTTCATGATTTCCTGGAAACTGATAAAAAGTAAGGAGAAATATGGAACAAATTAACCAAAAATCCCGGTGCCAGCAACTCTGGGCTCAAAACAAATACCTCGTTTTGAGTCATTCCAGCAATATTTACAATGAGATTCGTCAGTATCTCAAGAATGAAGAGGTGGAGGTGAGTATGGTTCAAGAGATGATTGACCGTGCCTGCCAGATTCCAGAACACAGGGGTCAGGTCTGCAATGCCTTTCAGCATATTTGGGGCTATTTCAAAAAGAAAGCGACAGATGCTGAGCGCAAGGACTACATGCTCTTGCTGGATCGCTACCGCTTTGGTCAGGCTTCTAAGGAAGACTTAATCGCTAAGACTCGAGATTTGCTTGATTGCTATCCCAATACCTACTTACAACATTCGACATTACTGAAAGGAGACTCCCATGAGACTTTGGCATGAGGCTTTGATTTCACAGCTTCCTCGTCCTCAACTCTTGGGGCAACATCGAGAGTGTTGCGCCCTGCGTGGCAATGGCTGGGGCAGAAAGCATGCGACGGTTGACTATGTCTTTACCCACTCGCCCTATCGTCTCTATGCCTATCATGACTTGATCATGAAGGAGATGGTTGACCGAGGCTATAAGGTCAGTCCAGAATGGCTGAACAAGAATTACCGTGGCAAAACCTGCCCTCCTTATCAAGATTTAGCAGAGGAGAAGTTGACTAGCCCTATATACAGCGAACATGACGATGTCTACTATGAGGAGTGTCTGGCTAATCTCCGTGAGAAGGGAATCCACCTATAGTCTTTTCTAATAACAAGTCATAGTCACTTATAAGAATTACTAATAACGTGTTTGAGCATTCTAACAAAAATACAGCAAAAAGCAAGTTATACAAAGGATTTGAGGCATGTGTCTCAAGTCTTTTTCTTTTGTCCAAAATGGAGATATAGTTTCAAACTATATCAAAGCCTAATTTTTTACAATTATACAGATGATTTCTTTTCTGTTAAGATAGTTTCAACAACAAATTTTGGAGGACACATCATGTCAACTACAATCATCGGTTTCCCTCGTTTGGGCGAGTTCCGCGAATTAAAATTTACAACTGAAAAATACTTTAGAAAAGAAATCTCAGAAGAAGAACTCCTTGCAGCCGCAAAAGAATTGCGTGCTAAACACTGGAATATCGTCAAAGAAAAAGGCATCACTGAAATCCCATCAAATGACTTTTCTCACTATGACAACTTCCTAGATGCAGCTTTCCTTTTCAACGTGGTACCTGCTTCAGTTCAAAACTTGGACTTGTCTGGCCTTGAGCGCTACTTCGCTTTGGGTCGTGGTTACCAAGGAGAAAAAGGGGATGTTCGCGCCCTTCCAATGAAGAAATGGTTCAACACCAACTACCACTACATCGTTCCTAAATTTGAAAAAGACACTCAAGTAAAATTGGCTGGTCACAAAATCTTCGATGAGTTCCAAGAAGCCAAAGAACTTGGATTGAACACTCGCCCAGTTCTTGTAGGTCCATTCACTTTCCTTCAATTGTCAGATTTTGAAGAAGGCGTGAAAGCAGAAGATTTCGTAGACAGCTTAGTGGCTGCTTACCAAGAAGTTTTTGCTAAATTGGCAGAACTTGGTGCGACTCGTATCCAATTGGATGAAGCTGCTCTTGTCAAAGATTTGACAGCTGAAGAAAAAGCTCTCTTCTTGAATCTCTACAACAAACTCTTGGCTGACAAAAAAGGTCTTGAAGTCTTGCTTCAAACTTACTTCGGTGATGTTCGTGACGTCTACGCTGACCTTGTAAACTTGCCAGTAGATGCTATCGGTCTTGACTTCGTTGAAGGTAAGAAAACTCTTGAATTGGTTAAAGGTGGTTTCCCAGCTGACAAGACTCTTTATGCAGGTATTGTCAATGGTAAAAACATCTGGCGCAACAACTACGAAAAGAGCTTGGCTGTTCTTGAGCAAATCCCAGCTGAAAACATTGTCTTGACAAGCTCATGCTCACTTCTTCATGTGCCATTTACAACTGCTAATGAAGAATTTGAACCAGCAATCTTGAACCACTTTGCCTTTGCAGTTGAAAAATTGGATGAGATTCGTGATTTGGATGCTATCCGCAATGGTCAAGGTGAAGAAGCACTTGCAGCCAACAAAGAACTCTTTGCGACTGAGCGTGTGGGTGAAAATGCTGAACTTCGTGCGCGTATCGCTGGCTTGACAGACGCAGACTACACTCGTTTGCCAGCCTTTGCAGAACGTGAAGCTATCCAAGAAGAAGCTTTCAAACTTCCAGCTCTTCCAACAACAACAATCGGTTCATTCCCTCAAACAAAAGAAGTTCGTTCTAAACGTTTGGCTTACCGTAAAGGTGAATTGTCTCAAGAAGAGTACGATGCTTTCCTTGCTGAAACGATCGACGAATGGATCAAATGGCAAGAAGATATCGACTTTGATGTCCTTGTTCACGGTGAATTTGAGCGTAACGACATGGTTGAGTACTTCGGTCAAAACTTGTCAGGTTACCTCTTCTCTAAAAATGGTTGGGTACAATCATACGGTATGCGTGGGGTGAAACCACCAATCATCTGGGGTGATGTAACTCGTCTTAACCCTATCACTGTTAAATGGTCTAGCTATGCACAAAGCCGTACAAACAAACCTGTTAAAGGGATGTTGACTGGACCAGTAACTATTCTCAACTGGTCATTCCCACGTGAAGACATCTCTATCAAGGATTCTACTCTTCAAATCGCCCTTGCAATCAAGGATGAAGTGCTTGACCTTGAAGCTGCTGGTGTGAAAATCATCCAAATCGATGAGGCTGCTCTTCGTGAAAAATTGCCACTCCGTCGTAGCGACTGGTACGAAGACTACCTTGACTGGGCAATTCCTGCCTTCCGCTTGGTACACTCAACAGTAGCGCCAGATACTCAAATCCACACTCACATGTGTTACTCAGAATTTACAGATATCATCCCAGCTATCGACAACATGGATGCAGACGTTATCTCATTTGAGGCTAGCCGTTCAAACCTTGAAATCTTGGACGAACTCAAAGCGAAAAACTTCCAAACAGAAGTGGGACCTGGGGTTTACGATATCCACTCACCTCGTGTGCCAAATGAAGGCGAAATCGACCACACAATCGAAGCCATCCTTGCTAAAGTGCCAAGCAAGAAAGTTTGGATCAACCCTGACTGTGGTTTGAAAACACGTGGTATTCCAGAAACAAAAGAAAGCTTGATTCGCCTTGTTGAAGCAGCTAAAGCTGCGCGTGAGAAATTGTAAGATAGGATTTCCCAAGAAGCGCTGTTTGGCAATCTGCCTGTTTCACTTGGGTTCTAAGAGTCCAGCTAAGGAAAAAAATCAACTAGAAAAGGATAAGGACTATGTCACGCCAAACACCGTCACTCTCATTTGAAGTGTTTCCTCCAAACCCAGCAGTAGGCAACGATAAGATTATTGCAGCTCTTCAAAATATGCAGGAGTTGGCCCCTCACTTTATCAGTGTAACTGCCAGCAATAATAAATTTAATATCAAGGAAACAACTGTTCGTTTGGCTGACTTTATCCAAAATGACTTGGCGATTCCGACTATTGCTCACTTGCCAGCCATCTATTTGACCAAGGACAAGGTGGCTGAAACCATTGCTGACTTGGATAAGGTTGGGGTGCAGAAAATTTTGGCTCTTCGTGGGGATATTATTCCAGATGTGGAGCCACAAAAGGATTTCCGATATGCAACGGACTTGATCAAGTTCATCAAGGAACAAGCCCCTCACTTTGATATTGTCGGAGCTTGCTACCCAGAAGGGCATCCAGATTCACCAAATCAGATTTCAGATATCCAAAATCTCAAGAAGAAAGTAGATGCAGGCTGTTCGAGTCTTGTAACTCAGCTTTTCTTTGACAATGAGCGCTTCTATGATTTCCAAGACAAGTGCATCTTGGCTGGGATTGATGTTCCTATTCATGCAGGGATTATGCCAATTCTAAATCGAAATCAAGCTCTCCGCCTCTTGAAGACTTGTGAGAATATCCATCTTCCACGCAAATTTAAAGCCATCTTAGACAAGTATGAGCATGACCCTGAGTCGCTCAGAGCAGCAGGACTTGCCTATGCAGTGGACCAAATCGTGGACTTGGTAACTCAGGATGTTGCCGGTGTGCATCTCTACACTATGAACAATGCGGATACAGCAAAATACATCCACCAAGCAACTCATGCTTTGTTTAATCACCAGTCTCTAGGATAATAAAAAGCAAACCATTCTTCTCAGTTGAGGGGAATGGTTCCTTTTTAATGGTAAAGGCCGCACTTTTTAAGAAAAATATGATAAAATAGACTCTGTACGTACTTGATACAAAGATGAGGGTATTAAAAAAATAATGCTTTTAAACTGAGAGTCTTAGATGTTTTAGCATCAAAACTTTCTGATGACTAACGGTAGGAAAGAGCGACACGAACGAGTCAAATCGATGTTATTTGACGAGAGAGTTAGTAAAGCATTTAGCTAATCGCCTGATAGCGATTAGCGTGAAAGGATTAGATGCTTTAGCATCAAACCTTTCTAATGATTTGTATCTTGAGAATTGAACACGCCTACAACTCTATGGAAAAAGATAAATCTGCCTAGGAGCAGTTGCTCCGTCGTTCGATTTCCTATTTTCCTTTGAGTTGCTTGACGGCTTAGTATCTTGATTTTTGTAGGCAAGGCGTATAATTTCATCAATCCAAAGGGGATTAAAATGACAAAACAAGTGTTTCAAACGACTTTTGCGGGTCGTGAGTTAATTGTAGAGACTGGTCAGGTTGCTAAGCAAGCAAATGGCTCTGTTGTCGTGCGTTACGGTGAGTCAACTGTCTTGACTGCTGCCGTTATGTCTAAGAAAATGGCAACTGGGGATTTCTTCCCCCTTCAAGTCAACTATGAAGAAAAAATGTATGCGGCTGGGAAGTTTCCTGGTGGCTTTATGAAACGTGAAGGACGTCCTTCAACAGATGCGACATTGACAGCGCGTTTGATTGACCGTCCAATCCGACCAATGTTTGCGGAAGGTTTCCGTAATGAAGTACAAGTCATCAACACCGTGCTTTCTTATGATGAAAATGCATCTGCACCAATGGCAGCTATGTTTGGTTCATCCTTGGCATTGTCTATCTCAGATATTCCATTTGACGGACCAATCGCTGGGGTACAGGTTGGCTATGTAGATGGTCAAATCATTATCAACCCTACGCAAGAACAAGCAGAGCAATCTCTCCTTGAATTGACAGTAGCTGGTACCAAACACGCCATCAACATGGTAGAGTCTGGTGCCAAAGAATTGTCAGAAGAAATCATGTTGGAAGCGCTCCTTAAAGGGCACGAAGCGGTCAAAGAATTGATTGCCTTCCAAGAAGAAATCGTTGCTGCTGTCGGTAAGGAAAAAGCAGAAGTGGAATTGCTTCATGTGGATGCTGAATTGCAGGCAGAAATCATCTCAGCCTACAACAGCGACCTCCAAAAAGCGGTTCAAGTAGAAGAAAAATTGGCTCGTGAAGCTGCAACTCAAGCAGTGAAAGATCAAGTGACTGCCGTTTACGAAGAAAAATATGCGGACCATGAAGAATTTGACCGTATCATGCGTGATGTGGCTGAAATCTTGGAACAGATGGAACACGCTGAAGTACGCCGTTTGATTACAGAAGACAAGGTACGTCCTGATGGTCGTAAAGTCGATGAAATTCGTCCTTTGGATGCGGTTGTTGACTTCCTTCCTCGTGTGCACGGCTCTGGTCTCTTTACTCGTGGCCAAACTCAGGCTCTTTCAGTCTTGACCTTGGCTCCGATGGGAGAAACTCAAATCATTGATGGTTTGGATCCAGAGTACAAGAAACGCTTTATGCACCACTATAACTTCCCTCAATATTCTGTAGGGGAAACTGGTCGTTACGGTGCGCCAGGTCGTCGTGAAATCGGTCACGGTGCTCTGGGTGAGCGTGCTCTTGCTCAAGTCTTGCCAAGTTTGGAAGAATTCCCATATGCTATCCGCCTGGTAGCTGAGGTCTTGGAATCAAATGGTTCTTCATCTCAGGCTTCTATCTGTGCTGGAACTCTTGCCCTTATGGCTGGTGGTGTGCCAATCAAGGCGCCGGTAGCAGGGATTGCCATGGGTCTCATCTCAGATGGAAACAACTATACAGTCTTGACAGATATCCAAGGTTTGGAAGACCACTTTGGAGATATGGACTTTAAGGTTGCGGGTACTCGTGACGGGATTACAGCCCTTCAAATGGATATCAAAATTCAAGGGATTACTGCAGAAATCTTGACAGAAGCCCTTGCTCAAGCCAAGAAAGCGCGTTTTGAAATCCTTGATGTGATTGAAGCAACGATTCCAGAAGTTCGTCCAGAATTGGCTCCAACTGCTCCGAAAATTGATACCATCAAGATTGATGTGGACAAGATCAAGATTGTTATCGGTAAAGGTGGAGAAACTATCGACAAGATTATCGCTGAAACAGGCGTTAAGATTGATATCGATGAAGAAGGAAATGTGTCTATCTACTCTAGCGACCAAGATGCTATTAACCGTGCCAAAGAAATCATTGCTGGTTTGGTTCGTGAAGCTAAGGTGGATGAAGTTTACCATGCTAAAGTCGTTCGTATCGAGAAATTTGGTGCCTTTGTCAACCTCTTTGATAAGACAGATGCCCTTGTTCATATCTCTGAGATGGCTTGGACTCGTACGAATAATGTCGAAGACTTGGTAGCAATCGGGGATGAAGTTGATGTTAAGGTTATCAAGATTGATGAAAAAGGACGTGTGGATGCTTCTATGAAAGCCCTTCTTCCTCGTCCTCCAAAACCTGAACGTGATGAAAAAGGTGAAAAATCAGAGCGTCCTCACCGCCCACGTCATCACAAGGACCACAAACCTAAGAAAGAATTTACAGAAACGCCAAAAGATTAAGAATAAGAAAAGGAGAAATGTATGGGATGGTGGCGCGAAACCATTGATATCGTAAAAGAAAATGATCCAGCGGCCCGCACCACTTTGGAGGTTTTGCTGACTTATCCAGGTGTCAAGGCATTGGCGGCCCACCGTCTCTCGCATTTTCTCTGGAAGCATGGCTTCAAACTCCTGGCTCGTATGCACAGTCAGTTTTGGCGCTTTTGGACTCAGATTGAGATTCATCCAGGTGCTCAGATTGATTCAGGAGTCTTTATCGACCACGGTTCTGGCTTAGTGATTGGTGAGACGGCGATTGTTGAAAAAGGCGTTCTTCTCTATCACGGAGTGACTCTCGGTGGGACTGGGAAGGATGTAGGTAAACGCCATCCGACCGTGCGAAAAGGAGCTCTCATATCAGCCCATGCCCAAGTTATCGGGCCTGTGGAAATCGGTGAAAATGCCAAGGTCGGTGCAGCAGCAGTTGTCGTGGCAGACGTACCTAGTGATGTGACGGTTGTTGGTATTCCGGCCAAAATTGTCCGCCTTCATGGTAAAAAAGATGAGCCAGTCATTCACGAAGTCGAAGAAAAACGAGAGTATTATGTCAATAAACTAGAGCAGGCTAAAGAAGCCAGTCACAGATCGTCTGGGTTGTAGAGGATACTTATATGATTCAAGCAAGAAATAAGTTGAGCCAAGAAGAGTTATTTGAGGCGAAAAAACTAATTGACTGTTGCCAAGCCTATGATGGAACTTATCGTGATCCCTATCTTTCTAACATGCTTAATTTTGACCCAAACATGCCCGCCTTTTTCCTTTATTATGAAAAAGGCGAACTTGTTGGTTTATTAACTGTCTATGCAGATGATCAAGATGTGGAAGTGACGATACTGGTTCATCCAGATTATCGCCGTCAGGGAATTGCGCGTGCATTGTTTACTAGTTTTGAGAGAGAAACAGCTTCTTTCTCTATTTGTTCAATCACTTTTCAGACAGAGCGTGTTTTTCTAGACCGCCATCCTGATTTTGTTAGCAACTGGGGATTGGTCGAGGATGAAGAGACAGAAACCTGGTTAGGTAAGGATAGAAAACCTTATCCGTTAGCAAATGTTTCTAATCTTGAAGTTTTGTTAGCAGATAGTTCGTATCAGGAGCAAATTAGTCAATTAAAATTTCAGGCATTTTCAGAGGAACATGAATCGAGAGAAGTTGTGGATAGATATGTCGCCGAAGCTCTGAAGGATCCAGAAAGTCGCCTATATATTTTATTAAAAGACGGTCAGGTTGTTGGAACTTGCACGGTAGATTTATCGACTAATACGAATTACTTCTACGGTTTGGCGATATCAGAACTTGAACGTGGTAAAGGCTATGGAAGCTACTTAGCAAAATATCTAGTCAACCAACTGATTGAGCAAAATGATAAGGAATTTCAGATTGCAGTAGAGGATAGCAACGTAGGTGCCAAACATTTGTATGAAAAAATCGGATTTGTCAAACAGACCCAGGTGGTTTATCTGAATGAGAAAGGAGAAAGGGATTCCGAAGTGTAGAGAGATTCGGACTGAAATTGAATTGAACTCTTAGTGATGAAACTAATTGTTCTTGGATTTTGGTTTTCCTGACTATTATTTTATGATTAAAATCTATGACACCATGTCTCGTGATTTGCGAGAATTTGTCCCTATCGAGGACGGCAAAGTCAAGATGTATGTTTGTGGGCCAACCGTGTACAACTATATCCATGTGGGGAATGCCCGTTCAACGGTGGCTTTTGATACCATTCGTCGATATTTCGAATACCGTGGTTATGATGTTGCCTATATTTCCAATTTTACAGATGTGGATGATAAGATTATCAACCGTGCCAAGGAAGAAGGGATCACGCCTCAGGAGGTTGCGGACAAGTACATCGCTGCCTTTCGTGAGGATGTGACGGCCTTGGGCGTCAAACCTGCGACTCGCCATCCGCGTGTGGTGGAGTTTATGGCTGACATTATTCGCTTTGTGGAAGACTTGATTGGAAAAGGCTTTGCCTATGAGAGTCAAGGAGATGTCTATTTCCGTGTGGAAAAATCTCATAACTATGCCAAGTTGGCCAATAAAACCTTGGAAGATTTGGAGCTAGGTGCTTCAGGTCGAACCGATGAAGAAACGGCTCGTAAGGAAAATCCTGTAGACTTTGCTCTATGGAAAGCTGCCAAATCAGGCGAGATTTCTTGGGACAGTCCTTGGGGACCTGGTCGTCCGGGCTGGCATATTGAGTGTTCGGTCATGTCAACAGAGATTTTGGGCGATACCATCGATATCCACGGTGGCGGAGCCGACCTCGAGTTTCCTCATCATACCAATGAAATTGCCCAGTCAGAAGCCAAAACAGGTAAGACCTTTGCTAACTACTGGATGCATAATGGCTTTGTCAATATCGATAATGTCAAGATGTCTAAGTCTTTGGGGAACTTTATCACTGTTCATGATGCCCTCAAAACTCTTGATGGTCAAGTGCTTCGTTTCTTCTTTGCGACTCAGCATTACCGCAAGCCTATCAATTTTACGGAAAAGGCAGTGCGGGATGCAGAGACTAATCTCAAGTATCTGAAAAACACCTATGAGCAACCATTTACTGGAACTGTAGATGCTCAAGAGTTACAAGCCTTTAAAGATAAGTTTGTAGCAGCTATGGATGAGGATTTCAACGCTGCTAATGGTATCACAGTTGTCTTTGAAATGGCCAAGTGGATTAACTCTGGCAATTATGATGCAAGTGTTAAGGAAGCTCTTGCGGATATGTTAGAAGTCTTTGGAATTGTCTTTATTGAGGAAGTTTTGGATGCAGATATTGAAGACTTGATCCAAAAACGCCAAGAAGCGCGTGCCAATCGTGACTTTGCGACAGCGGACCAGATCCGTGACCAATTGGCTACTCAAGGAATTAAGCTCCTTGACACCAAAGATGGAGTGAGGTGGACACGTGATTGATGTCAATCTCATTAACGGGATTGCGCTAGCCTTTGAAGGAGATGCGGTGTATTCTATGTATATTCGTCGTCACCTCATCCTCAAAGGCATGACCAAACCCAATAAACTCCACCAAGAAGCGACCAAGTATGTGTCGGCTAAAGCTCAGGCTCGCCTGATTTCTCTTATGTTGGAGGAGCATGTCCTGACGGAAAAAGAAGAAGAAATCTACAAACGTGGTCGCAATACCAATAGCCACACCAAGGCCAAAAATGCTGATGTGGTAACTTACCGTATGTCCACAGGTTTTGAAGCAGTGATGGGCTATCTCCATATGACTGAAAATCTGGAACGTCTTGAGAGCTTGATTTCCTGGTGTATCCAAAAAGTGGAGGGCTAGGGCATGATGGCAAAAGAACTACAAGACTGGTTTCCTGAAGCTCAGATTTCAGACCAACCAGTAGAGAAAGAGGGCTTTCTCACTCTCCCTTTAGCTTCTCACCAGTGGATTTTGCTGGAGGAAGCTAGTCTTAGCGAACGTGAAAAACAACTGGTGGCTCTCTTAACCAAACAGGAGCAAACTATTTCGCTCAATCCTTGGTATCCCTATCTGATTGAGGGGAAGGGACAGGCGCCGAAAACTTTTAAAAAGATTCAGTTGGTTTATTGTCATCTTTCCTATTTTCAGCAGGAAAATCTAGCTTCTTGGCTAGATATGATGCGGACTCTTTTTCCCAACTGTCAGACGGTGATTCAGGTCGGAGCTCAGGATTATGTTTTCGTACTTCAACAAGATAAATACACTTCTGTACGAGCTATTTTAAGTGATACGATTGAAGCGGTTGAGTATGACTTTGGACTGCGTCTCTCTATCATGTTAGGACAGGTTTGGTCTCAGACAGGAAATCAAGCCCTATCAGACTTAATCAAAGCGGAGCGGGATTTGTTCAAGACTTGGTGGCGTCAGGGTCACCAAGGTGTTTATACTTTTTCTCAGCTCTATCTTTGGAGTATGGGAGAAAGACTCGTGGACTTGAAGGCAATCAAGGAATGTCTACACCAGATGATTTTGGATCAGGATCAGATTCAGGAAATCATTCTCTCCCTTTGGGAAAATAGTGCCGTTCTCACTAAAACAGCCCAGCAGCTCTATCTGCACCGCAATTCTCTCCAATACAAGATTGATAAATGGGAAGAATTGACAGGCCTTCAGTTGAAGGAATTGACCGACCTAACCCTGTGTTATCAATTGATTTTACCAGATATTCTCTAAAGTTTTGTGCAAGTTGCACAGAACTTTTTTATTTTTTTGGTCACCTTGCCATAGAAAAGTAAAGCGTTTTCATCTATAATAAAACTATCAAAAGACAAAAGGAGTTCACCTCATGGTAGAATTGAATCTTAAAAATATTTACAAAAAATATCCAAACAGCGAACACTATTCAGTTGAAGACTTCAACTTGGACATTAAAGACAAAGAATTTATCGTTTTCGTAGGTCCTTCAGGATGTGGTAAATCAACAACTCTTCGTATGATTGCTGGTCTTGAAGATATCACAGAAGGTACTGCATCTATCGATGGCGTGGTTGTTAACGACGTAGCTCCAAAAGACCGTGACATTGCCATGGTATTCCAAAACTACGCTCTTTACCCACACATGACTGTATACGATAACATGGCTTTCGGTTTGAAATTGCGTAAATATAGCAAGGAAGACATCGACAAACGTGTGCAAGAAGCAGCTGAAATCCTTGGATTGAAAGAATTCTTGGAACGTAAACCTGCTGACCTTTCAGGTGGTCAACGTCAACGTGTTGCCATGGGTCGTGCCATCGTACGTGATGCAAAAGTGTTCTTGATGGACGAACCTTTGTCAAACTTGGATGCAAAACTTCGTGTATCTATGCGTGCTGAAATTGCGAAAATCCACCGTCGTATCGGAGCTACAACTATCTACGTAACTCACGACCAAACAGAAGCGATGACACTTGCAGACCGTATCGTTATCATGTCAGCAACTAAGAACCCTGCTGGTACAGGTACTATCGGACGTGTAGAACAAATCGGTTCTCCTCAAGAAGTTTACAAAAACCCAGTTAACAAATTCGTTGCAGGATTCATTGGAAGCCCAGCTATGAACTTTATTAATGTGAAATTAGTTGGTAGCGAAATTGTTTCAGACGGTTTCCGTTTGAAAGTGCCAGAAGGCGCTTTGAAAGTTCTCCGTGAAAAAGGCTACGAAGGTAAAGAATTGATCTTCGGTATCCGTCCAGAAGATGTGAATGCAGAACCTGCTTTCCTTGAAACATTCCCAGAATCAGTTGTGAAAGCTACTATCTCTGTATCAGAGTTGCTTGGTTCAGAATCTCACCTTTACTGCCAAGTTGGTAAAGATGAATTTGTTGCCAAAGTTGATGCTCGTGACTATTTGCAAACAGGTGCAACAGTTGAACTTGGATTTGACTTGAACAAAGCACACTTCTTCGATGTAGAAACTGAAAAAACAGTTTACTAAGATAAATAAAACTCAAAACACTGCTAGAAATCTGGCAGTGTTTTTTGAGATTGCGTAGAAAAAACTCCTGGGAAATTCCAGGAGAGTATGAGTGGTTATTTAAACTTGAATCCTTCGTAAATAAGCTCTGTTTTTGGATTTTGTTTCTTAATCTGTTTGGCAAGTGACTTCATCATAGAAAGAGGACCACACATATAGACGCTTGCATGTTCGGGCACTTCTTCTTGCTCAAAATTAAGATAGCCGTCTTTCCTACTGTCTACTAGATGGAGTTCAAAATTAGGATTTTTCTGAGCATAGTCACGGAGCAAATCTAGATAGACTGCATTTTCATCTTCACGGAAGCTATAGTAGAAGTGAACCTGTTTATCTAAAATAGGATGTTCACGGATGTAAGAGATGAAGGGGGTGATCCCAATACCTCCAGCAATCCAAACCTGATTTTCTCGTCCTTCTTCTATAATCATGTGTCCGTAAGCTCTGTCAACGGTTACTTTGCTACCGACTTGAAGATTGTCATAGATATTCTTGGTAGGGTCACCTGAATTTTTGACAGTAAAGTAAAGCGTTTGACCATGACCTCCTGAGATAGAAAAGGGATGCGGAGCACTTTCAAAACCTTCTTGAAAAATCTTTAGGAAGGCAAATTGTCCTGATTGATAGTTGAAAGGTCTGCTAAGATGGATTTGAATTTCTCTAGTATCGTGATTTAAGCGTTTGAGATTGGTAATTTTCCCTAGATAGGGGAAGGAAATCTTTTGATAAAGGAAGATGATGTAAAAACCAGCTAGTAAGCCTAAAATGGCATAGTTACCAACAAGAAAACTTAGAAGATTAAATGTAAGGAGACGATTGCCCATCATCATGTAGACGTGAAAGAGTCCGAAAATGTAGGCTAGATAAACCAGACGGTGAATCCATCTCCAAGCTTCGTATTGGATGTATTTGCCTAAATAGGCGACAAGGATGATACTGACAAAATATAGATGGCAAGGTTGCCAAACTGAGCAGCTAAACGAGAGCCCCACAAACCGCCCATACTAAAGTTATGAAAGATTAGTAGGATGATGGAGAGAAAGGCTGTGAATTTGTGGACAGTGTAGACCTTCTCCAAACCGTGAAACCAGCTTTCTAGTAGGGGGGAGACGAGTGGCTAGGATAAAAGTCAGAGATAGGCTTGTTAAAGCTAGTCCTGGAATAGTGAATTGGGGAGAAGTGTTCATCCAAGCAAAAAGAGTCAAGATAAAACTAGCTATGATAAAGAGTATTCCTTTGATTGATTTCATAGAAAATTCCATTTCATTTAGATTTTGATTTGTTGTAAACAAAATTGTTACATTTTATCATAGAAAAAGTATGGTGTCAAATTGAGTTCTATAAATATCTACTCTCATCAAAAAACTCTCCAATTGAACTGGAGAGCTAATTTATTATTCTGCAGCTTGTTGCCAGCGTTTTGCTAGCATATGAGACAGGCTAGAAATGGCTAGGTTAAAGCTGAAGTAGATGAGGGCAATCAGGATGTAAAGACTGAAGACCTGCTCTGGTTCGAAATAACGGCCCATGAGAATTTGGCTTGCTCCAAAGAGTTCTTGTAGGGCGATAACAGAGTAGAGAAGACTGGTATCCTTAATTACGGTTACAAACTGAGAAATGATGGCTGGCAACATTTTGCGAATGGCTTGCGGGAGAATGATGTGGTAGAGGATTTGGGCTGAGGTAAATCCTTGCGACATTCCTGCTTCGTACTGTCCCTTGTCCACGGCATTGAGACCGCCTCGGATAATCTCAGCCAAGGCTGCTGAGGTAAAGAGGGTAAATGCAGTGATTCCTGCTGGTGTGGATTTCATCTTGAAAACCAAAAAGATGGTGAAAATCCAGAGGAGGTTGGGAACGTTACGCACAAACTCGATGTAAATGCTGGAAATGATGCGCAAGATAGGATTTTTCCCATTTCTCATGACTGCTAGAACTGTACCGATAAGTGTAGCGAGGACGATGGCAATCAGAGAAATGTAGAGGGTCAAGCCAAATCCTTTAAAGATAAATACTAGGTTATCTGGGGTCAAAACTTCTAAAATGGATTCCATAGTAACCTCCTAAAGTGAATAGGCTTTTTTGTTGGCTTGCTCCATCTTGCGACCAAACTGGGCAACAGGAAAGCAAAGAGAAAAGTAGAGAAGGGCAGCACCTAAAAATGCTGGAATGTAGTTTCCGTTAAGTGCCGACCAAGACTTGGTCACAAACATCAAGTCCACTCCAGAGATAATAGCGACTGTAGAAGTGTTTTTGATGAGGTTAACAATTTGGTTGGTCAAAGGAGGGAGAATGATACGAAAGGCCTGAGGCAAGATAATCAAACGCATAGCACTGATATAGGTAAAACCTTGCGACAAGGCAGCCTCCATCTGACCGCTAGGAATAGACTGAATTCCTGAACGAATTACCTCAGCGATATAGGCACCGTGATAGAGTCCCACGCAGAGTACAGCCGTCCAATAAATCGGAATCATGATGATATGGTCACTAATAAGAGGCAAACCATAAAAAACGATAACAAACTGTACCAAGAGGGGAGTGTTTTGGTAAAACTCGACAAAGATACGAGCTAAAATGCGCAAAATTGGACGTTTACTGGTTGACATAGCTCCGAAGAAGATGCCCAAAACCATGGCGAGGATAAAGGATCCAATTGCTAGGGCAAGGGTGAAGAGGAAACCATTGAAAAATTGTCCAAAATCCTGAAAATAGGCTGTCCAAGATGATAAATCTGTCATGGGGTGTCCTCCTTATTCTGCGGAATGGCTAGATGGTTTGAGCTTGTAACGGTCATAAAGTTTTTGTAAACTGCCGTCCTTGCTCCATTTGGTGACCAAGTTATCGAGATAGTCGTTGAGCTCTTTATTTGATTTCTTGGTAACGATACCGTAGTCAGATGGCTTGAAACTATCATCAAGCAATTCTGTCCGTTTACTGATGTAACCAGATAGGATAGAACGGTCAACGGAAAAGGCATCAATACGGTGAGCATGTAGGGAAGTAATCAATTCTGGGTAGGAACCAAGTTCGACGAATTTAAAGGTCAAGCCTTTCTTTTTACCCAGTTCGGTAATCAGACGTTGAGTAATGGAACCTTGGGCAACTCCGATGGTTTTGCCGTTTAGGTCCTCGATGCTTTTGATTTTGGCAGATTTATTGACCAAAAAGCCAGAGGCATCTGTGTAGTAAGGGCTGGTGAAGTTGTAGAGTTTTTTGCGTTCATCTGTGATGGTAAAGGTCGCGATATCCATATCGACCTGTTCGTTATCTAGAAGGGGGCCACGGGTTTGTGCTGTAACCGGCACATAGCGAATCTTGACCTTGAGTTCATCAGCTACCATCTTGGCCAAGTCCGTTTCGATACCAGAATAGGTCCCTGTCTTGGGATCCTTGTAACCGAAATTGGGAACGTCTTGTTTCACACCAACAACCAGCTCGCCTCTCTTTTGAATGTCTGCGACACTGGTATCAGCCTGAACTGGTTTTGCAGCAGCAAGGCCGAAAAGGCTAATCACTAATGCGGATAAAAAGAATTTCTTTTTCATAGGCGCCTCCTTATTTGACTTTGTCACTTTCGTGGTTGATGATTTTGCTGAGGAATTGTTGGGCACGAGGTTCGCTTGGATTGTCGAAAAAGTCATCGACATCGGTCGTATCCACCAAAACTTCTCCGTCAGCCATAAAGATGATGCGGTCAGCAACTTCACGGGCGAAGCCCATTTCATGGGTCACGACAATCATATTCATACCATCGTGGGCCAATTTTTGCATAACTGCCAGAACATCACCGATGGTTTCAGGGTCAAGGGCAGATGTTGGTTCATCGAAGAGGAGGAGTTCTGGATGCATAGCGAGGCCACGTGCGATGGCAATTCGTTGTTTTTGTCCACCAGACAGCATGGCTGGATAAGAATCTTTCTTGTCCCACATATTAACAAATTCCAGATATTTTTGGGCTGTCTTTTCAGCTTCTTTTTTATCAATTCCTAGAACTTTTATGGGTGCAAGTGTTACGTTTTCTAACACTGTTTTGTGTGGGTAGAGGTTGAAATGCTGGAAAACCATACCGACTTCCTTGCGAAGCGGTACTAAATCTTTCTGGCTGGCACCAGCAATTTGGTGACCATTTACTAGAAGACTTCCTTTGTCTACAGCCTCCAAACCATTGATGGTACGGATTAGAGTGGACTTCCCTGAACCAGAAGGGCCTAGGAGTACAACGACTTGCCCTTTTTCAAAACGGAGATTGATGTCGCGGAGCGCGTGGTAGTCCCCGTAATATTTTTCGACGTGTTCAAATTCTACTAAAGCCATAAGGAATCTCCTTTGTGTTAGATTTTATAACATGATTCTACACCAAAAGATTTGTCTTGTCAAATCATATCTTAAAAATTCACTAAAATTTTATAAAAAAGCAATCTGGATAGAGAAAAAGCTTAAATCATGTTATAATGAAACGATAGAATTCTTAGAAAGAGTGGATGTCTTTTTGATAACACCTACTTATGAATGGCAGTTTGCCCCGCAAGTAGAAGATGCGGATTTTACAAAGATAGCCAAGAAGGCTGGATTGGGTCCTGAGGTGGCTCGGTTACTATTTGAGAGAGGGATTCAGGACCAAGAGAGTCTGAAGAAGTTTTTAGAACCTTCCTTGGAGGACTTGCATGACCCTTATCTACTCCATGATATGGATAAGGCAGTGGGACGGATTCGTCAGGCTATTGAAGAAGGGGAAAATATCCTCATTTATGGAGATTACGATGCGGATGGCATGACTTCAGCTTCGATTGTGAAGGAAAGTTTGGAACAGCTTGGCGCTGAGTGCCGGGTTTATCTGCCCAATCGTTTTACTGATGGCTATGGTCCAAATGCTAGTGTTTATAAATACTTTATCGAGCAAGAAGGGATTTCCTTGATTGTGACGGTGGACAATGGAGTTGCGGGTCACGAGGCTATTGAATTGGCCCAGTCTATGGGAGTAGATGTCATTGTGACCGACCATCATTCTATGCCTGAAACCTTACCAGATGCCTATGCTATTGTCCATCCTGAACATCCGGATGCGGACTATCCTTTCAAATATTTGGCTGGTTGTGGAGTAGCTTTTAAGCTGGCTTGTGCCCTTTTAGAGGAAGTACAAGTGGAATTGCTTGATTTGGTTGCTATCGGAACTATTGCGGATATGGTAAGCCTGACGGATGAAAACCGTATCTTGGTGCAATATGGTTTGGAAATGTCGGGACACACTCAGCGTATTGGTCTACAAGAAATGCTAGACATGGCTGGGATTGCTGCCAATGAAGTGACAGAAGAAACGATTGGTTTCCAGATTGCCCCTCGTTTGAATGCCTTGGGTCGCTTGGACGATCCTAATCCTGCCATTGATTTGCTGACTGGGTTTGACGACGAGGAAGCTCACGAGATTTCCCTTATGATTCACCAGAAAAACGAAGAGCGCAAGGAAATCGTCCAGTCTATCTATGAAGAAGCTAAGACCATGGTGGACCCTGAGAAGAAGGTCCAAGTCTTGGCTAAGGAAGGCTGGAATCCTGGGGTTTTAGGAATCGTAGCTGGTCGTTTGTTGGAAGAATTGGGACAGACAGTCATTGTTCTCAATATAGAAGACGGTCGTGCTAAGGGCAGTGCTCGTAGTGTGGAAGCGGTCGATATTTTTGAGGCTCTGGATCCTCATCGAGACCTCTTCATCGCATTTGGCGGCCATGCTGGTGCGGCTGGAATGACGCTGGAAGTGGAGAAACTCTCAGATTTATCTCAGGTTTTGGAAGATTATGTCCGTGAAAAAGGCGCGGATGCTGGTGGCAAGAACAAGTTAAATCTAGATGAAGAACTGGATTTGGAGACACTTAGCTTGGAAACGGTCAAAAGTTTTGAACGTTTGGCACCTTTTGGCATGGACAATCAGAAACCTATCTTTTATATCAAGGATTTTCAGGTCGAAAGTGCCCGTACTATGGGGGCAGGTAATGCCCATCTCAAGCTGAAAATTTCCAAAGGTGAGGCGAGTTTTGAAGTGGTAGCCTTTGGCCAAGGCAGATGGGCGACAGAGTTTTCTCAAACCAAGAATCTAGAGCTGGCAGTCAAATTGTCTGTCAACCAATGGAATGGCCAAACTGCCCTCCAGTTGATGATGGTGGATGCGCGTGTGGAGGGTGTTCAACTTTTTAACATCCGTGGGAAGAATGCAGTCTTGCCAGAAGGAGTTCCAGTCTTGGATTTTGCTGGAGAACTGCCAAATCTGGCGGATAGTGAAGCTGTTATCGTAAAAACCGTTCCTGAGGATATTACTCAGCTGAAGACCATTTTTCAGGAACAAAATTTCTCTGCTGTCTATTTCAAGAATGATATTGATAAGGCCTACTATCTGACAGGGTATGGGACTAGAGAACAGTTTGCCAAATTGTACAAGACTATCTACCAGTTCCCAGAGTTTGATATTCGCTACAAGCTGAAGGATTTGGCTACTTATCTCAATATCCAACAAATCTTGCTGGTCAAGATGATTCAAGTATTTGAAGAGCTAGGCTTTGTGACAATCAAAGATGGTGTCATGACAGTCAATAAAGAGGCACCAAAGCGAGAGATAGGAGAAAGTCAAATTTACCAAAATCTCAAACAAACCGTCAAAGACCAAGAAATGATGGCACTAGGAACTGTGCAAGAAATTTATGACTTTTTAATGGAAAAAGAGTAGATCATAGGAAAGAGTTGGGAAACCAGCTCTTTTTTGAAAACAAATCTTCATTTTGAAAATCATCAAAAAAATGGTATAATGGTAGGAAAAGATTCGGCTAAAAGTAGTGCTTTTAGAATAAGAGGGTAACCAACCCTATAATCAAGATAAATTAAGCTTTCGGAGGAAAAATGAGTAATATCAGTTTAACAACACTTGGTGGTGTACGTGAAAACGGGAAAAATATGTATATCGCTGAAATCGATGGATCTATTTTCGTTTTGGATGCAGGTCTAAAATACCCTGAAAATGAACAACTAGGGGTGGATGTAGTCATTCCAAACATGGACTACCTTTTTGAAAATAGCGACCGTATCGCAGGGGTTTTCTTGACCCACGGGCATGCGGATGCCATTGGTGCTCTGCCTTATCTCTTGGCTGAAGCCAAGGTACCTGTATTTGGCTCTGAGTTGACCATTGAGTTGGCAAAACTCTTTGTCAAAGGGAATGACACAGTTAAGAAATTCAATGATTTCCATGTCATCGATGAGGATACGGAGATTGATTTTGGAGGAACTGTGGTGTCCTTCTTCCGTACAACTCACTCTATTCCAGAAAGTCTGGGTGTTGTCTTGAAGACAGCTGAAGGGAGCATCGTTTATACAGGTGACTTCAAATTTGACCAGACAGCTAGTGAATCCTACGCGACAGACTTCGCTCGTTTGGCAGAAATTGGTCGTGACGGAGTTCTAGCGCTTCTTAGCGATTCAGCCAATGCAGACAGTAATATCCAAGTGGCTAGTGAAAGTGAGGTTGGGGACGAGATCACTCAAACCATTGCAGATTGGGATGGTCGTATCATTGTTGCAGCAGTAGCTAGCAACCTCTCTCGTATCCAGCAGGTGTTTGACGCTGCGGATGCAACAGGTCGCCGTGTGGTCTTGACAGGATTTGATATTGAAAATATCGTCCGCACGGCTATTCGTCTTAAGAAATTGTCTCTAGCTAACGAGAGTCTTTTGATTAAGCCAAAAGACATGTCTCGTTTTGAAGACCATGAGCTGATTATCCTTGAAACAGGCCGTATGGGTGAGCCTATCAATGGTCTTCGCAAGATGTCGATTGGTCGCCACCGTTATGTGGAAATCAAGGACGGTGACCTGATCTATATTGTAACGACACCGTCTATCGCCAAAGAAGCTGTCATGGCACGTGTGGAAAACATGATTTATCAAGCTGGCGGGGTTGTCAAACTGATCACTCAAAGCTTGCGTGTGTCAGGACATGGGAATGCGCGTGATTTGCAGTTGATGATTAATCTCTTGCAACCTAAGTATCTCTTCCCAATTCAAGGGGAATACCGTGAGTTGGATGCCCATGCTAAGGCTGCTATGGCGGTCGGGATGCTACCGGAACGCATTTTTATCCCTAAAAAGGGAACTAGTATGGCTTATGAGAATGGTGACTTTGTCCCAGCTGGAGCAGTTTCAGCAGGAGATGTCTTGATTGATGGAAATGCCATTGGTGATGTTGGAAATGTGGTTCTTCGTGACCGTAAGGTTTTGTCAGAGGATGGTATTTTCATCGTCGCAATTACCGTTAACCGTCGTGAGAAGAAAATTGTAGCCAAGGCTCGTGTTCATACGCGCGGATTTGTTTATCTCAAGAAGAGTCGCGATATTCTCCGTGAAAGTTCAGAATTGATTAACCAAACGGTAGAAGACTATCTGCAAGGAGATGACTTTGACTGGGCAGATCTTAAAGGGAAGGTTCGTGATAATCTGACCAAGTACCTATTTGATCAAACCAAGCGTCGTCCAGCTATTTTACCAGTAGTCATGGAAGCAAAATAATCTTTGAAATAAATAGAGAGAAAGTCGAATTTCGGCTTTTTCTTATCGGAAAATAGAAGGAGAAAATCATGGCAGTAATGAAAATTGAGTATTACTCACAAGTTTTGGATATGGAGTGGGGAGTGAATGTTCTTTACCCCGATGCCAATCGAGTGGAAGAACCAGATTGTAAAGATATTCCCGTCTTGTACCTCTTGCACGGGATGTCTGGCAACCATAATAGCTGGCTCAAGCGGACCAATGTAGAACGCTTGCTTCGAGGAACCAATCTCATCGTTGTCATGCCTAATACCAGCAATGGTTGGTACACCGATACCCAGTATGGTTTTGACTATTACACAGCTCTAGCAGAAGAATTGCCACAGGTTTTGAAACGCTTCTTCCCTAATATGACCAGCAAGCGTGAAAAGACCTTTATCGCTGGTCTATCTATGGGAGGTTACGGCTGTTTTAAACTGGCTCTTGCTACAAATCGTTTCTCTCGTGCAGCTAGCTTTTCAGGCGCCCTTAGTTTTCAAGATTTTTCTCCTGAAAGCCAAAATCTGGGGACACCAGCTTACTGGAGAGGTGTTTTTGGAGAGATTAAAGATTGGACAACTAGTCCCTATTCGCTTGAAAGTCTGGCTAAAAAATCGGATAAAAAGACCAAGCTGTGGGCTTGGTGTGGCGAGCAGGATTTCTTGTACGAAGCCAATAATCTCGCAGTGAAAAATCTCAAAAAACTGGGCTTTAATGTGACCTATAGGCATAGTGCTGGAACTCACGAGTGGTACTACTGGGAAAAACAATTGGAACGGTTCTTAGCAACCCTACCGATTGATTTCAAATTAGAAGAGAGATTGACTTAGTTTGAACTTCAGCATAGGGGGAGTAGAACTAAAATAAAATATGTTTTCACTAGACTTTTCAAGCGAAAGTAGTAGAATAGTAATAAGATACTGGATGAAAGATAGTAGGAAATGTACCGTTATCAAATTGGCATTCCCGCATTAGAATATGATCAGTTTGTCAAAGACCATGAATTAGGCAATGTATTACAAAGTAGTGCTTGGGAAGAAGTTAAGTCTGATTGGCAACATGAGAAGTTTGGTGTTTACAGGGAAGAAAAATTACTGGCGACAGCTAGTATTTTGATTAGAACTCTTCCGCTAGGCTATAAAATGTTTTACGTCCCAAGAGGACCCATATTGGATTATGGAGATACAGAACTCTTGAGTTTTGTCATTCAGTCCATTAAGTCTTATGCTCGCAGTAAGAGAGCTATTTTTGTGACTTTTGACCCAAGTATTTGCCTGTCTCAAAGTTTAATTAATCAGGAAAAAACAGAATTTCCTGAAAATCTGGCTATTATTGATAGTTTGCAACAAATGGGAGTAAGGTGGTCAGGAAAAACAGAGGAAATGGGAGACACCATTCAACCTCGTATTCAGGCGAAAATATACAAGGAAAATTTTGAAGAAGATAAACTTTCCAAGTCAACAAAACAGGCTATTCGAACAGCACGGAATAAGGGGGTAGAGATTCAATTTGGTGGAACTGAATTATTGGAGTCTTTTTCCTTTTTGATGAAAAAAACCGAGAAGCGGAAAGAGATTCATTTGAGGAATGAAGCCTATTATAAAAAGTTGTTAGATAATTTTAAGGACAAGGCCTATATCACCTTGGCAACCTTGGATGTTTCTAAACGTTCGCAAGAATTAGAAGAACAGTTAGCGAAAAACAGAGCCTTGGAAGAGACCTTTACTGAGTCGACTCGAACTTCAAAAGTAGAAGCGCAGAAGAAGGAAAAAGAACGTTTGTTAGAGGAATTGACTTTCCTGCAGGAATATATGGATGCAGGTCAAGCGAGAGTTCCTTTAGCGGCTACCCTGACTTTAGAATTCGGACAAACTTCTATCAATCTATACGCAGGAATGGATGAAGATTTTAAACGATATAAAGCCCCTATTTTGACTTGGTATGAGACAGCTCGATATTCCTTTGAACGTGGCATTTTATGGCAAAATTTAGGAGGCGTCGAGAATGCTTTAGATGGTGGACTCTATCGTTTTAAAGCTAATTTTAATCCAACGATTGAAGAATACTTGGGTGAATTTACAATGCCTACCCATCCTCTCTATCCTCTGTTAAGACTTGCTCTTGATTTCCGTAAAACATTAAGAAAAAAACATAGAAAGTAAGTATATGGCACTAATTACACTCACGAAAGAAGAGTTTCAGGCTTATTCTGGTCAGGTTTCTTCTCGTTCCTTTATGCAATCTGTTCAGATGGGGGACTTGTTAGAAAAAAGAGGGGCTCGAATTGTTTATCTTGCTTTGAAACAAGAAGGAGAAATTCAAGTTGCAGCTCTGGTTTATAGCTTGCCCATGCTGGGTGGTCTGCATATGGAGCTCAATTCGGGTCCGATTTATACCCAACAAGATGCTCTTCCAGTTTTTTATGCGGAGTTAAAAGAATATGCCAAGCAAAATGGTGTATTAGAGTTGCTTGTAAAACCTTATGAAACTTATCAAACTTTTGATAGTGAAGGTAATCCAATAGATGCTGAGAAAAAAAGTATTATTCAAGGTTTGACTGATTTAGGTTATCAATTTGATGGATTGACAAGAGGTTATCCAGGTGGAGAAGTCAGCTGGCATTACATCAAAGATTTGCAAGATTATGATGCTGTTTCCTTATTGAAATCCTTTAATAAAAATAGTATTCGCAACATTCAATCAGCTTTTGATTTTAATATTCTTATTCGCAATGCAGAACGGGAAGAAATTCCAATATTCAAAAAAATTATCGAAGAAACAGGTAAAAGACAAGGTTTTGAGGATAAGAATTTAGATTATTACATGAAATTGTATGATATGTTTGGAGATAAGGCGGATTTCCTAATTGCTGAAGTCAATCCACAACAGTCTATAGATGCTTTAAATGTGAAGATGGCTATTCTTGACAAGAAGTCGAAACAATTTCACCAGCAATACCAAGCTTTGCAAAAGAAAAAAGATTTTCTAACTAGTTTGGATAGTGAGTCTGGCAATGTTGCTCTGGCTTGTGCTTTAATAATCTACACAAATACAGAGGCAACGTACTTGTTTGGGGGGTCGTACGCAGAGTATCAGAAGTTTTCAGCTCCATTTTTACTTCAATATCATGCGATGAAGCAGACAATGCAACGAAATATCCATCAATACAACTTCCTAGGTATTCAAGGGATTTTTGATGGTAGTGATGGCGTTTTGCGTTTTAAACAAAATTTTAATGGCTATATTGTACGTAAAGTAGGGACTTTCCGTTATCATCCATCGCCTTTAAAATACAAAGCTATTCAGTTACTCAAAAAAATATTAGGGCGATAAGATAAGAAAGTCGTTCTTTAGCTTTCTTTCAGCTTGTTTTAGTAAAATAGACTTTATTTGCTAGAAAGGTGGAGGGACATGCGCTGGATTTTTCGTTTGATAGGGGCTTTCTTTTCTTTTGTGTGGCGTTTGTTTTGGCGTCTAGTTTGGATAGCTTTTCTTTTGTGTGCTTTTGCTTTTGGACTTCTCTGGTATCTGAACGGTGATTTTCAAGGAGCGCTAAAGCAAGCAGAGCGGTCAGTAAAAATTGGTCAACAAAGTATCGACCAATGGGAAAAAACAGGACAACTGCCTAAGTTGAACAAGACAGATAGCCACCAACACTCTGAAGGAAGGTGGCCACAGGCTTTAGCTCGTATTTGCCTGGATCCTCAGATGGATTCAGGATTTCAAGAGGCGTATTTAGAAGCAATTCAGAACTGGAATCAAACGGGTGCTTTTAACTTTGAAATTGTCACTGAAGCCAGCAAGGCAGATATCTTGGCTACGGAGATGAACGACGGAAACACTCCTGTGGCAGGAGAGGCGGAAAGTCAGACAAATTTCTTGACAGGGCAATTCTTATCCGTAACGGTGCGGTTGAATCATTATTATCTGTCCAATCCTGACTATGGCTATTCCTATGAGCGCATTGTCCATACGGCAGAACATGAGTTGGGGCATGCGATTGGCTTGGACCATACAGATGAGAAGTCTGTCATGCAACCTGCAGGTTCCTTTTATGGTATCCAGAAAGAGGATGTTGCAAGACTTCGAAAAATATATGAGACCAATGAGTAGGGGACTATCTTTCCCTACTTTTTTGCTATAATGGAACTATGAATAACTTGATTAAATCAAAACTAGAGCTCTTGCCAACCAGTCCTGGTTGCTACATTCACAAGGATAAAAACGGCACCATTATCTATGTAGGAAAGGCTAAAAATCTGCGTAACCGCGTGAGGTCTTATTTCCGTGGAAGTCATGATACCAAAACAGAGGCCTTGGTGTCTGAAATTGTGGATTTTGAATTTATCGTTACGGAGTCTAATATTGAGGCACTTCTCTTAGAAATCAACCTGATTAAGGAAAACAAGCCCAAGTACAATATCATGCTCAAGGATGATAAGTCTTATCCTTTCATCAAAATCACCAATGAACGCTATCCTCGTTTGATTATCACCCGTCAGGTCAAAAAAGACGGAGGTCTCTATTTTGGTCCCTATCCAGATGTGGGAGCAGCCAATGAAATCAAGCGACTACTGGATCGGATTTTCCCTTTTCGTAAGTGTACCAATCCTCCTTCTAAGGTTTGTTTTTATTACCATATCGGTCAATGTATGGCCCACACTATCTGTAAGAAGGATGAGTCCTACTTCAAGTCTATGGCTCAGGAGGTTTCTGATTTCCTAAAAGGGCAGGATGACAAAATCATCGATGATCTCAAGGGTAAGATGGCATCCGCAGCACAAAGTATGGAATTTGAACGGGCAGCGGAATACCGTGACCTGATTCAGGCGATTGGGACTCTTAGGACCAAGCAACGGGTTATGGCCAAGGATCTCCAAAACCGTGACGTCTTTGGCTACTATGTCGACAAGGGCTGGATGTGTGTTCAGGTTTTCTTTGTTCGTCAGGGTAAGCTTATTGAGCGCGATGTCAATCTTTTCCCTTATTATAATGATCCGGATGAGGATTTCTTGACCTATGTGGGACAATTCTATCAAGAAAAATCTCACCTAGTTCCTAATGAGGTGCTGATTCCGCAGGATATTGACGAAGAAGCTGTAAAGGCTTTGGTAGACACCAAGATTCTCAAACCCCAGCGTGGAGAGAAAAAGCAACTGGTCAATCTGGCTATAAAGAATGCCCGAGTCAGCCTAGAGCAGAAATTCAACCTGCTGGAGAAATCTGTCGAAAAGACACAAGGAGCTATTGAAAATCTAGGACGTTTGCTCCAAATTCCGACTCCAGTTCGCATCGAGTCCTTCGATAACTCCAATATCATGGGTACCAGCCCTGTTTCGGCTATGGTAGTCTTTGTCAATGGCAAACCAAGTAAGAAGGATTACCGTAAGTATAAAATCAAAACCGTAGTCGGGCCAGACGACTATGCCAGTATGAGAGAAGTCATTCGCAGGCGCTATGGTCGAGTACAGCGTGACGGTTTGACTCCTCCAGATTTGATTGTGATTGATGGGGGACAAGGTCAAGTCAATATCGCCAAGCAAGTCATCCAAGAGGAACTGGGCTTGGATATCCCCATTGCAGGTCTGCAAAAGAATGATAAGCACCAAACCCATGAATTGCTCTTTGGAGATCCGCTTGAGGTGGTGGAGTTGTCTCGCAATTCTCAGGAATTTTTCCTTTTGCAACGCATTCAAGATGAGGTCCACCGCTTTGCCATTACTTTCCACCGCCAACTGCGCTCCAAAAATTCCTTTTCATCACAACTGGATGGAATTGAAGGGCTAGGACCTAAACGCAAGCAGAATCTCATGAAGCATTTCAAGTCTCTGGCCAAAATCAAGGAAGCCAGTGTGGATGAGATTGTCGAAGTTGGAGTGCCTAGAGCAGTAGCAGAGACTGTGCAAAGAAAATTGAACCCGCAGGAAGAAGTGGAATTAGCTCAAGTGGCGGAAGAAAGAGTAGATTACCAAACGGAAGGAAACCACAATGAAACATAAAATCGCAATTTTATCAGATATTCATGGAAATGCGACGGCTTTAGAAGCAGTGATTGCAGATGCTAAAACTCAAGGAGCCAGTGAATATTGGCTTATGGGAGATATTTTTCTTCCTGGTCCAGGTGCAAATGATTTGGTAGCCCTGCTAAAGGACCTTCCTATCACAGCAAGTGTTCGAGGTAATTGGGATGATTGTGTCCTTGAGGCCTTGGATGGTGAATATGGTTTGGAACATCCACAAGAAATCCAGTCAATGCGAATGACCCAGTTTTTGATGGAGCGAATGGATCCTGCAACGATTGTCTGGTTACGAAGCTTGCCTTTGCTGGAAAAGAAAGAGGTTGATGGGTTGCGCTTTTCTATCTCTCATAATTTACCTGACAAAAATTATGGGGGTGACTTGTTGGTTGGGAATGATACAGAAAAATTTGACCAACTGCTAGATGAGGAAACGGACGTGGCAGTCTATGGTCATGTCCACAAGCAGTTGCTTCGTTACGGCAGTCAAGGGCAACAAATCATCAATCCAGGGTCGATTGGCATGCCCTATTTTAATTGGGAGGCGTTAAAAAATCACCGTGCCCAGTATGCCGTGATAGAAGTTGAAGATGGGGAATTGGTAAATATCCTATTTCGTA
This sequence comes from Streptococcus mitis, assembly GCF_000960005.1. Lineage (GTDB taxonomy): Bacteria > Bacillota > Bacilli > Lactobacillales > Streptococcaceae > Streptococcus > Streptococcus mitis_CK. The sequence continues at coordinate 1,074,512 of NZ_JYGP01000002.1, read as the reverse complement.
AAGTTGCTTATGACTATGAAGCGGAGTTGGAGTTGGCCAAATTCAAGGGGCTTCCTTTTATCGAAATGTATGAAGAGCTACGACGAGAAGACAACTATCAGGGGCACAATCTGGAACTATTAGCAAGCTTAATAGAAAAGCATGGGTATGTAGAAGATGTGAAGAATTTCTTGGAGGCTATAAAGTCAGAATATAAGATAGACTAGTTTCTTTAAGTAACTGAAAATTAATTGGAACTGGATGAGGGGATTCCTGATTTAAATGATTTTCTTCATTCAGTTGCTTATCCTTGTTCCAGTTTGTCTCTACGAAAAATCTCTGCAACCTCTTTCAAATTATGGTAGAATGGAAGCAGTAGAATTAGAAAAGGAAATAGATTATGAAATTTCTTGAATTAAATAAAAAACGTCATGCGACTAAGCATTTCACTGATAAGCCAGTTGATCCAAAAGATGTGCGTACGGCTATCGAAATTGCAACCTTGGCGCCAAGCGCCCACAACAGCCAGCCTTGGAAATTTGTGGTCGTTCGGGAGAAAAATGCCGAACTAGCAAAATTGGCATACGGTTCAAACTTTGAACAGGTATCATCAGCACCTGTAACCATTGCCTTGTTTACAGATACGGACCTTGCCAAACGTGCCCGTAAAATTGCCCGAGTTGGTGGTGCTAACAATTTCTCAGAAGAACAACTACAATACTTCATGAAAAATTTGCCTGCTGAATTTGCCCGTTACAGTGAGCAACAAGTCAGCGACTACCTAGCCCTCAATGCAGGTTTGGTTGCTATGAACTTGGTTTTGGCTCTTACAGACCAAGGAATCGGATCAAATCTGATTCTTGGTTTTGACAAATCAAAAGTCAACGAAGTTTTGGAAATCGAAGACCGCTTCCGCCCAGAACTCTTGATTACAGTGGGTTACACAGACGAAAAATTAGAACCAAGCTACCGCTTGCCAGTAGATGAAATCATCGAGAAAAGATAGAAAGAAGAAAAAAATGACAACAATTGATTTTACAGCAGAAGTAGAAAAACGTAAAGAAGACCTCTTGGCTGACTTGTTTAGCCTTTTAGAAATCAACTCTGAACGTGATGACAGCAAGGTTGATGCTGAGCATCCATTTGGACCTGGGCCGGTAAAAGCTTTGGAGAAATTCCTTGAAATTGCAGACCGCGATGGCTACCCAACTAAAAATGTTGACAACTACGCAGGACATTTCGAGTTTGGTGATGGAGAAGAAGTTCTCGGAATCTTTGCCCACATGGACGTAGTGCCTGCTGGTAGCGGTTGGGACACAGACCCTTACACACCAACTATCAAAGACGGTCGTCTTTATGCGCGTGGAGCTTCTGACGATAAGGGTCCTACAACAGCTTGTTACTATGGTTTGAAAATCATCAAAGAATTGGGTCTTCCAACTTCTAAGAAAGTTCGTTTCATCGTCGGAACAGACGAAGAATCAGGTTGGGCAGATATGGACTACTACTTCGAGCACGTAGGACTTGCGAAGCCAGACTTCGGTTTCTCTCCAGACGCTGAATTCCCTATCATCAATGGTGAAAAAGGAAATATCACGGAATACCTCCACTTTGCAGGTGAAAATGCAGGTGTTGCCCGTCTTCACAGCTTCACAGGTGGTTTGCGTGAAAACATGGTTCCTGAATCAGCAACAGCAGTTGTTTCAGGTGACTTAGCTGACTTGCAAAGTAAACTAGATACTTTTGTTGCAGAACACAAACTCAGAGGAGAAATTCAAGAAGAAGCTGGCCAATACAAGGTGACGATCATTGGTAAATCAGCCCACGGTGCTATGCCTGCTTCAGGTGTCAATGGTGCAACTTACCTAGCTCTCTTCCTCAGTCAGTTTGACTTTGCAGGACCAGCTAAAGACTACCTTGACATCGCTGGTAAAATTCTCTTGAACGACCATGAGGGTGAAAATCTCAAGATTGCCCATGTGGATGAAAAGATGGGTGCCCTTTCTATGAATGCGGGTGTCTTCCGCTTCGATGAAGCAAGTGCTGATAATACCATTGCCCTTAATATCCGCTATCCAAAAGGAACAAGCCCAGAGCAAATCAAGTCAATCCTTGAAAACTTGTCAGTTGCTTCTGTTAGCCTTTCTGAGCACGGGCATACCCCTCACTATGTGCCAATGGAAGATCCACTTGTGCAAACCTTGTTGAATGTCTATGAAAAACAAACTGGCCTTAAAGGTCACGAGCAAGTTATCGGTGGTGGAACCTTTGGTCGTTTGCTCGAACGCGGAGTTGCCTACGGTGCCATGTTCCCAGACTCAATTGACACCATGCACCAAGCCAATGAATTTATCGCCTTGGACGATCTCTTCCGAGCTGCAGCAATCTATGCCGAAGCTATTTATGAATTGATCAAATAAAACGATAGAAGTCTGAGATTGTATGCTTAGACTTCTTTTTGGAGGGAAAGTAGATGTCTCAAATCGAAAGAATCAAGCAAGCCATTATGGCGGATCCGCAGAATGCTACCTATACAAAGCGTGGCATCGAGCCTCTCTTTGCAGCGCCAAAGACTGCTCGCATCAATATCATCGGTCAAGCGCCTGGTCTTAAAACCCAAGAAGCAGGCCTTTACTGGAAAGATAAGAGTGGTGACCGCTTGCGCGACTGGCTAGGTGTGGATGAAGATACCTTTTACAATTCAGGATATTTTGCTGTTCTGCCTATGGATTTCTACTTTCCAGGGCATGGCAAGTCAGGTGATTTACCACCGAGAACTGGCTTTGCTGAAAAATGGCATCCGCAGCTCTTGCAAGAATTACCAGATATTCAATTGACCCTTTTGATTGGTCAATATGCCCAGGCCTACTATTTAAAGGAGAAAATCAGTGGCAAGGTGACAGAACGGGTAAAACATTACCAGAACTACTTGCCAACCTATTTTCCACTAGTTCACCCCTCGCCGCGAAATCAAATCTGGATGGCTAAAAATACTTGGTTTGAGTCAGAAGTGGTGCCAGATTTGAAAAAAAGAATTAAAACTATTTTATAGTCAATGAAAATCAAAGAGCAAACTAGGAAGCTAGCCGCAGGCTGTACTTGAGTACGGTAAGGCGACGCTGACGTGGTTTGAATTTGATTTTCGAAGAGTATTAGGAGAAAAAGAATGAAAGAAATAACCTTTGACGCATTTTACCAGCTTTACCAAAATGAGCAACTTTCTTTAGTGGACGTGAGAGAAGTGGATGAGTTTGAAGCTCTTCATTTAGAAGGTGCTCAGAATCTTCCTCTGAGTCAATTGGCCGATATCTATGATCAGTTGGACAAGAACCAGTTGCATTATGTCATTTGTAAATCTGGAATGAGATCGGCGCGTGCTTGCCAATTCTTATCAGAACAAGGTTATGAGGTTATCAATGTCCAAGGTGGCATGATGGCCTTTGAAGAACTTTAAACATTACAATTTTCTCCTACTTGGTGTAATCTCGGTAGGAGAATTTTATTTTTAGATAATTCTTATTTTTAAGAATCTTGAAAACATTCAATATTTACTTCGTGAAGCTTTTTTCATACTCCTATTCATGATATACTAGGTCAGTATTTTATAAATATGAAGGAGATTTTCATGGCTAAAAAAGGTGCCCTAACAGGTTTGCTCCTGTTTGGAATATTTTTTGGTGCGGGAAACTTGATTTTTCCGCCTTCTCTAGGTGCTCTATCTGGAGAACATTTTCTTCCTGCCATCGCAGGTTTTGTCTTTTCAGGCGTCGGTATCGCCGTATTGACTCTTATTATTGGAACGCTAAATCCTAAAGGATATATCTATGAGATTTCAACAAAGATAGCGCCTTGGTTTGCGACTCTATACCTCTCAGTTCTTTACTTGTCAATCGGTCCATTTTTTGCTATCCCACGTACAGCTACAACAGCTTACGAAGTAGGGATTAGCCCTCTTTTGTCGGATGCAAATAAAGGTCTTGGTTTGATTGTCTTTACGGTTCTGTATTTTGCAGCGGCTTATTTAATCTCGCTTAATCCATCAAAAATCTTGGACCGTATCGGCCGTATTTTAACGCCAGTCTTTGCGATTTTGATTGTTATCTTGGTTGTTCTGGGAGCTTTCAAATACGGTGGAACAAGTCCTCAAGCTGCTTCAGCTGCTTATCAAGCTTCTGCTTTTGGGACAGGATTCTTAGAAGGTTATAATACTTTGGACGCCCTTGCCTCAGTTGCCTTTAGTGTGATTGCAGTTCAAACCTTGAAACAACTTGGTTTCTCAAGTAAGAAAGAATACATTTCAACTATTTGGGTGGTTGGTATCGTTGTTGCCCTTGCCTTCAGCGCTCTTTATATCGGTTTAGGTTTCCTTGGAAATCATTTCCCGGTACCAGCTGAGGCTATGAAGGGTGGAACACCAGGTGTTTACATCTTGTCACAAGCCACTCAAGAAATTTTTGGCTCAACAGCTCAACTCTTCCTGGCAGCTATGGTTACCGTAACCTGCTTCACAACAACTGTTGGTTTGATTGTGTCAACAGCTGAGTTCTTTAATGAACGCTTCCCGCAAATCAGCTACAAGGTTTATGCGACAGCCTTTACTTTGATTGGATTTGCCATTGCCAATTTGGGTCTTGATGCGATTATCAAGTACTCAATCCCTGTACTGGTTATTTTGTACCCAATCACGATTGCCATCGTTATGATTGTCATTGTCAACAAATTTGTTGCCCTTTCAAAACCAGGTATGCAGTTGACAATTGCTGTGGTTACAGCTATTGCCATTGCAAGCGTATTAGGAAGCTCGTTTAAGGTTGAGTTTCTTGCAAACCTTGTCAACGCTCTTCCTTTTGCCAAGGCATCACTCCCATGGTTAGTACCAGCCATTGTCGGAATCTTACTCTCATTGGTTCTACCAAACAAGCAAGAAAGCGATGTTTTTGAAATGGAATAATCATTAAAATCACTTTTGTAGCCAAGTCTACAGGAGTGATTTTCTTTTTTTATCCGATGATAAATGTGTTATAATAGGTAGCAAAAGAGGTGAAGAAATGAATCAAACAGTAGAATATATCAAAGAACTGACAGCTATTGCATCGCCAACGGGCTTCACTCGTGAGATTTCAGACTATTTAGTCAAGACTTTAGAAGGTTTTGGTTACCAGCCGGTTCGCACAGCCAAGGGTGGTGTCAATGTGACCATCAAAGGTCAAAATTATGAAGAGCATCGCTATGTGACTGCCCATGTGGATACGCTGGGGGCCATTATCCGTGCTGTCAAACCAGACGGCCGTCTCAAACTGGATCGTATCGGTGGCTTTCCTTGGAACATGATTGAAGGTGAAAACTGTACCGTTCATGTGGCTAGCACAGGTGAAACAGTATCAGGAACCATCCTTATCCACCAAACATCTTGCCATGTCTATAAGGATGCAGGAACTGCAGAACGCACGCAGGACAATATGGAAGTGCGTTTGGATGCAAAAGTAACAAATGAAAAAGAAACTCGTGCCTTGGGGATTGAGGTCGGTGATTTTATCAGTTTTGACCCACGAACTGTCGTGACAGAGACAGGTTTTATCAAGTCTCGTCATTTGGACGATAAGGTCAGTGCAGCGATTTTGCTTAATCTGCTTCGTATTTATATGGAAGAGAAGATTGAGTTACCTGTAACAACCCATTTTGCTTTTTCAGTCTTTGAAGAAGTGGGGCATGGGGCTAATTCTAATATTCCTGCTCAGGTAGTAGAATATCTGGCTGTGGATATGGGAGCAATGGGAGATGACCAGCAAACAGACGAATATACAGTGTCTATCTGTGTCAAGGATGCTTCTGGACCTTATCACTATGACTTCCGTCAACATTTGGTGGCTTTGGCGAAAGAGCAAGATATTCCATTTAAGTTGGATATCTATCCATTTTATGGATCGGACGCTTCAGCGGCCATGTCAGCAGGTGCAGAGGTCAAGCATGCCCTCCTTGGTGCGGGAATCGAGTCCAGTCACTCTTATGAGCGCACCCACATTGATTCAGTAGTGGCGACTGAGCGTATGGTTGACGCCTATCTCAAGAGCGAGGAGGTATCATAGAATGTGCTTAATCTGTCAGAGAATCGAACTCATCAAAGCTGGAGAAAATCCCTACTTTGTCAAAGAACTAGAAACAGGATATGTAGTTATTGGAGACCACCAATACTTCAAGGGCTATACCTTATTTTTAGCAAAGGAGCATGTCACAGAACTCCACCATATGGAGACTTCTGTAAAACTTCATTTTCTAGAGGAAATGAGTTTAGTCCAAGAAGCTGTTGCCAAAACGTTTAAAGCTGAAAAGATGAACATTGAACTTCTAGGAAATGGCGATGCCCACGCTCATTGGCATCTTTTTCCGCGAAGAGCAGGTGATATGAAGGGGCACGGACTTAATGGCCGTGGCCCAGTCTGGTGGGTGCCCTGGGAAGAAATGGCAGCAGAAGATTGCCAAGTACAATCGCCAGAGCTGGAAGAGATGATTAAAATCTTATCTCATGAATTAGAGAAGCATTTGGCCTAAGAGAGAGGAAGAAAGAAATGAAAAAAAGATATGTCATTTTATCTGGTTTACTAGCATTGACTCTTGCAGCTTGTTCGCAAGAAAAAACGAAACTTGAAGAAAATACTCAAAAGACGGAGCAAAGCAGTCAACCGGAAGGAACTGTAGGCAGCAAATCTCAAGCTTCTAGTCAGAAAAAGGCAGAAGTTAGCAATAAAGGAAACTATTATAGTATCCAAGGAAAATACGATGAAATCATCGTAGCAAATAAACACTATCCATTGTCGAAAGACTACAATCCAGGGGAAAATCCAACAGCCAAAGCAGAGTTGCTCAAACTCATCAAAGCTATGCAAGAGGCAGGTTTCCCAATCAGTGACCATTACAGTGGTTTTAGAAGTTATGAAACTCAGACCAAGCTCTATCAAGATTATGTCAACCAAGATGGGAAGGCAGCAGCTGACCGTTACTCTGCCCGACCTGGCTATAGTGAGCACCAGACAGGTTTAGCCTTTGATGTGATTGGGACAAATGGTGATTTGGTGACAGAAGAAAAAGCGGCCCAATGGCTCTTGGACCATGCGGCTGATTATGGTTTTGTTGTCCGTTATCTCAAAGGCAAGGAAAAGGAAACAGGCTATATGGCTGAAGAATGGCACCTTCGTTATGTCGGAAAAGAAGCAAAAGAAATTGCTGCAAGTGGTCTCAGTTTGGAAGAATACTACGGCTTTGAAGGCGGAGATTATGTCGATTAAAAATAAACTTTTCTCTTGCAATTCTAGATAAATAGTGTATAATAGATGAGTATGTGTAAAGCATACTTGTGGGAGGTAAAAATCTTTAATTACCGCCAAAACCACAAAGGAGGATTTAAAAATGGCTAAAAAAGTCGAAAAACTTGTAAAATTGCAAATCCCTGCTGGTAAAGCTACACCAGCTCCACCGGTTGGACCTGCTCTTGGTCAAGCTGGTATCAACATCATGGGATTCACAAAAGAGTTCAACGCTCGTACAGCTGACCAAGCTGGTATGATCATTCCAGTTGTTATCTCAGTTTACGAAGATAAATCATTTACTTTCATCACTAAAACACCACCAGCTGCTGTTCTTTTGAAAAAAGCTGCAGGTGTTGAAAAAGGATCAGGTACACCTAACAAAACTAAAGTTGCTACAGTTACTCGTGCGCAAGTACAAGAAATTGCAGAAACTAAGATGCCAGATTTGAACGCAGCAAACGTAGAGTCTGCAATGCGTATGATCGAAGGTACTGCTCGTTCTATGGGATTCACTGTTGTTGACTAATCAATAACACCCCCAATATAACCCGCAAGACTTCATCATTTCGAGAAGTGACGTGGGAGATGAAAATCGATTGAACCACTTACAAGGAGAATAGAAAATGGCTAAAAAAAGCAAACAACTTCGTGCTGCTCTTGAGAAAATCGACAGCACAAAAGCATACAGCGTAGAAGAAGCTGTAGCACTTGCAAAAGAAACTAACTTTGCAAAATTTGACGCAACTGTAGAAGTTGCTTACAACTTGAACATCGACGTTAAAAAGGCTGACCAACAAATCCGTGGAGCAATGGTATTGCCAAACGGTACTGGTAAAACTTCACGTGTTCTTGTTTTCGCACGTGGTGCAAAAGCTGAAGAAGCAAAAGCTGCTGGTGCAGACTTTGTTGGTGAAGATGACCTTGTTGCTAAAATCAACGACGGTTGGTTGGACTTCGACGTAGTTATTGCTACACCTGACATGATGGCTCTTGTTGGACGTCTTGGACGTGTCCTTGGACCACGTAACTTGATGCCAAACCCTAAAACTGGTACTGTAACTATGGATGTTGCTAAAGCAGTTGAAGAGTCTAAAGGTGGTAAAATCACTTACCGTGCTGACCGTGCAGGTAACGTTCAAGCAATCATCGGTAAAGTATCATTTGAAGCTGAAAAATTGGTTGAAAACTTCAAAGCTTTCAACGAAACAATCCAAAAAGCAAAACCAGCTACAGCTAAAGGAACTTACGTAACAAACTTGACTATCACAACTACTCAAGGTGTTGGTATCAAAGTTGACGTAAACTCACTTTAATCAGTAGTTTATATCAGAGAACGAGTGCGAAAGTGCTCGTTTTTTTGTCTTTAGTTATTGATTCTAAAGAATCGATGTGACTTCATTTGTTTTTACTTTTATGATTTAGTAGAAAAAATAATTAAAAAAATTTAGAGAAAGTTTTGTATTCTATTATTGAAATTGTTGAGGTTATGGGATAAAATCCGAACGATTTTTTCTAGAGGTATTAATGGTAGATGCATAGATAAGTGTATAGATTCTTAAAAATGTTAACAAAAGCTTATAAAACGGCCGCAAATATAATATTTAGGTTATAAAAATAACTAAAACATAAAATATTCAATTGAAAGATGAATGTGAAAAACTGTACGTTATATTCGGATGTTTGTTTAAAAACTCATCAAATAAAAATATTATTTAATGAGATTTAAAAAAATAAAATAAAAAGCGAAAGATTTATAAGAGATTTGACGGTTCAAAATAAAAAGTGCTTGCAAAATATTTGAAAACATGGTATTATAATTATGCATGTTAATTGTGGATGATAAAAATTCCTCTTTTAAGTTTTAAGAGAGGAATTTTTATTTTTATCTATATATTAAATTTTAAAATTCCATATTATATATAAAGTAAGATAAAGTTTATATTTTATCGACAATAGATATAATATAGCTATAAATACTTATATAATGTAAATTTAAATATTATTACCAGATGAAACAATATAATAACATATAAAATATAGAAATAAGATTTCATTTTATACAATATCAGGATAAGGACTTTATTTGTATGAAATAAGATAAAATATCAATAAAAATATTTGTTTTATAAAGATAAAGTCACTATATAAGTAATAATTTAAACAATTATTTATTTGTTATCATATTTATTGCTAAAAAAACTTAAAAATGATAAAATGGCTTTGAATATTGATGGTGTTTGCTGGTACTATCTAAAAGATGGTCCTCTAAGTATTTTAGAAAATATAAAGTGGTCTTTTTATGTATCATCTTGGCTATTAATATCGCTAATAATCAGACTATTTTATGGAGGATATTTGTCAAAAATGAAGGACAAGCAGAAAGATTTTCGAACGGAAAAGTACATTCGTTACGGTATTCGTAAGTATAGTTTCGGTGCAGCATCAGTAGCTATTGCAGCTGGATTGATGTTTCTTGGTAACGGCGCAGTATCTGCGACGGAAGTACAAGGTGCGGAAACTGGAGTAGCAGCAACTTCAGCTAAAAAAGATAATCAGAATACTGCAGAAGTAAAACCAGAAACTGAAAAAACTGCAGAAGCAAAACCTGAAGTGAAAGCAGAAGAGGCTAAAAAAGTCAACAAGGCAATACTGGAAGCAAGTATCGCGACTTTAGAATCTAAACTTGCAACTGCAAAATATGCGGATGCTACAGTAGTAAATTCAGCTAAGGAAGTATTGGCAACAGCTAAAGCAGCTCTTGCTAAGGCAGAGGCTAGCCAAGCCGATGTAGATGCACAAGCAGCAACTGTATCAGCATTAAGTACTGTAGTTACTGAGTCAAATACTGCTGGTTTCGATAAGAAAGAAGCAGCTGAAAAAGAAGCAGCAAAAGCTGAAGCAGAAAAAACTGCAACTCCAGTTGAAAAAGCTCTTTCAGTAGCTACAACAACTCTGACGCAAGTATCGTCAGAAGCTGAAGTAACTAACAAATTGGCTGAAACTGAACTTGCTAAGGCAGATGTCAAAGAAGAAAACAAGGCAGCAGTTACTGCAGCAGTCGCTAAAAACCAAGCAGTTCTTACTGAAACTAAGGCTCTTCTTGCTGATAAGAGTGTTACAAAAGAGCAAGTAGATGCACAATTGGAACGCCTTAACGAATCAATCCTTGCAGTTTATAATGAATTGAAAAACGCAGGAATCGGCCGTGATGGTAGATACGGAGTTGCTCTTTCAGCTAATGAAGGCTATACAGCTAACTCTACAGCTTTAAGAAAAGAAAATGGCGAGTTTGATGGTTCGACTGGTAAATCTTACAAAGTACTAGACGGTAACGACAAATATAAAATTTATGTTCATGGATATCAATCAGACAATACAGATGTGCCTGCGGCTAATAGTGGACAAGCAGGGATAAGTGGTCGTACTGATATTCCTTTATCAAAAACAGAAGCTCAGAAACTTGGTCGTGAAGCTGCTCTATGGAAAGGGAAACTTCGTGCTACAGGAAAAACTAATGGGAATACAATATGGGGTGCGGGTGGATCTTATGAATATTTAGCGACAGAAATTTATGGATACACATATGAACAAGGCAATCACTACGTGTATATCACTGATGCTAAAAAACGTTTCACTTTATCACCAGAAGCAGAAGCTGCGGGATATAAAATTAAAGATATCAAACTAAGTAACTTAGTTCCTGGTACGGGATATAATGAAAAAACAGATACTGTAGAAGGATACGTAGCATCTACTCTTCAAAATGGTGTTTATGATATGCGTTATATCGTCACTGTTGAAAAAGACGGTCAAACTCAAGATATTACTTTCCGTGACTTAACAGCTGGATGGGTTGGATGGCAAGACTCAACAGCTCCATTAATTAAAGGTAAATCTACAATGGTCACAATTGGAGATGAAGTGAACCATAATATTAAATATGTTGATAACGATGGAATGAGTCGTGATGAAAGAACTGGTTATGTATACAGAAGTAATGGAGAAAAAGTTGTTGCCGGTTCAAAAACGGCTCCTGGAGGCACGAATGGAGCAACTTTTACTGCAGTTGATGGATCTAAAGTAAATACCGAGAACGGACCACAAACTGTCACAGCCCACACAGCCTTAAATGGTAATTTTACGGGAAGTAAAACTTCGATAAATGATGTTGTACCAGGATTAAATTATGATCCAAAAACTGGAAATATTACAGGAACAGCGTCAGAAGCTGGAATTTATACAGCAAATGTTTACGCCAAAGACTATAATAATACAACCAATGCGAAAAATCAGGATTGGAATATGTATGGTCAAGAAGCTCATGAAAATATTACGATTGCAGTAGCTCCAAAAATTACTGTATCTAATGTTGAAGCGTATGCAACAAAAGTTCCAGTATCTGTTTCTAACGGTGCTAATAAAGCAGAAATCACAATGCCAGATGGAACAGTTACAAAATTAGTTGTAAAAGACGGTAAATGGACTGTAGCTGCAGGAACTACTAATACAGCTGTAAAAGAAGGAGATCAATTAGGAGATGCTTCAGCAACAGCAGCGTCTAAAATTAATATTCCTGTTACTTCAGACTCTACACAATATGTTGGAGTAGATAGTATTGTAGCGAAAGCAACAACTGATAAAGTTCGTGCAGACTTACAACGTGAAGTTGTGAAAGTGAAAGATGCAAATAATAAAGAATATACAGCTACATTTAATAGTGCAACTGGTAAATATACGCTTCCAAATGAAGACGCATATGTCTTAAAAGACAATGGAGATGGAACTACAACATTAACAGAACGTCGTGTTTATACAGATGCAAAAGCAGATGGTAGTGTTGACTATATTGTATACGAATTCACTCGTACATGGAATGCAACATCTTCAGCAGCTACTTTAACAGAAAAAGTTGCAGAAATTCGTAAGAATGGTGAAGTAACAGCCGTAGGAGATGTAACTCGTACAGTTACTGCATTACCAAAAGCGCAAACAGCTGATACAAAAGGAGTTACGGTTACTGTAACTTATGATTCAGCAACAAATACATGGACTGCTTCTGATGGGTCTACAGTTACTGCTGAAAAATCAAATGCTGGATGGAAGATTTCTACAGATTCAGGATTTAAAGGATATGTAGCTTTCCGTGAAGCAACAGGAACAGACGTAGCTTCTATTCAAAATGATAAACCAACTGGAACTTCAACAAGTTATTCAGATACTCAAGGGAATTCTGTAGACTTATTGAAATCACCAAAAGCAAATGTAGCATTTGAAGATAAAATTGACGATGAGTCAGATGATGCTCAATCTGAGACAATTAAAACTAAATTAACAGTAACTTCACCAAGTGGAGCTAAAAAAGAATTTAATTTAGCAGAAGCAGAAGAAAAAGCATATATTCAAGCACAACGTACTGCAGCAGAAAAAACAAAAGCAGCAGCAGAAGCGATTGCGAACGCTCAAGGAGCAAATAATGAATTAGCGAAAATTCAAGAATTAGTAGACCGTCAAGATAGAATTGTAGAAGATGCTCAAAAAGCTTTAGACGATTTAAATCTTCGTACAATTTCACCAACAGCGAGAGATTTAGCTGAGAAGAAATTAAATGCGGCAAAAGAACAACAAGCATCACTAAAAGCAGAATTAGATAAAGCGGCAGCAGCATTACCTGATGTAGAAGCAAAAGTGAAATCAGCTCGTGATGAAGCTCTTGCAGCTGAAAAAGCTGTAGAAACAGCTCGTGAAGCATTGAAAACAGCAGCTGAGAAAAACTTAGCAAACCCAGAAATCGCAGCATATACATTAGGTGAGTATGGAAGTTATAAAGTAACAGTAAGATCTGTTGACTCAAATGGTGTTGTAACAACTCCAACAGTAGGAAAAACAGATTCAGGAGAAGTTACAGAAGATGCAGTTGCAGAAACAACTTACTACATCGTGGTTTCTAAACCTGAAAAATCTTCTGGTGCAGAAGGTCAAGAACAAACTGATTCAATGGAAACAGGATTCAAGACTGGTTTACCAAATGATGCAGAAGTATCTGACTACAAACTAGTTGATCCAGTATCAGGTAAAAAAGTAAATTCTGTAACTACTGATGAAGGTACTTATGAAATTGATGAAAACACAGGTAAAGTAAACTTCACACCAGCTCCAGGATTTATTGGTACGGCTAAACCTTTAACAGTTTCAGCTAATGTAGCGTTAACAGGAGATGATGGTCAACCAGTAGTAGTAGAATCTTCAACTACTTACACACCAACTGTATATGGTGTTAAACCATCAAATGATGAAACTAAAGGAAAACAAGGACAACCTCAAGAATCTAAATCAGGAAAAGATCGTTTCTCTGAATTAAATACAGGAACTAATACTCCAGATGGCACAAATGTAGACTGGTCTACAGCGAAGTACTCACTAGAAGGTGCTGATGAAGAAGGTAAAGTTGTAGTACCAGGAGAAGGAACATATACAATCGATAAAGATGGTAAAGTAACATTCACTCCAGAACCAAGCTTCAAAGGTAAAGCAAAAGGAGTAGATGTTAAAGTAGCTGTAACAGCAACAGATTCAGAAGGAAATAAAGTTGAAGTTACATCTAGTGGGGATTATACTCCAGAAGTGGAAGCGATAGAACCAACTGCAGAACCAAAAGAAACAAGTGGAAAACAAGGTAAACCACAAACTCAAGATGCTACTACAATGTTCAAAGAAGGTGACGAAACAGCGCCAATCGATAAATCTACAGTGAAACTTGTAGATCCAACAGGTGCAGAAGTCACAACAATGCCAGCTCTTAAAGATGGAAAAGAAGTAGGTACTTATACTTTAGATCCAGAAACTGGAGTAATTACATTCCAACCAGATAAAGACTTTACTGGAACACCAGACCCAGCTAAAGTAACAGCGGCAGACAAAAACGGAACAAAAGTAGAAACAACTTATACTCCAACTGTGACTCCAGTAGTACCAGAAGGACAAGATAAAACTACGACAAACCTTCAAGGAAAACCTCAACAAAGTAAAGTAGTCTTTACACCAGGGGACGATGAATTCCCAATCGATGATAAAGTTCCGGCAACATTTGAAGATGGAACAACTGAAAAAGTAGTACCAGGAGAAGGAACATACACAGTAGATTCAGATGGAACAGTTCACTTCCAACCAGAAAAAGACTTCACAGGAGTAGCTAAAGGTGTAACTGTAAAACGTGTTGATACCAATGGAACACCAGCTACTGCGAAATACACACCGATTGTTAAACCAGTAGTACCACAAGGATTCGATAATGTGACTACAGGAGTACAAGGTCAAGAACAAAATGGTAAACCTTACTTCAAACCAGGTAATGAAGCAGTACCAATCGATTACGATAAACCAGCAACATTACTTGACCCAGAAACGAAGCAACCTGTTCCTTCAAATGAACTTCCAGCGAAAGATCCAGAAGGAAATGTAATCGGTAAATATACTTTAGATCCGACTACAGGAGTAGTGAAATTCACACCAGAAGATAAATCATATGTAGGGCCAGTACAACCAGTAACAGTTCAACGTGTTGATAAAAACAATACACCGGCAACAGCTGATTATACTCCAGTAATCGTAGGGGTTAAACCAACAGCTAAGCCAGCTGAATCAACGGATGTACAAGGTGCAACACAAAAACAACCTATTACATTCAAAGGTGGAACTGCAGATTTAGAAGATCCAGTTGGAAATCCAATTAAATCAGATCCAGTACTGATTAATCCAGGTTCAGTTACATTAGTAGGTGAAGATGGAAAACCAACTAATGAAGTGGTTGTAAAAGATCCAAAAGATCCAAATAAAGTAATTGGTAAGTATACTCTTGTAAAAGAACCTGGTAAAGATCCAGTTGCAGTATACACACCAGAAGACAAAACATATGTAGGACAAGTTCCACCGGTAACTATTCAAGCAGCAGATATGAATGGAACTCCAGTAAGAACTACGTACACACCTAACATTAAACCTGTAACACCAACAGCGACACCAGCTGAAACAACAGATATTCAAGGTAAAGCACAAACAGGATTACCAGAATTCAAAGGTGGAAAAGTAACGGTTAATGATGAAGAGAAAGTTGTTCCAATTGACGAAACAAAAGCTCCAAAACTAATTGATCCAACAACAGGACAACCAACTGATAAAGTTGTAGTAGAAGGCGAAGGAACATACACAATCGAAGATGGTAAAGTTAAATTCCAACCAGAACCACAATTTACAGGAACAGCTACAGGTGTAGAAGTTCAACGTGAAGATACAAACGGAACACCTGTAAAAGCTAAATACACTCCAACGGTAACTCCAGTTAAACCAACAGGAGAAGACGTTACGTCAGAAGATGTACAAGGTGCTGAACAAAATGGAACACCAAAATTCACACCAGGAAATACTGATGTTGCAATTACAATTACTGATGAGCAACCAGCGAAATTAATCGATCCAGAAACAGGGAAGCCAACTGATAAAACCACAATAGTGATTCCTGATGAAGGAAAATACACAATCGATCCTAAGACTGGAGAAGTAACATTCACACCAGAACCACAATTTACTGGTCAAGCAACAGGGGTAACTGTTCAAGTGAAAGATGCGAACGGAACACCTGTAGAAGCAAGCTATACACCTAAAGTTAAAGGTGTAACTCCAACAGCAACACCAGCTAAATCTAAAGATATTCAAGGTAAACCACAAACAGGATTACCAGAATTCAAAGGTGGAACAGTAACGGTTAATGGTGTACCAAAAACTGTTGAGATTGATGAAACAAAAGCACCTAAACTTCTTGATCCAGAAACAGGAGAACCAACTGATGAACCAGTAGTAATTCCTGGAGAAGGAACATACACAATCGAAGATGGTAAAGTTAAATTCCAACCAGAACCACAATTTACTGGAAAAGGAGAAGGTGTAGAAGTTCAACGTGTAGATAAGAATGGAACGCCAGTAACAGCTAAGTATACTCCAAAAGTAGTGCCAGTAACTCCAACTGGAGAAGATAAGACATCAGTAGGACCTAAAGGTCAACCACAAACAGGAACACCAGTATTCAATGGTGGATCAGTGAAAATCAATGGAAAAGAAGAAACTGTTGAAATTAATACTGACGAACCAGCGAAACTAATCGATCCTAAGACAGGTGATCCAGTTGATTCTGTAACAGTTGAAGGCGAAGGAACATACAAAATTAATCCTAAGACTGGAGAAGTAACATTCACACCAGAACCAGAATTCCTAGGAACAGCTACAGGAGTAACTGTACAACGTGTAGATAAGAACGGAACAGAAGTAACGGCTAAATACACTCCAACAGTAACACCAGTAACAGCGACTGTAGACAAAACTACAGAAGGACCTAAGAATACTCCTCAATCTGAAACTCCAGAGTTCACAGGAGACGTAGATTTAGATGTACCACCAACATTCTCTGATGGTTCAACTAAGATGGTTGTTGACGGAGAAGGAACTTATACTATCGATAAAGATGGTAAAGTAACATTTACTCCAGAAGCAGATTACGTAGGAACTGGAGAAGGTGTGACTGTTGTAAGAAAAGATAAAGCAGGAAAAGATATTTCTGCGAAATACACTCCAACAGTTCGTCCAGGAACAGACTATGTAGATGAAAATGGTAAAGAAATTCCAGGATTCCCAAGTAAAGATGGAGAACAACCTAAGGTAGATATTCCAGGATATAGATATAAAGAAACAATCACTGATGAGCATGGAAATACTCGTCATATCTATGAACAAGTGAAAACATTCTTCAAGGATAAAGATGGAAATCCAATTCCAAAAGTTCCAACTGAAAAAGGAAAACAACCTAAAAAAGATATCCCAGGCTACCGCTTCGTAGAAACTAAACCACTTCCAAATGGAGATACAGAGCACATCTACGAAAAAGTGAAAACATTCTTCAAGGATAAAGATGGAAATCCAATTCCAAATACTCCAACAGAAGAAGGCGAACAACCTAAGAAAGATATTCCAGGCTACCGCTTTGTGGAAACTAAACCACTTCCAAACGGAGATGTTGAACATGTCTACGAAAAAGTACCAACTCCATCACCTGTTCCTCAACCAAATCCAGGCAACCAAAATATTACAACTTGGACAGATGAAAATGGTAATCCAGTGAAACCATCTGAGCCAGGTTCTAAGGAGCCAGGAACAATTCCAGGTTATGAATATGTGAAGACTGTGACGGATCCGAATGGAAGTATCAGACATATCTTCAGAAAAGTTCAAACTCCAACCCCAGTTGAACCAAGTCAACCAGTTGAGCCAGCAACTCCAGCAATGCCTGAACAGCCAGCTAAACCTCAAGTACCGGCTACTCCAGCACAACCAGTACAAGAAACAGCAGTGAAAGAAGCTGAAGCTAAGCGTGAATTGCCAAATACTGGTACAGAAGACAATGCTCGTCTTGCAGCACTTGGACTTCTCGGAGTATTGAGTGGATTTGGTCTTGTAGCTCGCAAGAAGAAAGAAGACTAAGCTTTCTAATTGATATGATTTGTTTACAATGAATATATCTGTTTAAACCTGATGAATCATTCGATTCATCAGGTTTTTTCGGCTCTTTGTCAACTGTAGTGGGTTGAAGAAAAGCTAAGCTCGAGAAAGGACACATTTCGTCCTTTCTTTTTTTGAGTATAACAGCCATGTCGTTCATCTGAGATGTAAGTACTCCGTGGTTACCATCTACTAGTGAACCTATATGCGTAAACTACGTGAGCAATTGAATTCGAACTAGAGAGGTGATTAATAGATTTATGCTATAGTCATGGCAGCTTGTATGCTTTTGATTCTAGTTTATCAAATAATAGATTAGAATTGTCAGATAATATCATTTTATGTTATAATGAAGAAAAAACAGAGGTGTTCAAATGTCAGAAGCAGGTCATAAGTTTTTAGCAAAATTGGGGAAAAAACGCTTACGTCCAGGTGGAAAACGTGCCACAGATTGGTTAATTGCAGAAGGAGGATTTTCAAAAGAAAAGAGAATACTAGAGGTTGCGTGTAATAGGGGAACTACAGCAATTGAGTTGGCACAGCGTTTTGGTTGTAAGATAACTGCTGTTGATATGGATGCTCAAGCTTTAGAAGTGGCTAAAAAATCTGCTGAAACGGCAGGTGTTGCTCATTTAATCAGTTTTGAAAGAGCTAATGCAATGAAACTTCCTTATGAAGATGCTAGTTTTGATATTGTTATAAATGAAGCTATGCTGACTATGCAAGCCGATCAAGCTAAGAAAAAATGTGTAATGGAATATCTAAGGGTTTTAAAACCTGAAGGTCTTCTCCTGACACATGATGTGCTTCTTAAGGAAGCTAAAGAGTCTGTCAGACAGGAATTGTCGCAAGCAATTCATGTAAATGTAGGTCCTTTAACTCAAGATGGTTGGGAGCAAGTGATGATAGAATCAGGTTATCGTGATGTGAAAGTATTGACTGGTGAAATGACATTAATGAAATTATCGGGTATGATTTATGACGAAGGTTGGCTAGGAACGTTGAAAATTTGTGTAAATGCTTGTAAAAAGGAGAATAGAAAGCAGTTTTTAACTATGTATAAAATGTTTGATAAGAATAAAAAGAACTTGGGCTTTATTGCTATGGCTAGTCATAAATCGTCAAATCGTTAGATAATCATTGAAGTTAACTTTTCCTTTTTTCTTTCTTAAAAAATATGCTATAATAGAGAGTAAAAAACTTTGAAAGAAAGAAAAAGATGAATTTAAAAGATTACATTGCAACAATTGAAAATTATCCGAAGGAAGGTATTACTTTCCGTGATATTAGTCCTTTGATGGCTGATGGAAATGCTTATAGCTATGCTGTTCGTGAAATTGTTCAGTATGCTACTGACAAGAAAATCGACATGATCGTGGGACCTGAGGCTCGTGGTTTTATCGTGGGCTGTCCGGTTGCCTTTGAGTTGGGAATTGGTTTTGCACCTGTTCGTAAACCAGGTAAATTACCACGCGAAGTCATTTCTGCTGACTACGAAAAAGAATACGGGGTTGATACCTTGACTATGCATGCGGATGCCATTAAGCCAGGTCAACGTGTTCTTATTGTAGATGATCTCTTGGCAACAGGTGGAACTGTTAAGGCAACTATCGAAATGATTGAAAAACTTGGTGGTGTTGTAGCAGGCTGTGCCTTTCTTGTTGAATTGGATGAATTGAACGGCCGTGAAAAAATCGGTGACTACGATTACAAAGTTTTGATGCATTATTAATCAAAAACAGTCCCTAGGGCTGTTTTCTCTACATTAGGATATAAAAATAGACTATAGCTAGTTAGAGAAAAAGTATAATTGAAAACTATATCTTCTTGCAGTATAATAAAAGGACTAGATGTTTGAGATTTAGTTTCATACTCAATGAAAATCAAAGAGCAAACTAGGAAACTAGCCGCAGGCTGCTCAAAGTACAGCTTTGAGGTTGCAGATAAAACTGACGAAGTCAGCTCAAAACACTGTTTTGAGGTTGCAGATAGAACTGACGAAGTCAGTAACATATATCTACGGAAAGGCAACGTTGACGAGGTTTGAAGAGATTTTCGAAGAGTTTCAAACATATGCAATGATTCCTGAAAGAGTACAGTTAGGAGAGGGTTATGCCGATTCGAATTGATAAAAAATTACCAGCTGTTGAGATTTTACGGACAGAGAACATCTTTGTCATGGATGATCAACGTGCTGCCCACCAAGATATCCGTCCTTTGAAGATTTTAATTTTAAATCTCATGCCACAGAAAATGGTCACAGAGACCCAGTTGCTGCGCCATTTGGCTAATACACCCCTACAACTGGATATTGATTTTCTCTATATGGAAAGCCACCGTTCTAAGACAACTCGTTCAGAGCACATGGAGACCTTTTATAAAACTTTTCCTGAAGTTAAGGACGAGTATTTTGATGGGATGATTATCACGGGTGCTCCAGTTGAGCATTTACCATTTGAGGAAGTGGACTATTGGGAGGAATTTAGTCAGGTTCTTGAGTGGTCCAAGACCCATGTCTATTCGACCCTTCATATCTGCTGGGGGGCTCAGGCTGGTCTTTATCTGCGTTATGGGGTGGAAAAATACCAGATGGACAATAAATTATCAGGTATCTATCCTCAGGATACTTTAAAAGAAGGACACCTTCTCTTTAGAGGCTTTGACGATAGCTACATTTCCCCTCATTCTCGGCACACGGAGATTTCTAAGGAAGAGGTCTTAAACAAAACCAATCTCGAGATTTTATCAGAAGGGCCACAGGTTGGGGTTTCAATTTTGGCTAGTCGTGATTTACGAGAAATTTATAGTTTTGGGCATTTGGAATATGACCGTGATACCTTGGCAAAAGAGTATTTTAGAGATCGTGACGCAGGTTTAGATCCACATATTCCAGAAAATTACTTTAAGGATGATGATGTCAACCAGACACCTTGTCTTTGTTGGTCTTCATCAGCAGCCCTCTTTTTCAGTAACTGGGTGAATTATGCGGTGTATCAGGAGACGCCTTTTGACTGGAGAAAGATAGAAGATGATGCATCTGCATTTGGGTATTTATAAGAGGAATTATGACATATTTAGACGCTTTTAAATCAGGGAACTTGGTTTTACCGAGTGCCCTGCTCTTGCATTTTAAGGAACTCTTTCCTTCCAGCGACGATTTTCTGGTCTGGCAATTTTTCTATTTGCAAAATACGACAGGCTTAGAAGAAATGTCGCCAAGCCAGATTGCTGAAAGGATTGGTAAGGAAATTTCGGATGTCAATCAGGCTATTTCTAATCTGACGGAAAGGGGACTGCTTCAGTATCGAACGATTGAATTGAATGGTGAAATCGAATTGCTTTTTGATGCTAGTTTGGCTTTGGAACGTTTGGATGACTTGCTTGGAGTCGCTCATTCAAGTTCAGATCAGTTGACACCTCAAAACCAACTTAAGGATTTGGTAGAAACCTTCCAGCAGGAATTGGGGCGCTTGTTGACTCCTTTTGAAATTGAGGATTTGACTAAGACACTAAAGGAAGACGGAGCCAGTGCTGACTTGATTAAGGAAGCTCTTCGTGAAGCTGTTTTGAATGGAAAACAAAACTGGAAGTACATTCAGGCGATTTTGAGAAATTGGCGCCATGAAGGTATCAAAAGTGTGGCTCAAATTGAGGCCAAGCGGGCAGAGAGAGAAGCAAGCAATCCTCAGTTGACACAGGTATCTGCAGATTTCAGAAATGCTATGGATCTCTGGAAAGATTGATCGTTACAAGCAGGCTTGAAATCCGAGTAAGATTTGCAAGCTGTGTATAATTGTGATAAAATAAGTAGAAAATAAATTGAAAAAAGAGGTATGTGAAATGTCACGTAAACCATTTATCGCTGGTAACTGGAAAATGAACAAAAATCCAGAAGAAGCTAAAGCATTCGTTGAAGCAGTTGCATCAAAACTTCCTTCATCAGATCTTGTTGAAGCAGGTATCGCAGCTCCAGCTCTTGATTTGACAACGGTTCTTGCAGCTGCAAAAGGTTCAAACCTTAAAGTTGCTGCTCAAAACTGCTACTTTGAAAATGCAGGTGCTTTCACTGGTGAAACAAGCCCACAAGTTTTGAAAGAAATCGGTACTGACTACGTTGTTATCGGTCACTCAGAACGCCGTGACTACTTCCACGAAACTGACGAAGATATCAACAAAAAAGCAAAAGCAATCTTTGCAAACGGTATGCTTCCAATCATCTGTTGTGGTGAGTCACTTGAAACTTACGAAGCTGGTAAAGCTGCTGAATTCGTAGGTGCTCAAGTATCTGCTGCATTGGCTGGATTGACTGCTGAACAAGTTGCTGCATCAGTTATCGCTTATGAGCCAATCTGGGCTATCGGTACTGGTAAATCAGCTTCACAAGACGATGCACAAAAAATGTGTAAAGTTGTTCGTGACGTTGTAGCTGCTGACTTCGGTCAAGAAGTTGCAGACAAAGTTCGTGTTCAATACGGTGGTTCTGTTAAACCTGAAAACGTTGCTTCATACATGGCTTGCCCAGACGTTGACGGTGCCCTTGTAGGTGGTGCGTCACTTGAAGCAGAAAGCTTCTTGGCTTTGCTTGACTTTGTAAAATAATCAGTAGCAAAAGCTAGGTGGAACAGCATTCAGATGTCTGTTCCATTTTTTATAGGAGAGGAAAGATTGAAAACAAAGATTGGAAAAATTGGATTAGCAAGTATCTGTTTGCTCGGCTTGGCAGTTAGTCATGTAGCTGCAAATGAAACTGAAGTAGCAAAAACTTCGCAGGATGCAACGACAGTTTCAAGTAGTTCAGAGCAAAATCAGTCTTCTAATAAAACTCAAACGAGCGCAGGAGTAAAGACCACTGCTTCTGCCCACTGGGATGGGGATTATTATGTAAAGGCTGATGGTTCCAAAGCAAAGAGTGAGTGGATTTTTGATAACTACTATAAGGCTTGGTTTTATATTAAGTCAGACGGTCGTTATGCTCAAAATGAGTGGCAGGACAATTACTACCTAAAATCAGGTGGTTATATGGCTAAGAATGAATGGGTTTATGATAATGCCTATAAGAATTGGTTTTACCTGAAGTCTGATGGTTCTTATGCTAACCAGGAATGGCATTCTGTTGGAGGTAAATGGTACTATTTTAAAAAATGGGGCTATTTAGCTAAAAGTCAATGGCAGGGAAGTTATTTCCTAAATAGTCAAGGTGCTATGATGCAAAATGAATGGCTTTATGATCCAGCCTATTCGTCTTACTTCTATCTCAAATCTGATGGCTCTTATGCTAATCAAGAGTGGCAAAAGGTAGACGGCAAGTGGTACTATTTCAAGAAGTGGGGTTACATGGCTCAAGATGAGTGGCATGGAAACTATTATTTGACAGGAAGTGGTGCTATGGCTACTGGTGAATTAGTCATGGATGATGCTCGCTATATTTTTTCTGACTCAGGTGAGTTAAAAGAAAAGAAAGACTTGAATGTTGGCTGGGTTCACCGAAATGGCAGACGTTATTTCTTTAACCATCGTGAAGAACAAGTTGGGACTGATCAAGTTAAAAAGGTCATCGATGTCAGTGAACACAATGGTCGTATCAGTGACTGGAAAAAAGTCATCGATGATAATGGAGTAGATGGAGTCATTGTTCGTTTGGGATACAGTGGAACTGAGGACAAGGAATTGGCTCATAATATCAAGGAGTTAAACCGGCTTGGAATTCCTTACGGTGTTTACCTCTATACTTATGCTGAAAATGAGACCGATGCTGAGAATGATGCTAATCAAACTATTGAACTCTTGAAAAAATACAAGATGAACTTGTCTTATCCAATCTACTATGATGTTGAAAACTGGGAATATGTCAATAAAAGTAAAAGAGCTCCAAGTGATACTGGAACTTGGGTCAAGATTATCAATAAGTATATGGCAACCATGAAGCATGCTGGTTACCAAAACGTGAAAGTTTATAGCTATCGTCAACTTTTGCAAACTCGTTTGAATCATCCTGATATTTTACAACATGTTAACTGGGTTGCAGCCTATACGGATGCGCTTGATTGGAATAATCCTCATTATTCAGGAGAAAAAGGATGGCAATATACTTCATCTGACTCTCTTAAAGGGATTCGAGGACGTGTGGATGTTAGCGTCTGGTATTAAGATGTAAAACTGAGAAAAGAGTGTACATTTGTATGCTCTTTTCTTTATTTTATCTCTGTTAAGAGAGATTGAAAGTGACTGGGTTTCATTCTAAAAAATTCTTAAATTATCAGTCTATTGCAACTTTTCTCATGTGAGTCATTTGGCTTGCTATTGGTTTTCCTTAGTAGTATACTAAGGTAGTAATCATTAAGAAGTGGTTACAAAAAATAATAAACGAGGTAAAATAAAATGGTAGAATTGAAAAAAGAAGCAGTAAAAGACGTAACATCATTGACAAAAGCAGCGCCAGTAGCATTGGCAAAAACAAAGGAAGTATTGAACCAAGCTGTTGCTGATTTGTACGTGGCTCACGTTGCTTTGCACCAAGTACACTGGTATATGCGCGGTCGTGGTTTTCTTGTGTGGCATCCAAAAATGGATGAATACATGGACAGCCTTGATGGCTATCTTGACGAAATCAGCGAACGTTTGATTACACTTGGTGGCAGCCCATTCTCTACTTTGACAGAATTCCTTCAACATAGTGAAATCGAAGAAGAAGCTGGTGAATACCGTAATGTTGAAGAAAGTTTGGAACGTGTCCTAGATGTTTATCGTTATCTCATCACTCTGTTCCAAAAAGCTTTGGATGTTACTGATGAAGAAGGTGATGATGTGACAAACGATATCTTTGTTGGTGCTAAAGCTGAACTTGAGAAAACGGTTTGGATGCTTGCGGCAGAACTTGGACAAGCTCCCGGTTTGTAAGAAATAATAGATATATAAATCTGTAGGAATTTTCTTACAGATTTTTTCTATTCTGCAAGCTATTCCAAACCAGTCTTTTTTTGAGTTTTTTGATAAAATAGTACTATCAGTGAAAAGGATGGAAGCATGACTAAGAAAATCGTAGCTATTTGGGCCCAGGATGAAGAGGGTGTGATTGGTAAGGACAATCGTCTGCCTTGGCATTTGCCAGCAGAATTGCAACACTTTAAAGAAACAACTCTGAATCATGCCATCTTGATGGGGCGCGTGACCTTTGATGGAATGGAGCGTCGCTTGCTTCCAAAAAGGGAGACCCTGATTTTGACTCGTAATCCAGTAGAAAAGATAGATGGGGTTACTACTTTTCATGATGTCCAGTCTGTCTTGGACTGGTATCAGGCTCAAGAAAAGAATCTCTATATTATTGGTGGAAAGCAGATTTTTCAGGCTTTTGAATCCTACCTTGATGAAGTGATTGTGACTCAAATTCATGCTCGGGTGGAAGGAGATACCTATTTTCCTGAGGAGTTTGACTTGTCTCTTTTTGAGACGGTTTCAAGCAAATCTTATACCAAAGATGACAAAAATCCTTATGATTTTACCATCCAATACCGCAAGAGAAAGGAAGTCTAATGGAACGTAGTATATTTGGTTTTTTCACAGCCATGCTGTGTTTGGTCTGCTTACTTGCAGGAGTACAGGCTTTTCGTAAAAAGCGCTATGGACTTTCTGTCCTGCTCTGGTTAAATGCCTTTACCAATTTGGTCAATAGTATCCATGCTTTTTACATGACCTTATTTTAGATAGAATGACAGTATAGAATAGAACGGAAGGAAATCATGCCTACAAATAGGAATAATGATATGATGGTTTATTGCTCATTTTGTGGCAAAAGCCAGGAAGAAGTACAAAAAATAATCGCAGGTAACAACGCCTTTATCTGTAATGAATGTGTGGAGTTAGCCCAGGAAATTATTCGGGAGGAGTTGGCTGAGGAAGTCTTGGCAGACTTGTCTGAAGTTCCAAAACCAATCGAACTTCTCCATATCTTGAACCACTACGTAATCGGTCAAGATCGTGCCAAGCGTGCCTTGGCAGTAGCTGTTTACAACCATTACAAACGCATCAATTTCCACGATACGCGTGAAGAGTCAGAAGATGTGGATTTGCAGAAGTCAAACATCTTGATGATTGGCCCAACTGGTTCGGGGAAAACTTTCCTTGCTCAGACCTTGGCTAAGAGCTTGAATGTACCTTTTGCAATTGCGGATGCGACAGCTCTTACGGAGGCTGGTTATGTAGGTGAGGATGTGGAAAATATCCTCCTCAAACTCTTGCAGGCTGCTGACTTTAACATTGAACGTGCAGAGCGTGGCATTATCTACGTGGATGAAATTGACAAGATTGCTAAGAAGAGCGAGAACGTGTCTATCACACGTGATGTTTCTGGTGAAGGGGTGCAACAAGCCCTTCTCAAGATTATCGAGGGAACAGTTGCAAGCGTGCCGCCTCAAGGTGGACGTAAACATCCACAACAAGAGATGATTCAAGTGGATACTAAAAATATCCTCTTCATCGTGGGTGGTGCCTTTGATGGTATTGAAGAAATCGTCAAACAACGTCTGGGTGAAAAAGTCATCGGATTTGGTCAAAACAATAAGGCGATTGACGAAAACAGCTCTTACATGCAAGAAATTATCGCAGAAGATATTCAAAAATTTGGTATTATCCCTGAGTTGATTGGACGCTTGCCAGTCTTTGCAGCTCTTGAGCAATTGACTGTTGATGACTTGGTTCGTATTTTGAAAGAGCCAAGAAATGCCTTGGTCAAACAGTACCAAACCTTGCTATCTTATGATGATGTCGAGTTGGAATTTGACGACGAAGCCCTTCAAGAGATTGACAATAAGGCCATTGAACGCAAAACGGGTGCGCGTGGTCTTCGCTCGATTATCGAAGAAACCATGCTAGATGTCATGTTTGAAGTACCGAGTCAGGAAAATGTGAAATTGGTTCGCATCACGAAAGAAGCTGTCGATGGAACGGATAAACCAATCCTAGAAACAGCCTAGAGGTGACTATGGAACTTAATACACATAATGCTGAAATCTTGCTCAGTGCGGCCAATAAGTCCCACTATCCGCAGGATGAACTGCCAGAAATCGCTCTTGCAGGGCGTTCAAATGTTGGCAAGTCTAGCTTTATCAACACCATGCTGAACCGTAAGAATCTAGCCCGAACATCAGGTAAACCTGGTAAAACCCAGCTTCTCAACTTCTTTAACATTGATGACAAGATGCGCTTTGTGGATGTGCCTGGTTATGGCTATGCCCGTGTTTCTAAAAAGGAACGTGAAAAGTGGGGGCGCATGATTGAGGAGTACTTAACGACTCGGGAAAATCTCCGTGCGGTAGTCAGTCTAGTTGACCTTCGTCATGACCCGTCAGCAGATGATGTGCAGATGTACGAATTTCTCAAGTACTATGAGATTCCAGTTATTATCGTTGCGACTAAAGCAGACAAGATTCCTCGTGGTAAATGGAACAAGCATGAATCAGCAATCAAAAAGAAATTAAACTTTGACCCAAGTGACGACTTTATCCTCTTTTCATCTGTCAACAAGGCAGGGATGGATGAGGCTTGGGATGCAATCTTAGAAAAATTGTGAGGAAAAGAAAATGGCAAAAACAATTCATACAGATAAGGCCCCAAAGGCTATCGGACCCTATGTTCAAGGAAAAATCGTTGGCAACCTTTTGTTTGCTAGCGGTCAAGTGCCCCTATCTCCTGAAACTGGGGAAATCGTTGGAGAAACGATCCAAGAACAGACAGAACAAGTCTTGAAAAACATCGGTGCTATTTTGGCTGAAGCAGGAACAGATTTTGACCATGTTGTCAAAACAACTTGCTTCTTGAGCGATATGAACGACTTTGTTCCTTTTAACGAGGTTTACCAAACGGCCTTTAAAGAGGAATTTCCAGCTCGTTCAGCTGTGGAGGTAGCTCGTCTTCCTCGTGATGTAAAAGTCGAAATTGAAGTCATCGCAGAGATTGGATAAGCTAGTTGAAGTTTGGTGTTGCCAAACTTCTTTTGATATAAGGAGAAAAAGATGACAAAGAAACAACTTCACTTGGTGATTGTGACAGGGATGAGTGGTGCAGGGAAAACAGTTGCCATTCAGTCCTTCGAGGATTTAGGTTATTTTACTATTGATAATATGCCACCAGCTCTTTTGCCTAAGTTTTTGCAGTTGGTGGAAACAAAGGAAGACGACCATAAGTTGGCCTTGGTAGTAGATATGCGTAGCCGTTCTTTCTTCTCAGAGATTCAAGCTGTTTTGGATGAGTTGGAAAATCAAGATGATTTGGATTTCAAAATTCTCTTTTTGGATGCAGCCGATAAGGAATTGGTCGCTCGTTACAAGGAAACCAGACGGAGTCACCCATTAGCAGCAGATGGACGGATTTTAGATGGAATTAAGCTGGAACGTGAACTCTTAGCACCACTGAAAAACATGAGCCAAAATGTGGTGGATACGACAGAACTTACTCCTCGTGAACTGCGTAAAACCATTGCAGAGCAGTTTTCGGATCAAGAACAAACCCAGTCTTTCCGTATCGAGGTCATGTCTTTCGGCTTTAAATATGGAATCCCGATTGATGCAGATTTAGTCTTTGATGTGCGCTTTTTGCCAAATCCATATTATCTTCCAGAACTGAGAAACCAAACGGGTGTGGATGAACCTGTTTATGACTATGTCATGAATCATCCTGAGTCAGAAGACTTTTATCAACATTTGTTGGCCTTGATTGAGCCGATTTTGCCAAGTTACCAAAAGGAAGGGAAGTCTGTTTTGACTATTGCCATGGGTTGTACGGGTGGGCAACACCGTAGTGTGGCCTTTGCTAAACGCTTGGCGCAGGACTTATCCAAGAATTGGCCTGTCAATGAAGGGCATCGCGACAAAGACCGAAGAAAGGAAACGGTAAACCGTTCATGAGAAAACCAAAGATAACGGTGATTGGTGGAGGTACTGGGATCCCTGTCATTCTAAAAAGTCTACGTGAAAAAGATGTGGAAATCGCTGCTATCGTAACGGTGGCGGATGATGGTGGTTCATCAGGTGAACTCCGAAAAAATATGCAGCAATTGACACCGCCAGGTGATCTTCGTAATGTCCTTGTGGCCATGTCGGATATGCCTAAGTTTTATGAAAAGGTCTTTCAATACCGCTTTTCTGAGGATGCTGGAGCCTTTGCTGGTCATCCATTGGGCAATCTCATTATTGCAGGTCTGTCAGAGATGCAGGGTTCGACCTATAATGCCATGCAGTTATTGAGCAAATTTTTCCATACAACTGGAAAGATTTATCCTTCCAGTGACCATCCTTTGACCCTGCACGCAGTCTTTCAGGATGGGACAGAGGTGGCTGGAGAGAGCCATATTGCAGACCATCCAGGTATGATTGACCATGTCTATGTAACCAATACCCTCAACGATGATACTCCTCTGGCCAGTCGTCGAGTAGTGCAGACTATTCTTGAAAGTGACATGATTGTCCTCGGACCTGGTTCCCTCTTTACCTCTATTTTGCCCAATATCGTGATTAAGGAAATCGGGCAAGCGCTTTTGGAAACCAAGGCAGAAATCGCCTATGTCTGCAATATCATGACCCAACGTGGGGAGACAGAACACTTTACAGATAGTGATCACGTGGAAGTCTTGCATCGTCACCTTGGCCGACCTTTTATCGACACTGTCTTGGTGAATATCGAAAAAGTGCCTCAGGAATACATGAATTCCAACCGGTTTGATGAATATTTGGTGCAGGTGGAACATGATTTTGCTGGTCTTTGTAAGCAAGTTCCGCGTGTGATTTCATCCAACTTTCTTCGTCTGGAAAATGGGGGTGCCTTCCACGATGGAGATTTGATTGTGGATGAATTGATGCGGATTATACAGGTGAGAAAATGAGTTTCACAGTAGCAGTAAAAGAAGAAATTCTAGGTCAGCACCATCTAAGCCGGCATGAATTATCTGCCATTATCAAGATGTCTGGTAGCATCGGTCTCTCGACTTCGGGCTTGACCTTGTCCGTCGTGACAGAAAATGCCAAACTGGCTCGTCACCTCTATGAGTCCTTTCTCTATTTTTATGAAATCAAATCAGAAATCCGCCATCACCAACGGAGTAATCTTCGCAAGAATCGCGTCTATACCGTTTTTACTGATGAAAAGGTGCAGGATTTGTTGAGCGATTTGCATTTGGCCGACTCTTTCTTTGGCCTGGAAACAGGTATTGATGAGGAGATTTTATCAGACGAGGAAGCCGGTCGTGCTTATCTTTGTGGCGCTTTCTTGGCAAATGGAAGCATTCGTGACCCTGAATCAGGTAAGTACCAGTTGGAAATCAGTTCTGTTTATCTGGACCACGCGCAAGGGATTGCCTCACTTCTCCAGCAATTTTTACTGGATGCCAAGGTGCTTGAGCGTAAGAAGGGGGCAGTGACCTACCTCCAGCGAGCTGAAGATATTATGGACTTCTTGATTGTCATCGGAGCTATGCAGGCGCGTGATGATTTTGAGCGGGTTAAGATTTTGCGAGAAACTCGTAACGACCTCAATCGGGCCAATAATGCCGAGACAGCCAATATTGCTCGGACAGTTTCTGCCAGCATGAAGACTATCAACAATATCAGTAAAATCAAAGATATCATGGGCTTAGAAAATCTGCCAGTGGATTTGCAGGAAGTAGCACAGTTGCGGATTCAGCACCCAGACTACTCTATCCAGCAGTTAGCAGATAGTCTCAGCACTCCCCTTACAAAAAGTGGTGTCAACCACAGACTCAGAAAAATCAATAAGATAGCGGATGAACTATAAAACCACGAATCGCATTGGACTCGTGGTTCTTTTTTATAAACTGGTTGAGTGTTTTGGTTGCACTTTTTGCTCAGGGTCGATGTAGTTAATGGCATTGTTAACAGCGGTTGGTGCTTCTCCAAGCCCTGTCGCAATCAGATCAATTTTTCCGTCATAGTAGCAACAGTCACCGATAGCATAGATACCTGCTTGGCTGGATTCCTGTTTGCTGTTGACTATAATCTTGTGGCGGTTGAGGTCCAGACCCCAGTTTTTAAGGTTACCGACAGAAGATTTGAAACCATAGTTGACAAAGAGGTGGTCTAGGTCAATCGTTTCGGTTTCATCAGATTTGACTTTTGTGATTTCCAGCTTATCAAGCGTTTTTCCATCTCCAAGGAGTTGGCTAGGGACGAATGGTGTCTTGATGGTCACAGATGATTCCTGTAAGGCTTGGACACTGTGTTCCAAGGCGCGGAAATTATCTCTGCGGTGAACAAGGGTAGTTGGTGCAATTTTTTCAAAAGCCAAAGCCCAATCCACAGCCGAGTCTCCTCCACCAAGAATCGTCACTTTCTTACCAGCGTATTGCTGGATGTTGGAAACGTGGTAGTGGATATTTTCATACCCCTCAACGCCTTCTAGTTCCAGAGGACGTGGTTTGAAGGCACCGCCACCCATAGCAATGATAACGGTTTTAGTCAGGTGACTTCCTTTAGAGGTTGTAATCTTAAAGCCCTCTTCTTGTTTTTCAATCTCAAGAACTGTTTCATTGAGATGAATAGGGGTATCAAAGCCATTTAGTTGTTCAATCAAGCGGTTGGTCAATTCTTCTCCAGTCAGGTTTGGGAAACCTGGAACGTCTAGGATTTCCTTTTCAGGATAGAGAATGGCAGGTTGTCCACCGAGTTGGGGAAGAGAGTCGATGATTTGGACCTTGGCTTGGCGTAGGTGGGCATAGAAGGCTGCAAAAAGCCCGACAGGACCACCACCTACAATGGTAATATCATAGAGTTGAGACATGGTTTCTCCTTTGTTTTTTCTAGTCATACTCTTTGAAAATCTCTTCAAACCACATCAGCTATATCTGCAACCTCAAAACAGTGTTTTGAGCAACCTGCGGCTAGCTTCCTAGTTTGCTCTTTGATTTTCATTGAGTATCAGTTTATTTTATCATATTTTTTCTTTAATTTAAAATGAAGTAGGATAGGGAAAAAAATGTCAGAAAAATGGTATAATAGAAAGGAGCGTGTTTGGACAGAGAGGAGACAGCAGATGAACTTTCAACAATTATCCAACCTGCAATATTGGACTAGCTTGTTTTCTAGTCCTTGGAGTATTGCAATCAATGTGTTTGATATTTTGATTGTGGCCTATATTTTATATCGTTTTACAAAAGCGATAGCTGGCACCAAGATTATGATTTTGGTGCGTGGGGTCGTGATCTTTGTATTAGCCCAGGTTGTGGCCAATATCCTTGGTTTAACAACGATTTCTTGGTTGATTAATCAGATTATCACCTATGGAGTCATTGCTGCGGTTGTTATCTTCTCTCCAGAGATTCGGACTGGTTTGGAACGCTTGGGAAGGGCGACAGATTTCTTTTCTACTGCTCAAATTAGTGCAGAGGAGCAAATGATTCGTGCCTTTGTCAAGTCGGTTGAATATATGAGTCCTCGTAAGATTGGTGCTCTGGTTGCCATCCAACGAGTTCGGACCTTGCAAGAATACATTGCGACAGGGATTCCTTTGGATGCCAATATTTCAGCTGAACTCCTTATTAATATCTTTATCCCCAACACTCCTCTACATGACGGTGCTGTAATTATCAGAGAAAATCGGATTGCGGTAACTTCTGCCTATCTGCCCTTGACAGAAAGCACAGGGATTTCCAAGGAATTTGGGACCAGACACCGGGCAGCTATCGGTTTGTCAGAAGTATCCGATGCCTTGACCTTCATCGTCTCAGAGGAAACAGGTGGTATTTCTATTACCTACAATGGGGTCTTCAAGCATGATTTGACGATGGAAGAATTTGAAGCAGAGCTACGAACAATTCTTTTGCCAGCTGTTGAGGAAAAAGTCAGTTTCAAGGACCGTTTGCTAGGAGGTTGGAAATATGAGAAAAAATAGTCTATATATCATTTCATCTCTCTTTTTTGCTTGTGTCTTATTTATCTATGCAACGTCAACCAACTTTCAAAATAGCAATACCGCAAGGCAGGTCAAATCAGAAACCTATACCAATACGATAACAAATGTTCCTATCGATATTCACTATGATGATGACCAGTATTTCATTAGCGGATTTGCATCAGAGGTTTCAGTTGTGCTGACAGGAGCCAATCGTGTGACCTTGGCTAGCGAAATGCAGGAAAGTACTCGTAAGTTTAAGGTCACAGCGGATTTGACGGATGCCAGTGTTGGAACGATTGAGGTTCCCTTGAATATTGAAAATCTTCCAAGTGGAATGACTGCTGTGGCAACGCCTCAAAAGATTACAGTGAAAGTTGGGAAGAAGGTTAAACGAGATGGGATGATTGTTGTGCCACAAGTTGACCAAAGCCAGATTGATCCCAAGATACAAATTGATAGTGTAACCGTGTCAAACGAACGAGTTTCTGTCACAACTGACCAAGAAACATTAGCCAAAATCGATCGGATTATTGCGCTTTTACCAACCAGCGAACGCATAACAGGTAATTACAGTGGTTCAGTACCTTTGCAGGCAATCGATCGCAATGGTGTTGTCTTACCGGCAGTTATTACTCCGTTCGACACAACAATGAAGGTGACTACAAAACCAGTAGCACCAAGTTCAAGTACATCAAATTCAACAACAAGCAGTTCGTCGGAGACATCTTCGTCAACGAAAGCAACTAGTTCAAAAACGAATTAAAAATAGGAAAAGGATTTTATAAAAATGGGTAAATATTTTGGGACTGATGGAGTCCGTGGAGAAGCTAACGTAGAATTAACGCCAGAATTGGCCTTTAAACTAGGACGTTTTGGAGGCTATGTTCTCAGTCAACATGAAACGGAAGCACCGAAAGTTTTTGTAGGACGTGATACACGTATTTCAGGAGAAATGCTAGAATCAGCCTTGGTGGCGGGACTCCTTTCTGTGGGGATTCACGTATACAAACTAGGCGTTCTGGCAACACCAGCAGTAGCTTACTTGGTCAAAACTGAAGGAGCAAGTGCCGGTGTCATGATTTCTGCTAGTCACAACCCAGCCCTTGATAATGGGATTAAGTTCTTTGGTGGTGATGGCTTCAAACTGGACGATGAAAAAGAAGCAGAAATTGAAGCCTTGCTAGATGCTGCGGAAGATACTCTTCCTCGTCCAAGTGCTGAAGGCTTGGGAACCTTGGTAGATTATCCAGAAGGCTTGCGTAAGTATGAAGGCTACCTTGTTTCAACTGGAACTCCTCTTGATGGAATGAAGGTTGCCT
The DNA here is from genome assembly GCF_000960005.1 of Streptococcus mitis. Taxonomy (GTDB): domain Bacteria; phylum Bacillota; class Bacilli; order Lactobacillales; family Streptococcaceae; genus Streptococcus; species Streptococcus mitis_CK. The sequence continues at coordinate 1,040,473 of NZ_JYGP01000002.1, read as the reverse complement.
TGGATACAGCCAATGGTGCAGCTTCTACAAGTGCCCGTCAAATCTTTGCAGATCTTGGCGCTCAATTAACGGTTATCGGGGAAACACCAGACGGTCTTAACATCAACCTTAATGTTGGTTCAACCCACCCAGAAGCCCTTCAAGAAGTGGTCAAAGAAAGTGGCTCAGCTATTGGTTTGGCCTTTGACGGAGACAGTGACCGTTTGATTGCTGTTGATGAGAATGGTGATATCGTTGATGGTGACAAAATTATGTACATCATCGGGAAATACCTTTCTGAAAAAGGACAATTGGCTCAAAATACAATTGTGACAACCGTTATGTCTAACCTTGGTTTCCACAAGGCCTTGGACCGTGAAGGCATTAACAAGGCAGTCACTGCAGTTGGCGACCGCTACGTTGTTGAAGAAATGAGAAAATCAGGCTACAATCTCGGTGGTGAACAGTCTGGTCACGTCATCTTGATGGACTACAATACAACAGGTGATGGTCAATTATCAGCTGTCCAATTGACAAAAATCATGAAGGAAACTGGTAAGAGCTTGTCAGAGTTGGCAGCAGAAGTAACCATCTATCCACAAAAATTAGTCAATATCCGAGTGGAAAATGCCATGAAGGAAAAGGCTATGGAAGTGCCAGCTATCAAGGATATCATCGAGAAGATGGAAGAAGAAATGGCAGGGAATGGCCGTATCCTAGTACGCCCAAGTGGAACAGAGCCCCTCTTGCGTGTTATGGCAGAAGCGCCTACAACAGAAGAAGTGGACTACTATGTTGATACCATCGCAGACGTAGTTCGAGCTGAAATCGGGATTGACTAAATCCTAGAAAACTAGATGAAAATAAAAAATTATGGTACAATAGCTTATAATATTGTAGCCAAGGGAGAAAGACATGAATCTTAAACGTGAACAAGAATTTGTTAGTCAGTATCATTTTGATGCGCGTAATTTTGAATGGGAAAATGAAAATGGAGCTCCTGAAACTAAGGTGGATGTGAACTTCCAACTAATTCAACATGACCAAGAAAATCAAGTGACTTCCTTGATTGTTGTCTTGAGTTTTATGATTGTATTTGATAAATTTGTCATCAGTGGAACCATTTCACAGGTGAACCATATCGATGGTCGTATTGTTAACGAACCAAGTGAATTGAACCAAGAAGAAGTGGAAACCTTGGCTCGTCCATGTTTGAACATGCTCAACCGTTTGACTTACGAAGTAACTGAAATTGCATTAGACTTACCAGGAATCAATTTGGAGTTCTAATATGAAATTAGCTGTTATCACAGATTCCTCTGCCTATCTCAGTGCAGAGGCCTTGCAAAGAGAAGATTTATATGTCTTGGATATTCCTGTCAATATTGATGGTGAAGAGTATGTCGAAGGCATCAATCTGACTGCTGAGGAATTTTACCAAAAAATGTCTCAGGCCTCTGAATTGCCTAAGACCAGTCAACCAAGTATTGCCAAGTTAGATGAGATTCTAACTTCGCTTAAAGAACAAGGCTATACACATGTTTTGGGGCTTTTCCTATCTTCTGGAATTTCAGGTTTTTACCAAAATATCCAGTACATGGTCGATGATTATGAGGGCTTAACCATTGCCTTCCCAGACACTTTGATTACAAGTGCTCCTCTGGGTATCATGGTTGAGAGTGTCTTTAACTGGCGAGACCAGGGCGATGATTTTGCCATCATTCAGGATAAGCTAGCCATTCAAATCAGCCGTACGTCAGCTTTTATCATGGTAGATGATTTAGATCATTTGGTAAAAGGTGGGCGCCTTTCAAATGGAGCTGCGATTTTGGGCAGTCTGCTAAGCATTAAGCCAATCCTCTATTTTAATGATCAAGGTGTGATTGAAGTGTACGAAAAAGTTCGTACTGAAAAGAAAGCAACTAAGCGCTTAATTGAGATTATCAAGGAAGCCACAGCTTCAGGCCAATACCGTATCATTGTCATTCACGGAAATGCCCCTGAAAAGGCTGAGGAATTGCGTCAGCACTTACTTGAATCTGGAGTAGGTACGGATATTTCACTTGCTACATTTGGTAGTGTCATTGGAACACACCTAGGAGCAGGAAGTATTGCTCTAGGTTATATTCCAGTGATTTAGTTGGCGCTTCTAGGCTAGTTAAGAAATCTTGTATCATAGCAATTGAACACGGACTACCTGCCTCTTGAAAAAAGATGCTAGTCTTGCCTTTCATGGAAAGTCAGTGCCATTCCCTATTTTTCATGGGCAGCTAAGGTCCTTTGTATCTTGATAATTGAACACGCCTGGAACCCTCTGTGAAAAAGATAGTTCTTCCAAGGAGTATCTACTCCTTGATCAGAACTCCTATTTTCACTTTGTGTTCCTACAGGCTTTGTATCTTAAATAGGAGTAAAGATGAGTATTCGAGTAATTATTGCTGGTTTTAAGGGAAAGATGGGCCAGGCTGCTTGTCAGATGGTCTTGGTTGATCCAGACTTGGACTTGGTAGCAGTTTTGGATCCTTTTGAGTCTGAATCAGAATGGCAGGGTATTCCTGTTTTCAAGGATAAGGCTGATTTGGTTGGTTTTGAAGCGGATGTCTGGGTAGATTTTACTACTCCAACTGTTGCCTACGAAAATACACGTTTTGCTCTTGAAAATGGCTTTGCTCCAGTAGTTGGAACAACAGGTTTCACAAGTGAAGAAATTGCAGAGCTAAAAGAATTTTCTCGTGCCCAAGATTTGGGTGGTTTGATAGCTCCAAATTTCGCCTTGGGTGCTGTCTTGCTTATGCAATTTTCAAGGCAGGCTGCTAAATATTTCCCAAATGTGGAGATTATCGAGCTCCATCATGACAAGAAAAAGGATGCTCCGAGTGGAACTGCTATTAAAACAGCTGAGTTAATGGCAGAAGTTCGAGAGTCTATCCAGCAGGGTGCAGCAGATGAGCAAGAATTGATTACAGGTGCCCGTGGTGCTGACTTTGATGGCATGCGGATCCACTCAGTACGTTTGCCAGGCTTAGTAGCCCATCAGGAAGTAATCTTTGGCAATCAGGGAGAAGGATTGACCCTCCGTCATGACTCCTATGATCGCAGCTCCTTCATGACAGGGGTGAATTTGGGAATTAAAGAAGTTGTCAAGCGTCATGAGCTTGTCTATGGATTAGAACACTTATTATGAGATTAACGCAAATGCCTTCTGAATTTCAGAAGGCTTTACCAGTATTAGAAAAAATTAAAGAAGCAGGTTTTGAGGCCTATTTTGTTGGGGGTTCTGTTCGAGATGCCCTCCTCAATCGTCCCATCCACGATGTGGACGTTGCGACGTCTTCTTATCCAGAAGAGACCAAGCAGATTTTTCCGCGAACAGCCGATATCGGAATCGAGCATGGAACTGTCTTGGTCTTAGATGGGGACGAGGAATATGAGGTGACTACTTTTCGGACAGAAGATGTCTATGTGGACTATCGTAGACCTAGTGCGGTTTCTTTTGTTCGCTCGCTAGAAGAAGACCTCAAGCGCCGTGATTTTACAGTCAATGCCTTTGCCTTGGATGAGACAGGAGAAATCGTTGACTTGTTCCATGGTTTAGACGATTTGGAAAATCAAGTCTTGAGGGCGGTTGGAGTGGCAAGTGAGCGTTTCAACGAAGATGCTTTGCGGATTATGCGTGGCTTCCGTTTTCAGGCCAGTCTTGGCTTTGAGCTTGAGCCAGAAACCTTTAAAGCTATGAAGACTTTGACGCCACTTTTGGAGAAAATTTCTGTGGAGCGTACCTTCGTTGAGTTTGATAAACTCTTGCTGGCTCCATTTTGGAGAAGGGGCTTGACTTCCATGATTGAGAGTCAAGCTTATGATTATCTCCCTGATATGGCAGCTAGTCAGGACAAGCTTAACAGACTGTTTGAGTTAGAGACTGATTTCACTTTTGAATCCTCTGAACAAGCCTGGGCGGCTCTACTATGGGCTTTGGAGATTGAAAATGCGCGGCTATTTTTGAAGGCTTGGAAGACCTCACGTCAGTTTGCCAAGCAAGTTCAGGATTTACTGACTATTTTGGCCTTGCGTGAAAAGGGAGATTTGAGCAAGCGCGATTGTTACCGCTTTGACTTGGAGTTGCTTTTACAGGCTGAAAATCTTCGTCAGGCTCAAGGAAAACCAGTCAATCCGCAAGCTATCACAGAAACCTACCAGAGTTTGACCATTCATGATAAGAAAGAAATTCAGATTAATGGTGGTATTTTAATTAAGGAATATGGTTATCAGCCAGGACCTGACTTGGGTGAGATTTTAACAGAAATTGAGTGTGCCATTGTCGATGGAGAATTGGAAAATGACCGTCAAGCCATCCATGCTTATCTGAGGGAGAAAAAATGAGTGATTTTATCGTTGAAAAACTAAGTAAATCCGTCGGTGACAAGACCGTTTTTAAGGATATTTCCTTTATCATCCATGACTTGGATAGAATTGGTTTAATCGGTGTCAATGGAACAGGGAAGACCACCCTTTTAGATGTTCTTTCTGGTGTTTCTGGCTTTGATGGGGATGTCAGTCCCTTTTCAGCTAAGAATGATTACCAGATTGGTTACTTGACCCAAGATCCTGATTTTGATGATAGCAAGACGGTCTTGGATACAGTCTTATCCAGCGATCTCAAGGAAATCCAGCTTATTCGTGAGTATGAACTCCTCATGCTCAACTATAGTGAGGACAAGCAGGCGCGTTTGGAACGGGTCATGGCAGAAATGGATTCTCTCCAAGCTTGGGAAATTGAGAGTCAGGTAAAGACTGTCCTTAGCAAGCTGGGTATTCAGGACTTATCCACTCCTGTTGGGGAATTGTCAGGTGGTCTAAGAAGACGGGTCCAGTTGGCGCAAGTTTTACTTGGTAACCACGACCTCTTACTTCTGGATGAGCCGACCAACCATTTGGATATTGCGACTATTGAGTGGCTGACCCTCTTTTTGAAAAATTCCAAGAAAACAGTCCTCTTTATCACCCACGATCGCTACTTCTTAGACGCTTTGTCAACACGTATTTTCGAGTTGGACCGAGCTGGATTGACCGAGTACCAGGGCAATTATCAGGACTATGTTCGCCTAAAGGCGGAACAGGATGAGCGTGATGCGGCTCTTCTCCACAAAAAGGAACAACTTTATAAGCAAGAATTGGCCTGGATGCGCAGACAACCGCAGGCGCGTGCGACCAAGCAGCAGGCTCGTATCAATCGTTTCCATGACTTGAAGAAAGAGGTTTCAGGCAGTAGTGCTGAGACAGACTTGACTATGAACTTTGAAACCAGTCGGATTGGGAAGAAAGTCATCGAGTTTCAGGATGTTTCTTTTGCCTATGAGAATAAGCCCATTTTACAAGACTTTAATCTCTTGGTGCAGGCTAAAGATCGTATTGGAATTGTTGGGGACAACGGTGTTGGGAAATCAACCCTGCTCAACCTGATTGCAGGCAGTCTTGGGCCGACAGCAGGTCAAGTTGTGATAGGGGAAACTGTTCGCATCGCCTATTTCTCTCAACAAATTGAGGGCTTGGATGAAAGCAAGCGAATGATCAATTACCTGCAGGAAGTGGCAGAAGAGGTCAAGACCAGCGGTGGTTCTACGACTTCCATCGCTGAGTTGCTGGAGCAGTTCCTTTTCCCACGTTCGACGCATGGAACCTTGATTGAGAAATTGTCTGGGGGAGAGAAGAAACGTCTTTACCTCCTCAAATTGCTCTTGGAAAAACCAAATGTTCTTCTCTTGGACGAGCCGACAAATGACCTAGATATTGCAACCTTGACAGTCTTGGAAAATTTCTTGCAAGGCTTTGCAGGTCCTGTCTTGACAGTTAGTCACGACCGCTATTTCTTGGATAAGGTAGCGACCAAGATTCTCGCTTTTGAGGATGGCAAGATTCGTCCTTTCTTTGGTCATTACACTGATTACCTTGATGAAAAAGCCTTTGAAACAGAGATGGCCAATCAAGTGCAAAAGGCTGAAAAGGAAAAAGTGGTCAAGGTCCGTGAAGACAAGAAACGCATGACCTACCAAGAAAAGCAGGAGTGGGCAAACATTGAAGGCGATATTGAAGCCTTGGAGAATCGTATCGCTGCTATTGAAGAGGAGATGCAGGCCAACGGCTCTGACTTTGGTAAGCTGGCTACTCTCCAAAAAGAGCTAGATGAAAAAAACGAAGCACTCCTTGAAAAATACGAACGCTATGAATATTTAAGTGAATTTAATAGCTAGAAGAATAGAAAAATCCCGTCTCATGACAGGATTTCTCTATTCTTTTTTAGTTTCTTGATGAAAGACATTTTGCCAAGTTTCGTGGCGACGCCAGATACTGGTATGGACAATTCCATCCATCTCATAGCAGATGAGTTTGGTCTTCTGACTGATGGAAGTGATCTGTATGTCCTTAATCGCAGCTTTAAGTTCTTTTTCGGCCTTATAAGCCTCTTTATCCATCTGTTCTCCATCTTGACGAATATAGACAAAATCGTCAGCCAAGAGTTCTTCCAGTTGATTTCCTTGGTCAATCAATTGTTCGCGCATAAGCAATTTTTTATAGACATTGTCTAAAATCTCATCCTCAGGGATAGGTGCGGGCTCGATATGGACATCGGTATCAAAAACCCCAAAACGTTCCTCCAGCATAGACTCGACTTGATCCGCAATCTCGTGGCTTTCAAAAACAGACAGGTCAGGATTCATCTCCAGCGTGATATCCAGGTAAATGTTGCTACCGTAGGTACGACCTCTTTGAGATTTAACCTTGCTAATTTTGGGAATTTCCATGATAGCCTTTTGATAGTCCTCAAGCAGACGGTCGTCAAAACCATCTGAAAGACTAAAGGATGACTCGATAAAGATATCATAGGCAGTTTTCAAGATAAAGAAAGTGATGATGATAGCGACCAGTTTATCCACAATGGGATAATTGAAACTGCTGGCTAGGATGGCAATGGTAGTTCCCAGTGAGGTAACAGCATCAGAAAGATTGTCCTTTGCTGCGGTCTTCAGTGCTTTGGAGTTGGATTTCTTACTGAGGCGAGTATTGTAGAGATAAACTAGAAACATAATCGCTGCAGAAATGATTCCTAGAGTTGCACCCAGAGGATCAATGACCGTTTCTTCACGACTGAGAATCTTCTGAATGGTATCCCTTAGAACATCAAAGCCAACATAGAACATGATGATGGAAGTGACTAAACTAGCCAAATCTTCAATCTTCCAGTGACCAAAACGGTGGTCTCGGTCAGCAGGCTGGCGTGCCATCCGGATTCCAATCAAGAGGGCCACATTTCCAATGATGTCCGACACGTTGTTAAAACCATCGGCCACCAAACTGGATGAATGGAGGAGGTGCCCAGTTGCTAATTTCGCTGCAGACAAGATCAAATAGGTCGAAATACTGATAATGGCCCCACGCTCAGCTAACTTGAGATTTGAGATAGATTGCTTCATTCAACTTCCTTTCTAGTCACATAGCATTTTACCATTATACTGGTTTTCAAGGGAAAATTCAAATAAGGCAGTTTTTACTCTTTGAAAACTTTTCAAAATTTGGTATAATAGTACTACTCAAGGGAGTAGCTGGCAGAAACCTGTGATAGTGTCGTCATTCCGAATTTTATACTGAAAAGTATGCTTTCCGGCACTATCTTAAACAGCGAGACTTGTTATGATTAACAGGTCTCTTTTTGTTTGTCGTGAAAAGATACGATGAGGGAAAAGAGAGTCTGTTTTGCACACAATGTCAAGGAGGAGACACATGTCAAAAGAACAAAAACGCCAAGCGTTTTACACTCAGAGTCCTGAAGAGGTCTTGCAGGCTGTGGATGCGACCGAGCAAGGCTTGTCATCAAGTGAGGCAGAAAAGCGCCTTGCCGAATTTGGCCACAATGAACTCGAAGAAGGCGAGAAACGATCAATCCTGGTCAAATTCATCGAGCAATTTAAGGATTTGATGATTATTATCCTAGTTGCGGCAGCAATCTTGTCAGTTGTGACTTCTGGTGGGGAAGATATCGCAGATGCCATTATCATCCTAGCCGTGGTTATCATCAACGCTGCCTTTGGTGTTTACCAAGAAGGAAAAGCAGAAGAAGCTATCGAAGCCCTCAAATCTATGTCTAGTCCAGCTGCCCGCGTTCTTCGTGATGGTCATATGGCTGAGATTGACTCTAAAGAATTGGTGCCAGGTGATATCGTTGCCCTCGAAGCAGGTGATGTAGTACCAGCAGACCTACGTTTGCTTGAAGCCAACTCTCTTAAAATCGAAGAAGCAGCTCTTACAGGTGAGTCTGTGCCAGTCGAAAAAGACTTGACAGTTGAACTTGCTGCAGATGCTGGTATTGGGGACCGTGTCAACATGGCCTTCCAAAACTCTAACGTGACCTATGGTCGTGGTCTTGGTGTTGTTGTCAATACAGGTATGTACACGGAAGTTGGTCATATCGCGGGTATGCTCCAAGATGCGGATGAGACGGATACACCACTCAAACAAAACTTGAACAACCTTTCTAAGGTCTTGACCTATGCTATCTTGGTCATTGCCCTTGTTACTTTTGTAGTTGGTGTTTTCATTCAAGGCAAAAATCCACTCGGTGAGTTGATGACCTCTGTTGCGCTTGCCGTTGCAGCAATTCCAGAAGGGCTACCAGCTATCGTAACTATCGTTCTTGCCCTTGGTACTCAAGTTTTAGCCAAACGAAACTCTATCGTTCGTAAATTGCCAGCAGTAGAAACACTTGGTTCAACTGAAATCATCGCTTCTGATAAGACTGGCACGCTGACCATGAACAAGATGACCGTCGAAAAAGTCTTCTACGATGCAGTCCTACATGACTCAGCTGATGATATTGAACTAGGTCTTGAAATGCCCCTTCTTCGTTCAGTTGTCTTGGCCAATGATACGAAAATTGATGTTGAAGGCAACCTGATTGGTGACCCAACCGAAACAGCCTTCATCCAATATGCCTTGGACAAGGGCTACGATGTCAAAGGGTTCTTAGAGAAATATCCACGTGTGGCTGAGTTGCCATTTGATTCTGAACGTAAGCTCATGTCAACAGTTCATCCACTTGCAGATGGACGCTTCCTCGTCGCTGTTAAAGGTGCGCCAGACCAACTCTTGAAACGTTGTGTTCTTCGTGATAAGGCTGGGGATATTGCTCCGATTGATGAGAAGGTTACAAACCTCATTCATACAAACAATTTTGAAATGGCCCACCAAGCCTTGCGTGTCCTTGCAGGTGCTTATAAGATTATTGACAGCATTCCAGAAAACCTGACTTCTGAAGAGCTTGAAAATGATTTAATCTTTACTGGTTTGATTGGGATGATTGACCCTGAACGTCCTGAAGCTGCTGAGGCTGTTCGTGTGGCTAAGGAAGCGGGAATTCGTCCAATCATGATTACGGGTGACCATCAAGACACTGCAGAAGCTATTGCCAAACGTTTGGGAATCATCGATGCAAATGATACAGAAGGACACGTTTTAACTGGTGCTGAGCTCAACGAACTGTCAGATGAAGACTTTGAAAAAGTAGTTGGTCAATACTCTGTTTATGCCCGTGTATCTCCAGAACACAAGGTTCGTATCGTCAAGGCTTGGCAAAAACAAGGTAAAGTCGTTGCCATGACAGGTGATGGTGTCAATGATGCGCCAGCTCTGAAAACAGCCGACATCGGTATCGGTATGGGAATCACTGGTACAGAGGTTTCTAAGGGGGCTTCTGACATGATTCTTGCAGATGATAACTTTGCGACTATTATTGTTGCAGTTGAAGAAGGACGTAAGGTCTTCTCAAACATTCAAAAGACTATTCAGTATCTGCTTTCTGCCAATACTGCTGAAGTATTAACTATCTTCCTATCAACCTTGTTTGGTTGGGATGTCTTGCAGCCAGTTCATCTTTTGTGGATTAACTTGGTAACAGATACCTTCCCAGCAATTGCACTAGGTGTTGAACCTGCTGAGCCTGGTGTCATGAATCATAAACCACGTGGACGCAAGGCAAGCTTCTTCTCAGGTGGTGTTTTGAGTTCTATCATCTATCAAGGTGTACTCCAAGCAGCTATTGTTATGAGTGTTTATGGACTTGCAATTGCTTACCCAGTTCATGTGGGTGACAATCATGCCATTCATGCAGATGCTCTAACGATGGCCTTTGCAACCCTTGGTTTGATTCAGCTCTTCCATGCCTACAATGTGAAATCTGTTTACCAATCCATCTTGACAGTTGGCCCATTCAAGTCTAAGACCTTCAACTGGTCTATCTTGGTATCCTTCATCCTTCTTATGGCAACAATCGTCGTAGAGCCGCTTGAAGGAATCTTCCACGTAACCAAACTAGACTTGTCTCAATGGGGAATTGTTATGGCTGGAAGCTTCTCAATGATTATCATTGTCGAAATCGTTAAATTTATCCAACGTAAACTCGGTTTTGACAAGAATGCGATTTAAAAAGGTCATCTTCGGATGGCTTTTTGCTACAGTTAAGGGAAAGGGCTTGCAGTTATCGGCTTTTGTGCTATAATTGCTATAATATAGTAAAAAGTAGGAGGAGTGTGAGGAAGTGGAGAAGAAAATTGTAAAGGATATTTTGTTTTTATCTCAGGTGTCTCAGCCGGCAAGTCAGGAAGATCTGTATCTTGCCAGAGATTTACAAGATACGCTCTTAGCAAATCGTGAGACTTGTGTCGGTCTGGCTGCCAATATGATTGGGGTGCAGAAGCGTGTGATTATCTTTAATCTTGGTTTGGTTCCTGTGGTCATGTTTAATCCAGTGCTCCTATCCTCTGAAGGAGCTTATGAGACAGAAGAAGGCTGTTTGTCCTTGACAGGTGTGAGACCTACTAAGCGTTATGAAACCATAAGGGTTGCCTATCGTGACAGCAAGTGGCAGGAACAGACCATTACTTTGACAGGCTTCCCAGCCCAGATTTGCCAGCATGAACTGGATCACTTGGAAGGACGAATCATTTAGGAGGAAAGCAAATGAAACGAATAGTCTTTGAACTTATTTTTATCGCAACGACCTGGTATATCTTTTTACCGCCTCTTAACCTGACCAGCTGGGAATTTCTCTTTTTCCTCTGTGGGCATTTGCTGGTTGTAGCTATCTTATTTGGCTTTGGCAGGGGAATCAATCTGGTCAAAACAGTCCATGTGCGTCATGGCAAAGCGGAAGCTGCCTTAAATCTTGAGGGTTTCAAAATCAATCGGTTAGGGAAAATCCTTTTAGCTTCTATTGGAGGAATTCTTCTCTTAGCAGCCTTGGTTTCCTTGGTGACTTCCAGCATTTTTCAGGCTAAAAATTATGCCAATGTAGTCACGGTTACGGAAAAAGACTTTACTGAATTTCCTAAGACTGACACCAGTAAGGTTCCAATCTTAGATAGAAGTACTGCTGAAAAAATTGGGGACCGCTACTTGGGTTCCCTAACGGATAAGGTGTCGCAGTACGTAGCGGCAGACACCTATACCCAATTGACGATTGATGGGAAACCTTATCGGGTTACACCGCTAGAATACGCAGATCCTATCAAATGGTTTAACAATCAAGCCAAGGGAATCGGCGAGTATATCAAGGTAGACATGGTAACTGGTAATGCGGACTTGGTGGACTTGAAGACACCAATCAAGTATTCTGACTCGGAGTATTTTAACCGCGATGTCAAACGTCACCTGCGCTTGAAGTACCCAACCAAGATCTTCAAAACTCCATCCTTCGAGGTGGACGATGAGGGCAATCCTTTCTATGTAGCAACGGTTTACCAAAAGCAATTTGGACTTGCGGTTCCTCGTCCTGTTTCAGTCATTATCTTGGATGCCACAAATGGAGAAACCAAGGAATACAGCTTGGCAGATGTTCCAGAATGGGTGGACAGGGTCTATCCAGCTGAGGAAACTATTGAGCAAATCAACTACAACGGCAAGTACAAGGACGGTTTCTGGAATGCCATGATTTCCAAGAAAAACGTGACCCAGACTACCAAGGGTTATAATTACTTGTCTATCGGCAATGACATCTACCTCTACACAGGTGTGACATCGGCCAATGCAGATGAAAGTAATCTTGGTTTCATCCTTGAAAATATGCGGACAGGAGAAATCACTAAGTATAGCTTAGCTTCTGCGACAGAAGAATCAGCCCGTGAATCAGCAGAAGGTGCTGTTCAGGAGAAATCCTACAAGGCAACCTTCCCAATCCTCATCAACCTCAATGACAAGCCTCTCTACATCATGGGCTTGAAGGACAATGCTGGCTTGGTCAAAGAGTACGCTCTGGTAGACGCAGTCGAGTACCAAAATGTTATCGTAGCTACGACAGTGGAAGAGATGCTCAGCAAGTATGCCAATAAAAACGACCTTGAAATTGATAATGAAACCACAGAAAGTATCAAGGGTGTGGTAGCAGACCTCAAATCAGCTGTTATCAAGGGTGATACCGTCTACTTCTTTAAAGTTGATGGCAAGATATACAAGGTCAAGGCTTCTGTATCAGATGATCTGCCTTACCTCGAAAATGGTAAAACCTTCGAAGGTCAAGTAGGAAAAGACAATTATCTCAAGACCTTTAAAGTGCAGTAAAAAAGGTTTATTTAAGAAATATATGTTATAATAAGGTAAATTAAGACTAATGGAGGACAAACAAATGGGTTTTTATTTGATGGTTGCTTCAATGCTACTCGGATTGTTCGCTTTGAAGATAGGTTTTTCTCAGTTCAAGGAGAAAAAAGATAAATTCTTATCTATCTTAACAAGTTTAGCCGGTACAATCCTTGTTCTCGTGGCTGTCTGGTTAGGATGGCCAAAATAAACAGAAAAACCTCGGGCAAACCGAGGTTTTTTAGATGAATTTCTTGGTTGTGGTTAAAAAATATGCTACACTATTAATATGAAAATTTTAATCCCAACAGCAAAAGAAATGAACACAGACTTGCCGAGTATTGAAGCCGCTCCTTTAAAACCAGGAAGTCAGGCTGTGTTGGATGCCTTGGCTCTCTATTCTGCCAGTCAATTGGAGAGTTTTTACAAAGTTTCAGCCGAGAAAGCTGCGGAAGAATTTCAACATATCCAAGTTTTGAAAAGGCAAACTGCTCAACACTACCCAGCCTTGAATCTATTTGATGGGCTTATGTACCGCTACATCAAGCGAGACAAATTGACCGAGGCAGAACAAGCCTATCTTGAAAATCATGTCTTTATTACTTCGGCTTTGTACGGAGTCGTTCCAGCCTTGTCACCTATGCCACCTCACCGTTTGGACTTTTTGATGAAATTAAAAGTCGCTGGTAAGACTTTGAAGAGCCATTGGAAGGCAGCCTATGATGAAGCTATGAATGGTGAAGACCTAATTTTCTCCCTCTTGTCGTCTGAGTTTGAGACCGTATTTTCTAAGGAAATCAGAGAAAAAATGGTGACCTTCAAATTCATGGAGGATAGAGGTGGTCAGCTGAAGATTCATTCAACTATTTCAAAGAAAGCGCGTGGTGCTTTCCTGACAGCCCTGATAGAAAATCAAGTACAGACGGTGGAGGAAGCTCGTCGCTTAAGCTTTGCAGGGTTTACCTACAGAGAAGATTTGTCACAGCCACAGGAATTGGTTTTTGTTAAGGAAGTATAGAAATCAGATAAGAGAAAAAGTCAGCAGGACCCTGCTGACTTTTTAGTTTATAAAGTATTTATATGAATCTCATTTGATAAAGTATTAAGATGATTAACCAAATCCATGATTGACAGATGGTTTCGACAAATAAACTTCTTGGTAATCCCTGGAATATAGAAATTAGACACGATGATATCGTAATCTGTCTGATTTAAAATCTCAGGGCTTGTTTCCAATTCATCCCAAATATCGAAGGTAAAGCGGTTATTACAGTAATAGGAAAGCATATCAACAAAGGTAAGGGATATAGCATGGTCAAAGTTACTGATAATCAAAACCTTGATAGGTGGTCGATTTTCTAACAACTGAGTAGAGAGGTTTTCAGCATGGGTTAAGATGGTGTACATCAAGTGTTCCAACTGTTCAGGATGGTCATGCTGTCCAATTGCTTGACGGTATTGAGCCAGTTCTTGACGCGCACTTCCCATAAAGTCTGGGAAGTAAACTTCAAATTTTTTAATCGTCAATGCTTTTTGTTCAAATAGGATTGGGGTAGAAAAGATTTCCTGTCTTTCAAAGAAAGCAGTGTTGTGTAAATGCCAAATCAGCTCATCGTGGTTGGTAAAAGTAATCTTATATTGTTTTGATAGGCGTTCTAATATTTGACTAAGTAATTGGTATGAGTATCTTGCTTCACTGTTTTCTTCTAAAGAGTTGAAGAATTCTTGAGGATTTAAGAAAAGATTGTTTTGAATAAAGGATATAAAAATTTGGGCGATGATATCTGGAGTGATTTCAAGTCCCAGTTTTTCAGAGAAATGGACAAGTAGCTCCTCAAAATTTGGAATATTCATCAAAAGAGGGTAGTATTCATCGAAGAAATGATTTGGTAAGTCGATAAAATGACCATTTTTGACGCGGTAAATACTGATAGCTATCATCAATTTGTACATTCTATAAATTGAAAATCGCATTGGATAATTCGTGATTTTATAGAAGAAATCAGCAAACTCTGTTAAATCCTCCTCAGGAAGGTCTGGAAAAGGCCAGTCTAGGAAATAATAGCGCTCAGAAAAGTATTGGGCAAAAAAATAACGAATATCCGTTTCATTACCAAGAATTGCAGTAGGGGTAAAAGATAATTCAATCTGAAATTGTGATGATAGAGTTTTTGTAATATTTCGGCCTAATCGATAGAGGTTGGCACTACTTGAGTGAAGATTTTCTATCGTTCGATAAATAGGTAGCCCCTCATTGAAGAACATATACTCTAGTAATTGAAAAGACTGAGAATGAGCAAGAAAATATTGATAAATATCTTCTACACTAGTGTTAACATCTAAATCTATCATAATTCCGTTAACGGAAGATTGGATGTCAATATTTGGGAAAGCTGTTCGTAATTCATTTAAATCATTTTTTAGGATTCGTTCTGTACATCCTAATTTTTCGGCAAGTGCATGTAATCTTATCCAATTACGAGTCTGAATTAAGATTTCCATTAAACGTAATTGTCTTTGATCTTTTGTGGATAAAAGGTTGCGCATGTAGGTAATTTCCTCCTAAATTATATTGTATCATAATTATGATTCTTTTGTACAAAAAAAACAAGAATTAAAAATATGTACATTAAATTCAAAAAAAAAAAAAAAAAAATATGGCTCCATGGTACAAAAATCAGATATATTAATTTCATAGATAATATTGATTAATGTCTCAAATAGTTGTAAAGTGTAAACTATAAAATACTATCTAGGAGTTTGAAATGAAACATTCACATAAGAAATCATTTGACTGGTATAGCATGCAACAACGATACTCTATTCGTAAGTATCACTTTGGTGCGGCTAGTGTCTTGCTCGGGACAGCCTTAGTCTTGGGAACTGCTGCCAATGCGCAATCAGTACAAGCAGAGGAACAACATCCTGAGGCAACTAATAGTGTTTCTGTTGATAAGGTAGATGAAGCTACTAAACCAGCAGAAGTTTCTACACCTAAAAAAGAAACAACTTATGCAGCTCCAACTGTTGCGAATCCAGTAGAAACGACTCCAGCTAAAACTGAAGAAGCTACTAGACCAGCAGAAAAAGTTGAAGAAGCAAAAGACAAAAAAGAAGCAAGTCATCAAGATGCTGTTGACAAGTCAAAATTGTTAACGGCTCTTTCGCGTGCTAAAAAACTTGAGAGTAAGTTATATACAGAAGCAAGTGCTGCTAACTTGCAAGCAAGTATCCAAGCTGGTCAAGGTTTGCTTGGGAAAGCAGATGCGACTGAAGCTGAAGTATCAGCAGCAGAGTCATCTATCCAATCAGCTATTATTGGTCTAGAACTTCGTTCTAACTCTGATAAAGGAACTGTATCAGAAACTCCTGTAGTGAAGAAAGCTGACACAGCAGAAGCCAAAGAAGAAGCTAAGCCAGCTGCAACAACGACTGACCGTTCAGCCGTTGATAGTAGCGTTTTAGCAACTAATGCACCTGCCAAAGTAGAAACAACTTCAGCTCCAGAATCTACTAATGAAATCTTGAAACCAGGTTTGAGCCTTTCTGATGCTCGCCAAAATCCAGCTATCCGTAAGGAAGACTTGGATAAAGGGCATAGTGGTTTTAGAGCGGCTAGCAATCCAGCCAACCCAATTGTCTCAGGTTCTGGAAATACAGTTGCATTTTCAGATATCAGCCAAGGTGGTCGTAGCTATAGTTTCCGTGGCTACGGGAACTCACGTGGTGGTAATTCAATTCATTACGATGTAACAACAGTACGTCAAGGTAATAAATTGAATTTCACAATCAAATATTCTGGTCCGGGCGAATTTGTTAATAATAACTTTATCTTGGATAAAGGGGATGGATTTGGAAATCCTTCCAATGCGACAATCACAACTCCAAGGTTAAGAGATCAATCAAAACCTATTAGCCAAGGTGCCAACTACGTATCTCACTCAGGATACAGTATGACCTCTGCTACTTCAACAAATACGGAACAAACAATCAGATTTAGTTTGCCAATCAATAATCCAAATGGTGACTTGTCTGTTCGTTTGAAACCTGTTACTTTTAACGTGGACCAAGGTGGTGGTGGTGCCGCTACTAGCAATGACCCATACAGCAACTCCAACTATTATCATAGAGCAAATCCACTATACTTGGATGCAAACCCTTATGGTGGTACTAATAATAAGACTGTTTCAGAAGACATTGATTTCCAAACAGTCTACCTTCCAACTAGTAAATTACCAGAAGGTCAAACTAGATTAGTTCGAGAAGGTGAAAAAGGACAACGTCAAATTACCTATAAAGTCCATCGATTTGGTAATGAAACAATCCTAGGATTGCCAATTAGTAATTCTGTTACTAAAGAAGCTAAGCCACGTATTATGCAAATTGGTGTGGCTAAAGAGCTAATCGATACAGTAAAACCACGTGTTGATCAAAATAAAGTTGGTGATACAAATAACCTCACTTTCTATCTTGATAACGATGGAAATGGTGTTTATACTGAAGGCGTAGACGAACTTGTTCAAAAAATTGCTATTAAAGATGGAGCCAAGGGTGAAAAAGGGGACCACGGTGAACGCGGTCTAACTGGAGCTAAAGGTGAAAAAGGGGACCAAGGTGAACGCGGTTTAACTGGAGCTAAAGGTGAAAAAGGAGCCCAAGGTGAACGCGGTCTCACTGGAGCTAAAGGTGAAAAAGGAGACCGAGGCGAACGCGGTTTAACTGGAGCTAAAGGTGAAAAAGGAGACCGAGGCGAACGTGGTCTCACTGGAGCCCAAGGTGCCAAAGGTGAAAAAGGAGACCGAGGCGAACGCGGTCTGACTGGAGCCCAAGGAGCTAAAGGTGAAAAAGGAGACCAAGGTGAACGCGGTCTAACCGGAGCCCAAGGTGCTAAAGGTGAAAAAGGAGACCAAGGTGAACGCGGTTTAACTGGAGCTAAAGGTGAAAAAGGAGACCAAGGCGAACGCGGTCTCACTGGAGCTAAAGGTGAAAAAGGAGACCAAGGCGAACGCGGTCTCACTGGAGCTAAAGGTGAAAAAGGAGACCAAGGTCAGGCAGGTCGTGACGGTGTAACTCCAACCGTAACCGTTAAAGATAATAAAAATGACGGCACTCATACTATCACTATTAACGACGGTAGAGGTAATGTTACAAGTACTGTTGTAAGAGATGGTTTCGATGGCGCAAGTCCATTAGTTGCGACTCAACGAAATGAAGCAGATAAAACAACAACTGTTATCTTCTATTACGATAAAAATGGAAACAACGAATTAGATGCTTCTGATAAGAAATTAAAAGAAGTTGTCATTGCAGATGGTGCTAAAGGTGAAAAAGGGGACCAAGGCGAACGTGGTCTAACCGGAGCGCAAGGTGAAAAAGGCGAACGTGGAGACCGTGGTGAAACAGGAGCAGCGGGACGTGACGGAAAAACTCCAAAAATCACAACTGCTCGTGGAGCAGACGGCCGTAGTACTGATATTACATTTACTATTCCTGGTGAAGAACCTGTAACAGTTAACATTAAAGATGGTAAAGATGGACGTACACCAACCATCGACTTAAATGCCTTAGCTGAAGCAGCAGCAAGATTAAACAATCAAAGAAGCGGAAGAGTAAGAAGAGCTTTAGCAGACGCCCCATCTACAGCACCAGCAGAAAAACCAAGAGAAGGTACTCTTATTACAGCGTACTTTGATAACAATGGTAATGGTCGATACGATGAAGGTATAGATGAATTAATTGCTAAACAACCAATTTATAATGGTACAGACGGTGCCAATGGTGCAGCAGGTGCAGCCGGACGTAATGGTGCTGAACTATTAAGTGGACCTAAACCACCAACATCAAATGATGGAAAAGATGGCGACACCTACATCGATGCAACTACTGGTGATGTTTACAAAAAAGAAGGTGAAAACTGGAACCAAATTGGTAACATTCGTGGACCTCAAGGTCTAAAAGGTGAAGCCGGAGTTGCAGGACCACAAGGGCCACAAGGGCTACAAGGACCTAAGGGTGACCAGGGTGCTCAAGGTCTTCAAGGTCTTCAAGGTCTTCAAGGTCGTGATGGTCAAGACGGAGCACAAGGTTTACCAGGACGCGACGGACGTGATGGCGCAGCAGGTCGTGACGGACGTGATGGACGCGACGGTAAAGATGTCTTGAACGGCAAAGTTAACCCAGAAGCAAATCAAGGTAAAGACGGCGATAAATACGTTAATACAGAAACAGGCGACGTCTTCGTTAAGAATAACGGCAACTGGGATAAAGAAGGCAACATCAAAGGCCCTAAAGGGGACAAAGGTGAACAAGGTCTTCAAGGTCGTGATGGTCAAGACGGAGCACAAGGTTTACCAGGACGCGACGGACGTGATGGCGCAGCAGGTCGTGACGGACGTGATGGACGCGACGGTAAAGACGTCTTGAACGGCAAAGTTAACCCAGAAGCAAATCAAGGTAAAGACGGCGATAAATACGTTAATACAGAAACAGGCGACGTCTTCGTTAAGAATAACGGCAACTGGGAAAAAGAAGGCAACATCAAAGGCCCTAAAGGGGACAAAGGTGAACAAGGTCTTCAAGGTCGTGATGGTCAAGACGGAGCACAAGGTTTACCAGGCCGCGACGGACGTGATGGCGCAGCAGGTCGTGATGGACGTGATGGCCGCGACGGAAAAGACGTCTTAAACGGCAAAGTCAACCCAACTACAGAAGGTAAAGACGGCGATAAATACGTTAACACAGAAACTGGTGACGTTTTCGTTAAGAATAACGGCAACTGGGAAAAAGAAGGCAACATCAAGGGACCTAAGGGTGATAAAGGTGAACAAGGTCTTCAAGGTCGTGATGGTCAAGACGGAGCCCAAGGTTTACCAGGCCGCGACGGACGTGATGGAGCAGCAGGTCGTGACGGACGTGATGGACGCGACGGTAAAGACGTATTGAACGGCAAAGTTGATCCAACTACAGAAGGTAAAGACGGCGATAAATACGTTAACACAGAAACTGGTGACGTCTTCGTTAAGAATAACGGCAACTGGGAAAAAGAAGGCAACATCAAGGGACCTAAGGGTGATAAAGGTGAACAAGGTCTTCAAGGTCGTGATGGTCAAGACGGAGCCCAAGGTTTACCAGGCCGCGACGGACGTGACGGAGCAGCAGGTCGTGACGGACGTGATGGACGCGACGGTAAAGACGTATTGAACGGCAAAGTTGATCCAACTACAGAAGGTAAAGACGGCGATAAATACGTTAACACAGAAACTGGTGATGTTTTCGTTAAGAATAACGGCAACTGGGAAAAAGAAGGCAACATCAAGGGACCTAAGGGTGACAAAGGTGCACAAGGTCTTCAAGGACGTGATGGTCAAGACGGAGCCCAAGGTTTACCAGGCCGCGACGGACGTGATGGAGCAGCAGGTCGTGACGGACGTGATGGACGCGACGGTAAAGACGTATTGAACGGCAAAGTCAACCCAACTACAGAAGGTAAAGACGGCGATAAATACGTTAACACAGAAACAGGTGACGTCTTCGTCAAGAACAACGGCACATGGGAAAAAGAAGGTAACATCAAGGGACCTAAAGGTGCCCAAGGTGCCCAAGGTCTTCAAGGTGAACGTGGTCAAGACGGAGCCCAAGGTTTACCAGGTCGCGATGGACGTGATGGAGCGCAAGGACCAGCAGGACGTGATGGACGCGACGGAAAAGACGTATTGAACGGCAAAGTTGATCCAACTACAGAAGGTAAAGACGGCGATAAATACGTTAACATAGAAACTGGTGACGTTTTCGTTAAGAATAACGGCAACTGGGAAAAAGAAGGCAACATCAAAGGCCCTAAAGGTGACAAAGGTGAACAAGGTCTTCAAGGTCGTGATGGTCAAGACGGAGCACAAGGTTTACCAGGTCGTGATGGACGTGATGGAGCGCAAGGACCAGCAGGACGTGATGGACGCGACGGAAAAGACGTATTGAACGGCAAAGTTGATCCAACTACAGAAGGTAAAGACGGCGATAAATACGTTAACACAGAAACAGGTGACGTTTTCGTTAAGAACAATGGCACATGGGAAAAAGAAGGCAACATCAAGGGACCTAAGGGTGACAAAGGTGAACAAGGTCTTCAAGGTCGTGATGGTCAAGACGGAGCACAAGGCTTACCAGGCCGCGACGGACGTGATGGAGCGCAAGGTCGTGACGGACGTGATGGACGCGACGGAAAAGACGTCTTGAACGGCAAAGTCAACCCAACTACAGAAGGTAAAGACGGCGATAAATACGTTAACACAGAAACAGGTGACTTCTTCGTTAAGAACAACGGCACATGGGAAAAAGAAGGCAACATCAAGGGACCTAAGGGTGACAAAGGTGAACGTGGAGAAGATGGTAAGACTCCAGAAGTAACTGTAACTCCAGGTAAAGATGGTCATAGTACCGACATTACATTCACTGTTCCAGGTAAAGATCCAGTTACAGTAAATGTTAAGAACGGAGAAAATGGTCTAAACGGTAAAACTCCAAAAGTTGATTTGCTTCGTGTCGAAGGACAAAACGGAAATCCATCTCATACAATTGTGACATTCTATACTGATGAAAACAATGATGGTAAGTACACTCCAGGAACTGATGAACTTCTAGGTTCTGAAATGATTAAAGATGGTGCTAAAGGTGCGGACGGACGTGATGGTAAATCATTGCTTACTGTCAAAGATGGTAAAGAAACTAAAGTTTACCAAGAAGATCCAGCACATCCAGGTCAACCATTGAACCCAGAAAAACCTCTAGCAGTTATTAAAGACGGAGTGGACGGAGTCTCTCCAACAGTAACAGCTGTTCGTAAGGATGATGAAGGGCATAAGGGTGTAGAAATCACTGTTGATAACCATGATGGTTCACAACCAACTACAGTCTTTGTTCAAGATGGTGCTAAGGGAGAAACTGGTGCAACCGGTCAGGATGGACAAACTCCTACAATCACTACTCAACGTGGACAAGATGGCCAAAGCACTGTTGTAACTATCACAACACCAGGTAAAGATCCAGTAACCTTCACTGTAAAAGATGGTAAGAATGGTAAAGATGGCCGTACACCAACTATTGACTTAAATGCATTGGTGGAAGCAGTTAGAAGAGGCGCTGGATCAACTTCTAATTCACAACCTTCTGGAACATCAAGAAGTGCAAGAAGAGCAAGAAGTGTAGGAGATAATCCAGATGAAGGAAATACACCAGCTCAACCAGCAAATACAGACTCAACAGGTTCACAACCAGTAGAGGGTACTCGTATTACAGCATACTATGATAATAATGGTAACGGTAAATACGATCCAGGTGTGGATGAATTAATTGGTACAAGTGATATCTTGAATGGTACAAATGGACGTAATGGTACAGATGGAGCTTCTGGTACAAATGGACGTAACGGTGCTGAATTACTAAGTGGAGTTACTGCCCCAACTGCTAATGATGGTAAAGACGGTGATACTTATATCGACGCCAATACAGGTGATGTTTACAAGAAAGAAAATGGTTCTTGGAACAAGATTGGTAACATCCGCGGACCTCAAGGAGTAGCCGGTGAAAAAGGCGACAAAGGTGAAAAAGGTGAAAAAGGTGAAAATGGAGCTAATGGAGTAGACGGTAAATCACCAGTTGTAAATGTAACGGACAATGGAGATGGAACACACTCTATTACTGTTAGAAACCCTGATGGTTCTGAATCAACAACTAAAGTTAAAGATGGTAAAGACGGTAAAACTGCCAATATCACTACAACAGAAAATCCAGATGGAAGCCACACAATCACTGTAACAAATCCAGATGGATCAACAAAAGAAACTGTTGTTAAAAACGGTAAAGACGGTAAGACTCCAAAAGTTGAAGTGACTGATAACAACGATGGAACTCACACAGTTAAAGTTACGGATGGAGATGGCAATGTTACCAACGCTATCATCAAAGATGGTAAAGACGGTAAAGCTGCAACAGCAACAACAACAGAAAACCCAGATGGAAGCCACACTGTAACAATCACTAACCCAGATGGAACTAAGAATGAGTTTGTTGTTAAGAATGGACGTGACGGTGTTGACGGACGTACTCCAACCGCATCTGTTCGTGATAATGGAGACGGAAGTCATACAATCGTTATTACAAATCCAGAAGGTGTGACAACTGAAACAACAGTTCGTGATGGTAAATCACCAAAAGTGACTATAACTGATGAACAAAATGGAACTCATAAGATCTCAGTTCTAAATGGTGATGGCACAACTACTGAAACAATCATTAAAGATGGTAAATCACCAGTAGCGACTGTTACTGACAACCATGATGGTACTTACACAATTCGTGTAGAAAACGGTAATGGTACTGTTTCTGAAACCACAGTTCGTGACGGTAAATCACCAACTGCTAAGGTTGTGGATAACGGAGATGGAACTCACACTATCACAGTTGTGAACTCAGACGGTACAACTACAACAACTACAGTTCGTGATGGTAAAGAACCAAAACTTGAAGTGATTGATAACAACAATGGTTCACACACTATTAAAGTAACAGGTGCTGATGGTAAAGAAACTACAACTACAATCTTTGATGGTAAATCACCAAAAGCGAACATCGTTGATAACGGAGACGGAACTCACACATTAACAATCGTAGATTCTGATGGCCGTGAATACAAATCTATTATCAAAGATGGTAAAGACGGTAAAGATGGAGTTTCACCAACTGTAACTGTTAAAAATAATAACGATGGAACTCACGTAGTTACAATTACAAATCCTGATGGAAGTAAGACAGAAATGGTGATTAAAGACGGTAAAGATGGTAAATCACCAAAAGTTTCTGTTGAAGATAATGGAGATGGAAGTCATACAATCACAATCATCAATTCTGACGGAACTGTGACAAAAACAGTTATTAAAGATGGCAAAGATGGTAGAGATGGACGTGATGGTCGAGACGGCAAAGACGGAAAATGTGGATGCCAAGACAAACCAGTAACACCATCAAATGACAAACCAGTTCCTCCAACACCTAATATGCCAGAAGGACCTAAATTTGCAATGCCAGAACCACCAGTTCATGAATTGCCAGAATTTAACGGTGGTGTGCCAGGAATACCAGAAGTTCACGAATTACCAGAATTCAATGGTGGAGTACCAGGTATGCCTGAAGTTACTGAAGTACCAGAATTAGATATTCCAACAGTACCAGTACAACCAACACCAAATGTACCGGTTAAACCTGTACCAGTACAACCAACACCAAATGTACCGGTTAAACCTGTACCAGTACAACCAACACCAAATGTACCGGTAAAACCTGTGCCAGCGCAACCAACACCAAATGTACCGACACCAGAAGTGCCAGTACAACCAACTCCAGTTGTTCCAACACCAGAAGTACCGGTTAAACCAGTACCAGCGGTTCCAGAACAACCAGTAGTACCAACACCGGCTCAACCAGCAACTCCAGTAAATGCTAACCCAGTAGTACCAACTACAGTTAAAGAAAACCATGGGGACAAATTACCAGAAACTGGAAGCCAATCTGATTATATCTCTGTTCTTCTAGGTAGCGGTATTCTATTGAGCCTATATGTAGGTCGAAGAAAAGAAGATTAATCAGCAAAAAGCAGTCACTAATTTCTCGAAAGAAGATGATAAGTGATAGATCTCGAATGAAAGAATATTCTTAGAATGATTTTCCTATGATGGAAAAGACTGCTAAAAACCTTGAGTGGTAACGCTCAAGGTTTTTTTGGATGAGTGATGTTTGTCTGAAAATCTTGATTGAGTCTAAAAATGCCACCCTATTAGGTGGCGATCATTGATTTAGACTTTTAAAAATTCTTTATTTTTTACTGAATTGCTGCGAGCAAGTCTTGAGCTTGTTTCTCAAGTGAGTTTAGGATTGTTTCTTCTAGAACTAATTTTCCGTCTGCCCAGGCAGAGTCGTTGACACGTGCAGCAGTGAAATCACCAACGACTTGTGTACGGATAAATGGCAAGAGGTCTTTATAGATAGCGAAAAGTTGATCGTGACCTGCATTGGCTACAGATGATACGGTGACAAACTTGTCTTGAAGAGCAGAAGCGCCACGTGTATCAGATAAGTCAAGGGCACGAGATAGCCAGTCAAGCAAGTTTTTCACTGTTCCAGGGATAGAGAAGTTGTAGACTGGAGAGAAGATCCAGATGGCATCCGCAGCGAGAACCGCTTCGCGAGCAGCCACTACAGCTGGATGTGTTGGAACTTCCAAATCTTGGCTGAAGAGAGGAAGGGCTGAATAATCAAGGTAGCTAACTTCCGCTTTACCAGCAAGTGCTTTCTCAGCTTCGAGAGCCATTTGGTGGTTGAAAGAACCTTGACGTAGGGATCCGACGATAAATAATACTTTTTTAGACATGATGTGTCTCCTTTTTCTTAAAATTTCGAGAATTGCCTCGTTGTTATAAAATATATTACAACAAAAGAAAAGGACTTGCAAGAAATTTGCTTAGAGTTTATTTGAAAATTATAAAATTGCTGAAACTCTAGTCAGTTGCGACTGGAAAAGTAAGAACTGTTCGTTTTGAATCCTGGTTTGAATTTGATTTTCGAAGAGTATTCCTATATTCTCTTGTAATATGATGATATAAGTGCTAAAATAAACAAGAAAACTCGCAATAGAAACTACAGAACAGTTTTTCCGGTATCATTTCATAAACAATTAAACGAAAATAATGGCATTTTAAGAATGCTTCTAAAAGGGGTGGAGATCATGTAAGGCATAGATTAACAAGTGACGGACAAAATAAATAATAATACACTTGTTAAAGGAGAAAAGATGTTAATAAGAAATTATCGGAAAAATATTGGCCTGATGGCCGGAGTTGAGTTTTTTGCATTTCTAGGGATTACCAGTTTTTGGATTCTCTTTCTCAGTCAAAACGGAATGTCTCTTTGGCAGATTGGACTTTTGGAAAGTATTTTTCATACGACCAGTCTTCTCTGTGAAATTCCATCTGGTATGTTAGCTGACCGCTATTCCTATAAGACCAACCTTTATTTAAGTCGTATAGCAGGAATTGTGTCTTCTATTCTCATGTTGGCTGGGCAAGGAAATTTTTGGATTTATGCACTAGCTATGGCGATAAATGCCTTGTCTTATAATTTTGATTCAGGCACAAGCGCAGCAATGGTTTATGATTCAGCCGTGGAAGCTGGACTGAAGAAGCGTTACTTATCTATTTCAAGTTTTATGTCAGGAGTAGCAGAAGGAACTCGGTCTTTGGGGACAGTGTTGGCGGGATTTTTTGTCCATGGTCAATTGCACCTGACCTACTATATCATGATTGCCACTTCTATCATAGTTCTTTTCCTGATTTGGATGCTGAAAGAACCCAGTGTTAAGGTAGAAAAAACTGATAGTGTGACCATGAAACAGATTATTTGGACTGTTAAGGAAGAGTTGGAGCGAAATCCCATGCTCTTCAACTGGATGATTTTGTCTCAGATTGTTGGAACGCTCATGTGCATGTTTTATTTTTACTATCAAAATCAGTTACCAGATTTAAGTAGTTGGCAAATTTCAGCAGTTATGCTACTTGGAAGTCTCTTGAATATCCTTGCAGTCTATCTAGCGAGTAAGATTGGAAAGAAATATGCCGCCTTGAAGATTTTCCCTATTCTCGTCCTGCTGACTGGAGTTACCTACCTGCTGTCCTACTTTGGAACACCTCTAATCTATATTTTGGTTTATTTGATTAGTAATGCTCTATATGCTCTTTTTCAGCCGATTTTTGACAATGATTTGCAAGAGCGGCTCCCAAGTGAAGTAAGGGCAACCATGCTAAGTGTCTACTCTATGATGTTTAGCCTAAGTATGATTGTGTTCTTCCCGCTGACAGGGTGGTTGATTGACAATTTAGGCTTTGTAGTAGCATTTCTTTATCTAGGCTTCTTTTTAGTCATGATTAGCCTTCTACTGCCTATATTTTTAGGAAAAATGGCTAAAAGAATGGATGATAAAATGATTCCATAGATTAAAAGAATTTTTGAAAACTTGAGTGTCAAGCTCAGGTTTTTTAATAGGTTGATTTTGGAGCTGTCTTTCATTTTTTTGCTCGGTTTTAACTAAGAAAAATCGGTTTACTTTGAAGGCAGAAATAAAATGCGATTGTTCCTATATTCACTTGTAATAAAGCCCAATAGATGGTAAAATAGACGAGTGAAAAAAAGACAAAACAAAGCAAAAAATAATCTACTGTGGCAGTATGGTCTAGGGATGACGATTTTGTTTGTGGTTATCAGTGCTTCCTTTCTGTATCTGGTTTCTCTCGGTATGAAACCCTATCAAACAGCTAAAAGTGAAGGAGAAAAATTAGCTCAGCAGTATGCAGGATTAGAGCAGGCTGATCAGGTTGATTTATACAATGGCTTGGAATCTTACTACAGTGTTCTTGGTCATAATAAACAGCAAGAAGCGCTTGCTGTTCTGATTGGAAAAGATGACCATAAGATTTACGTTTATCAGCTAAATCAGGGTATTTCACAAGAAAAAGCAGAAGCTGTTTCGAAGGAAAAAGGAGCTGGCGAGATTGACAAGATTACCTTTGGCCGTTATCAAGACAAGCCAATCTGGGAAGTTAAGTCAGGATCTGATTTTTATCTAGTAGATTTTGAAACAGGAGCATTGCTCAATAAGGAGGGCTTATGAAACTATCCAAGCGTGTTTTAGAAATGGAAGAAAGTGTTACTTTAGCTAGTGATGCGAGAGCAAAAAAATTAAAAGCTCAAGGTAAGGATGTCCTTTTCTTGACCTTGGGGCAACCAGATTTTCACACTCCTGAAAATATTCAGGATGCAGCAGTTAAAGCTATTCGAGAAGGACAGGCTTCCTTCTATACAGTAGCTTCAGGTCTACCAGAATTAAAAGCTGCGGTGAATACCTACTTCGAGCGCTACTATGGCTATTCTGTCGCAAGTAACGAGGTTACCTTTGCTACAGGTGCCAAGTTCTCCCTCTATACTTTCTTTATGGCTGTAATCAATCCTTTAGATGAGGTTATTATTCCAACTCCATACTGGGTTAGTTATGGAGATCAGGTCAAGATGGCAGAAGGGATTCCAGTCTTTGTTCAAGCTAAAGAAGACAATGATTTTAAAGTCACAGTGGATCAACTAGAACTAGTTAGGACAGATAAGACAAAGGTTTTGGTTCTCAATTCACCATCTAATCCGACTGGTATGATCTATACTCGTGAAGAATTACTAGCTATCGGAAATTGGGCAGTTGAGCATGACATTCTGATTTTAGCAGATGATATATACGGTCGCCTTGTTTATAATGGAAATGAATTTGTTCCAATCTCAAGTCTATCAGAAGCAATTCGTAAGCAAACTATTGTTATCAACGGTGTATCTAAAGCCTATGCCATGACGGGTTGGCGAGTTGGTTATGCGGTAGGTAATCCTGAAATCATTGCAGCAATGAGTAAATTGACGGGACAAACAACTTCAAATTTGACATCTGTTTCTCAATATGCGGCTATTGAAGCCTTAACAGGACCACAGGAGTCTGTTGATATCATGCGTCAGGCTTTTGAGGAGCGTCTCAATACCATTTATCCGCTATTATGTGAGGTCCCAGGTTTTGAAGTCGTTAAACCACAAGGAGCTTTCTATCTCTTCCCAAATGTAAAAAAAGCCATGGAGATGAAAGGTTATACAGATGTGACTGACTTTACAACAGCTATTCTTGAGGAAGTTGGTTTGGCACTCATAACAGGAGCTGGCTTTGGAGCGCCAGAAAATGTCCGCCTCAGCTATGCGACAGACCTAGACACGCTTAAAGAAGCAGTTAAACGTTTGAAAGCATTTATGGGTAGTGAGAATGATTGATCATTTTGAAATTAAGGTAAAGGATTTACAAATTTCAGAAGGATTTTATAGGAGTTTTCTCGCCCCTTTGGGCTATAAATTGGCTTTTAAAACTACTTCTCTAATCAGTTTTCTTGCCCCAAATAGCCCTCATCCTGGTGGTGACTTTTGGTTAGCTCAGGGGACGCAAAATCCTATTCACTTTGCTTTCTTAGCAGAAAATAAGGAAGAGGTTCAAGCTTGTTATGAGGCTGGCTTAGAGGCAGGTGGGCTAGACAATGGTGCTCCTGGTTATCGCAGTGAGCATCCGATTTATTATGCTGCTTTTATGATTGATCCAGATGGGAACAATATAGAGGTGGTTTGCCATAAAGAATAAAAAAGAAAAGGAAAAATAATGACAAAACGTGTAACGATTATTGATGTAAAAGACTATGTTGGTCAGGAAGTGACGATTGGCGCTTGGGTTGCCAACAAATCAGGAAAAGGTAAAATTGCTTTCTTGCAATTGCGTGATGGAACTGCCTTCTTCCAAGGTGTTGCCTTTAAACCAAACTTTGTAGAAAAATTTGGTGAAGAAGTAGGACTTGAGAAGTTTGATGTTATCAAACGCTTGAGCCAAGAAACTTCTGTTTATGTGACAGGGATTGTCAAAGAAGACGAACGTTCTAAGTTTGGCTATGAGTTGGACATTACAGACATCGAAGTAATCGGTGAATCTCAAGACTACCCAATTACACCAAAAGAACACGGGACAGACTTCTTGATGGACAACCGTCACTTGTGGCTCCGTTCTCGTAAGCAAGTAGCGGTGATGCAAATTCGTAACGCTATCATCTACGCAACTTATGAGTTCTTCGACAAGAACGGCTTCATGAAGTTTGATAGCCCAATTTTGTCAGGAAATGCTGCAGAAGATTCAACTGAACTCTTTGAAACGGACTACTTCGGAACGCCAGCCTACTTGAGCCAGTCAGGTCAGCTTTACCTAGAAGCAGGTGCTATGGCTCTTGGTCGTGTATTTGACTTTGGTCCCGTATTCCGTGCTGAAAAATCAAAAACACGTCGTCACTTGACTGAGTTCTGGATGATGGACGCAGAGTACTCATACTTGACACATGATGAGTCGCTTGACTTGCAAGAAGCTTATGTGAAAGCTCTTCTACAAGGTGTTCTTGATCGTGCGCCTCAAGCCTTGGAAACATTGGAACGTGATACAGAACTCTTGAAACGCTACATTGCAGAGCCATTCAAACGCATCACTTACGATCAAGCTATTGACCTCTTGCAAGAGCATGAGAATGATGAAGATGCTGACTACGAACATCTTGAGCATGGTGATGACTTTGGTTCACCACATGAAACGTGGATTTCAAACCACTTTGGTGTGCCAACATTTGTCATGAACTATCCAGCAGCCATCAAGGCCTTCTACATGAAACCAGTTCCTGGAAATCCAGAGCGCGTGCTTTGTGCAGACTTGCTTGCACCAGAAGGTTATGGAGAAATCATCGGTGGGTCTATGCGTGAGGAAGACTACGATGCATTAGTTGCTAAGATGGATGAACTTGGCATGGATCGTACAGAATATGAATTCTACCTTGACCTTCGTAAATACGGTACAGTTCCACACGGTGGATTTGGTATCGGTATCGAACGTATGGTAACCTTTGCAGCAGGAACAAAACACATCCGTGAAGCTATTCCATTCCCACGTATGTTGCATCGTATTAAACCGTAAAAATAAAATAAAAAAGTTATTATAATAAAAGAAGGTGAAATCCCTTCTTTTTTTAACTTTGGGTACAAAAATAATGTAGGAAAATACCAAGATAGAGCTCTTATTGATTGACTATCTGCTGAAAAATATGATATAATAAGAGTAATGGATATCGTATTGAGACTATTTTAAGGTTTCCTTCCCTACTTAAAAACGAAATTTAAAATACCTCGACCATATTCTAATTTAACATATAAATAAAAAAGGAGAAACCATGTATTCAAGAATGGAAAAAAATCACGGACAAAAAGTCCAGCGCTTTTCAATCCGTAAGTATAGTTTTGGTGCGGCATCAGTAGCTGTTGCAGCTTACATGATGTTTGGTGGAGCAGCAACTGTTCAGGCGGATGCTCAAGTTACACCAAAGACTGCATCTGATTCACAAAAAGCTCCAGATGCCGGCAATCAAGCAGATTCAACCAAGCCTCTAGCTTCAAATGAAACTGCTACACCAAATGTGGCAACACCAACAGCTGAGCAACCAATTGCTCCAGTTGCAGAAAAACCTTCAGCACCAGCTGAAACACCAAAAGTGGAAGAAGCACCAACTACAAAGGCTGATACAAGCAAATTGGAAGCAGCTATTGCACGTATGGAAGCAGCCCTTGCCAAAGCAGGCCTCACTGAAAAAACTGCCTCAGCTATTGAATCAGCAAAAGCAGAACTTGCTAAGGCTCAAGCCCTTTTGTCAAACGATAAAGCGTCACAAAAAGAAGTTGATTTTTCAACAAGTTCATTGAAAAACAGAGCTTTCGTTCTTGAAAGTATGCCAAAAGCAACTGCAGACAAGAAGGAAGAAAAAGAAAATAAAAACCAAGATTCACGTAATGGAAAAGCTATTCCAGGACAAGGTGAAAGTGGATTTAGAGATGGAGCTGCAACAGCTAATCCAATTATTCCTGCTACTGAAGGACCAACAAACAACAATAAATTAGGTTCAGGAAACAACCCAGCTGATGGTGTATTTGAAAGTGCAAAAAATCAATTTGGTGATATTGATTTTGCTAATGCTACAGAAAAAAGTAAAGAAGTTAAAAAACAATGGTCAAGATCCACTGCATCTCAAGGTGGGAATACTGAAATTTTAGGTAGTTTAACTTATAACTGGAAAGAAAAAGAAATTACTGCAGCAGAAGCTAACGATAATAATGCCTTGAATGGTTGGAAAATTGAAAGTGGAGAAAAAGTAACTGCAGTTAAACCTGAAGCACCAACTAATGTTTCAGCTAATCGTCCCGCAGGTTTCGATCCTAAACCATCGAAAGTATATGATTTAGATGGGAAAGTTCCTCAAAGAGATAATGAAGTTGAATCACCAGGACACCCACTTGGTGTAAATGCTGCTAACCAAAATTATGCAAATGGTGTGAACTACTCAGGTATGGTAGGAACTCATGATTTACCAAAAGGATATTATCTAGAATTAGGAAAACAAGGTACAAAAATTTCGAAAGAGTACGCAGTAAATGGAAATTCTAGAGTAATGCTAAGTGCTATCACAGGTGGTGCTTATGGTAATGCCGGAACTGCCGGAACAGGTGAAAAAGTAAAAATTACTGTTAAAGACGACAAAGGAAATGTAATTGCTAGCATCAGAGATGACCGTACGATTGGTGAAAAATTCGAAGAATCACATATTTCTGAACCTGCTGGTGATGGAGGAAATGGTGACGGTTGGTCTGAATACCGTGCTATCTATGAAATTCCAAAAGATGTCACAAAAATTAAAGTTGAAATTGAAGCTTTAAATGACGGTACAGCGATTAACAATTCATATTTACAAGGAACAAATAGTAAGGTTACAGATGGTTACTTCGTTGGTGCTGTTAACTTGGCTGTTGGTACTGGTGTAGAAATGACTACCAATGTTAAAAGTAACAAGAAGGAAGACAAGTTCGGAGAAGATAATCTGTATAAATCAAAACAAACAGGTGAATTCGAATTTACGGTAAACAGTGTTGGTGGAACTCGTCTATACGGATCTGCAGAAACAGAAATCGAAGTTCCTAAAGGGGTAGATCTTCCAAATAATATTACCAATCCAACAGGATGGGTTTGGTTTGGAGATACACCGGTTGCTCCTAATAATATACAATGGGATCCAGCAACTAGAAAATTAAGATTAAAATATAATACATCAAAATCTAATAACGGCGACGCTCCATATATTGGTGTAGGTTCTAATGGTGGCAAGAATGATGGAGTACGTAAATTCAGAGTGCCATTTACAACCGCTGACGATTATAAAGGTACTGCAACATTTAAAGTAAGAACTTATTTACCAAATGGTATGAGAGACGGAGAAGATAATGTTGCGTTAAATACAGGCGATGTTTCTAATGCTAATGGTAAATATCATCCAGTAGTAAATGGTGTAAGAAATACTGACCAACCAGACTACTACTACAATAAAACTATTTATATTGATACAGTGAAGCCACAAGCTCCAACAGTAGAAGCAGTACATACAGATAGTGTTGCTGGAGAAAAAACTGATAAGAACCAACCAACAGAATTATTAATTTCTGTACCTGCAGAAAAAGATCCTAACTTAACAGATGAATCTAGAGAAAAACAAGATATTGTAGCTAACGATAAAAATAATGGAACTACTCGTAATGCTGATACGGAAGTAGACAATATTAAAAAAGCTATCGGTGGATTAACTTCAATGAAAGTTACTTTACCAAATAGTAAAACACCAATTACATTAACGAAAAAAGAAGACGGTTGGTATAATGGTGAAACAAAAGTTGAAGTACGTGATGGTAAATTAGTTGTACCAGTTCCTGCGGGTACTGATTTAACAGAGGCAAATGAAACAACTAACCCTGATAAACGTATTAAAGTTACAGTCTTGGATAAAGCAGGAAACGAATCAACTCCAGCTTATGGAGATGTTATCAATAATGCTCCAACTGTAGAAACTAAGAAAAAAGATATCTATGTTTATAAAACTCCAGCAGATAAAAAGTTAACGGCTGATGAAGTACTTAAAAAATCAGAGGCAACAGCAACTGACTTAGAAGATGATCGTGATGGTGTTGATTCTACTAAACCAACGATTGCTGTAAGTAATGACGGTGGTTTAGATTCAACAAAACCAGGAGATTATACAGTAAGAGTTCAAGCTACAGATAGTGAAGGTGAAAAATCTAATATTGATACTACAACAGTTCACGTATTAGATTTAATTACAGTAGATCCAACAGTAACAGCTGACCCAACAAATCCAAGTACAACAGCTCCAGTATCTCCAAAAACAGCTGATACACCAGTTAAACTAGGAGATGAAAATTATGGTAAATACCCAGCTGGGGTAACACGTGATGACTTAGTTAAAGAAGTGACACGTACGGTTAAATTTATCAATGTTAATGATAAAGATAATCCAAACGCTCAACCTATCGACCCAGAAACTGCTCCAGATAGAGAACAAAAAGTTACTTACAAACGTACAGCAACTGTAAACCCAGAAACAGGTGAAGTAACATACTCTGATTGGACTGTTTATGAAGGAGCAGAAATATCAGATGCTTCAGCAGAAGATGGAAAAGGTAAATTCAATGAAGTTACTTCTCCAGTAATTGAAAACTACTTACAAGTAGAGCCTGCTGATAAAACTATCGCAGAAAAAGAAGCTCCAACACCATCTAAAACAGGTGAAGTTACTAATGAAGTAGTAAAAGTTCTTTATAAAGAAATTGGATCATTTACACCTGAGTATCCAGCTGGTAAGAAACCACAAGATGCACCAGATACAATTAAATATCCTAACAATCCAAATGATCCAACAAAACCTGGTGATTTCAGTAAGGTAGTTATTCCTTATGTAGATGGATATGTTCCAAAATATAATGGAGTAGAATTAACACCAGTTGATCCTGCAGATCCATCTAAAGGATACAAAGTTCCAGATAACTTTGACCCAACTGATAAATTCGGTAAGACTCCAATTCAATATGCACCTGGAATTCAAAAAGCTACAGTTAACTTTGTTTCTGTAGATGCAGCTGGTAAAGAAACACCATTAGATGAGAAGTTTAATATTACTGATCTTTCAGGTAAAGCTGGAACACAAATTCCAGAAGATAAAATCCAAGCTCGTCTTGATGTGTTAAAATCAATGGGTTACACAGTTAAAGAAAATCCATTCGATCAAGATCCAACATTTGATTCTGATTCAGATAAAGATCAAAACTTTACAATTAAATTAACTCCAAAAGTTTCAACACCAACTCTTGTTTACGTTGTGGAAGGTGATAAACCAACAGCAGAAAAACTAAAAAATGCGGTTACTACAGAAGGAAATGACAAAACTGTAGATGAAACTAAGATTCCTGAAACAAAAGGAAAAGTTGGAGATGATACATTAACTGCACCAGTAACAGTAACATACGGTTCAGGTGATAATAAACGTGAAGAAACTGTTAATGTACCAGTGAAAGTTGTTCAAGGATATCCACAAATCGTACCAGTAGATCCAAAAACTGCTCCAAAAGCAGAAGATAGCATTGACCCATCTGATTATCCAGAAGGTGCGAAATTCACTTATGAAAAAGAACCTGATACATCATCAACTGGAGATAAAGAAGTTAAGGTTATCGTAACGGATAAAAATGGTAACGAATTAGTAAAAGTACCAGCAACAGTACGTGTAGTTGACTCTTACAAACAATATGTACCAGTAAATACTGATCCAACTAAAGTTGTACCTGCAGAAAATATTAATCCAGAAGACTTCCCAGAAGGAACTACATTTGAGTACAAAGATAAAGATAATAATCCAGTGGATACAAAAACACCAGGAGATAAAGATGTTGTTGTTGTAGCAAAACTTAACGGTGAACCAATTGCAGAAATTCCAGCGAAAGTTACTGTAGTAGGTCCTAAGACTCAATATGTAGTAGCAAATCCTGATAATACTCAACCAACACCAGCGGATAGCCTTGTAGATAAAGATAAGTATGGTTTCCCTGATAATGCTACTTTTGAATATAAAGAGAAAGTAGATACAACAACACCAGATACAGATGAACAAAAAGATGGAAAAGATGTAACTGTAGTTGTTAAAGATGCTGATGGTGATACAATCGTAGAAGTACCTGCGAAAGTTAAAGTGGTACAAGGAAATCCACAAATTATCCCTGTAGATCAAGGACAACCACTTGCAGAAAACAGCATTAACAAAGGTGATTATCCAGAAGGTGCTACATTCGAATACGAAAAAGTAGATGGAAAAGATCCGGTTAATATTTCGGAAGCTGGGGATAATCCAGTAACAGTTGTAGTTAAGGACAAAGATGGTAATGTATTAGTTAAAGTACCAACAACAGTGCGTGTCGTAGATGCTTACAGACAATATGTACCAGTAAATACTGATCCAACTAAAGTGGTGCCTGCAGAAAATATTGTCCCAACTGACTTCCCAGAAGGAACAACATTTGAATATAAAACTCCAGTTGACACATCAAAACCAGGAGATAAAGATGTTGTAGTTGTAGCAAAACTAAATGGTGAACCAATTGCAGAAATCCCAGCGAAAGTTACTGTAGTAGGACCTAAGACTCAGTATGTAGCAGTAGGAAACGAACCAGATGTAAATAAATCTGTAGATCCATCAGTATTCCCTAAAGAAGCAGAAGCAAAACCTGAATATAAAGAAAAAGATATTTCTAAAACACCAGGTGAAAAAGATGTAACTGTAGTTGTTAAAGATAAAGATGGAGATACAATCGTAGAAGTACCTGCGAAAGTTAAAGTGGTACAAGGAAATCCACAAATTATTCCTGTTGATCAAGGTCAACCACTTGCAGAAAATAGCATTAACAAAGGTGATTATCCAGAGGGAGCAACTTTCGAATACGAAAAAGTTGACGGAAAAGATCCGGTAAATATTTCAGAAGCTGGAGATTACCCAGTAAACGTGATCGTTAAGGATAAAGATGGTAATAAACTTGTAACAGTACCAACAACAGTACGTGTAGTTGATGCATATAGACAATATGTACCAGTAGATACAGATCCTAAGAAAGTAATTCCTGCAGAAAATATTGTCCCAACTGACTTCCCAGACGGAACAACATTTGAGTATAAAACTCCAGTTGACACATCAACACCAGGAGATAAAGATGTTGTTGTTGTAGCAAAACTAAATGGTGAACCAATTGCAGAAATCCCAGCGAAAGTTACTGTAGTAGGACCTAAGACTCAATACGTAGCAGCAAATCCTGAGAATACTCAACCAGATGTGAATAAATCTGTAGATCCATCTGTTTTCCCTAAAGAAGCAAAAGCAAAAGTTGGGTACAAAGAAGATGTTGACACTAAAACACCAGGAATTAAAGATGTAACAGTAGTTGTTAAAGATGAAGATGGAGATTCAATCGTAGAAGTACCTGCGAAAGTTATTGTAGTTCAAGGTAAAGAGCAAGAAGTTACAGTGAATCCAGATAAAGCTCCAGAAGCAAAAGATAATATTAATCCTAAAGACTTCCCAGAAGGGGCAACATTTACATTCAAAGAACAACCTGATACAAAAACACCAGGTAAGAAGAATGTAATTGTAGTTGTTAAGGATAAAGATGGTAATCTATTAGTTGAAGTTCCAGCAGTTGTAAATGTGGTAGAACGTAAAGAAGAGCCACAAACACCAAAAGAAACTGTTACAGCAACACCAATCGTGGTTGAAGTAGGAACACCAATCACTAAAGAAGATGTGAAAGGTCATGTTAAATTACCAAAAGATGCTGAAATTATCGAAGTTGGGGAAATCCCTACAACTGAAACACCAGGAGTGAAACCAAGTGTTAAAGTGAAGGTGAAACTACCAACAGGAGAAATTGTAGTAGTAGACGTCCCAGTAACGGTAATTCCTAAACGCATTCCAGAAACTAATCCATATAATGGAGATGGATATAACGGTGGTGGAAATGGTGGTAACAACTACAGACCAACTCCTACTCCACAAAATGTTCCGTCAAGACCAACTGCTCCTGATCAACCTGTAACTCCTACGGAACCAGGACAGCCAGCAACACCAAATCAAACTCAACCAGCGGCACCAGCTCAAGCAGATGCAACAGTAGCAACTGACACAGCTGCTAAACCAGCAACACCTAAATATGTTGATGGTCAAAAAGAATTGCCTAACACAGGTACAGAAGCTAACGCTAGTCTTGCAGCGCTTGGACTTCTTGGAGCCCTAGGTGGATTTGGACTTCTTTCTCGCAAGAAAAAAGAAGACTAAAAACTTATAGTTTTTAAGAAGATGATTCGTCATCTTCTTTTTTTATTTCGGTGTTTTTACTTGCGTAAAAAAATATTTTCTAGTATAATAGTTTATTGTGAGCGAACCTCACTTACCCCTTGCAAAGTCTTGGGGTCATTAGACCAAAAGGAGGAACATATCAATGGCTAAATACGAAATTCTTTATATCATTCGTCCAAACATTGAAGAAGAAGCTAAAAACGCTTTGGTAGCACGTTTTGACTCTATTTTGACTGACAACGGTGCAACTGTTGTTGAATCAAAATCTTGGGAAAAACGTCGTCTTGCATACGAAATCAAAGATTTCCGTGAAGGACTTTACCACATCGTTAACGTTGAAGCAAGCGACGACGCAGCTCTTAAAGAGTTTGACCGTCTTTCAAAAATCAACGCTGACATTCTTCGTCACATGATCGTCAAAACTGACGCGTAAGAAGGTAAACTATGATTAACAATGTTGTACTTGTAGGGCGTATGACACGTGACGCTGAGTTGCGTTATACCCCGTCAAATGTAGCAGTTGCGACTTTTACTCTTGCAGTAAACCGTACATTTAAGAGTCAAAATGGCGAACGTGAGGCTGATTTTATCAATGTCGTTATGTGGCGCCAACAGGCTGAAAACCTTGCTAACTGGGCTAAAAAAGGCTCACTTATCGGGGTGACAGGTCGTATCCAGACTCGTAGTTACGATAACCAGCAAGGACAACGTGTCTACGTGACAGAGGTCGTGGCTGAGAATTTCCAAATGTTGGAAAGCCGTAGTGTGCGTGAGGGTCACACAGGTGGAGCTTACTCTGCACCAACTGCAAACTATTCAGCACCTACAAATTCAGTACCAGACTTTTCACGTGATGAAAATCCATTTGGAGCAACAAATCCGTTGGATATTTCAGATGATGATTTACCATTCTAATGGACAACTAAAATTATAAAGGAGAAAAAACATGGCTCAACAACGTCGTGGCGGATTCAAACGCCGTAAAAAAGTTGATTACATCGCAGCAAACAAAATTGAATATGTTGATTACAAAGATACTGAGCTTCTTAGCCGTTTCGTTTCAGAACGTGGGAAAATCCTTCCTCGTCGTGTAACAGGAACTTCAGCTAAAAACCAACGTAAAGTAACAACAGCTATCAAACGCGCTCGCGTAATGGCTTTGATGCCTTTCGTAAACGAAGATTAAAGAAAAGACCCGGTTGGGTCTTTTTTTCACGAGCCTTGAAATGATAGAGCGAGTTTGGGTCCAGTGGATCTCTTTTTCATGAGCTTGAAAACAAGAAAGCGAATTAAGACCCGGTTGGGTCTTTTTTCACGAGATAGTTTTTTTCTGACCTTGGCGTGCTATAATAGTAATAGAAAGAGTAAAGGTGGGTAAGTCAAAGATGAATTGTACGATTAGAAATATGATTAAGTCTGATATTGAATCCTTATCTCATGGATTTATGAATCAAGGTTGGCCTGGTAGAGAGGAAATTTTGGCTAGATATTTTCTGGAACAGGAAAGTGGGGAGAGAGAAGTCTTAGTTGCAGAGATTGATGGTGCTGTAGCGGGCTACGTTACCATTTTGCCCTCTGCTAAACATGGTCCTTTTGCAGAAGTCTATCCAGAATTATCAGATTTTAATGTGTTTGAGCCTTTTCGAAATCAAGGGATTGGGAATCAACTGCTAGAAGAAGCAGAAAAACGAGTCAAGTTTGTTTCGAGTAAGGTCACTCTTGGTGTAGGTTTGCACTTAGGCTATGGCCCTGCCCAGAGATTGTATATCAGACGGGGCTACATTCCAGATGGGACAGGTGTGTGGTATAGAAATAAACCGCTAGAAATGGGTGCAAGTTGTCAAAATGATAATGATTTAGTTTTATACTTATCCAAGGACTTACAATAAAACGGGAAACTTTTTGAAAATAGGGGATTTAGCTACTTTATGGTATAATGGAAAGAGTTAGATTGAAAGAGGTAGTGAGATGGATGCCAAATTAAGATACAAGGCAAAGAAAATCAAGATTGTCTTTTTTGATATTGATGATACATTGCGAAATTCAAAGACAGGTTTTATTCCAGCTTCAATCCCAACTGTTTTTAAGCAATTACGTGAGAAAGGAATTTTGACAGGTATTGCTTCTGGACGAGGGATTTTTGGTGTCGTTCCGGAGATTCGTGAGCTCAAGCCTGACTTTTTTGTAACCTTAAATGGTGCCTATATTGAAGATAAAAAAGGTCAGGTTATTTATCAACATCAGATTGAGAAGTCAGATGTTGAGGAGTATATCTCTTGGGCTAAGCAAGAGGGAATTGAGTATGGCTTGGTTGGGAGTCATGATGCCAAGTTGTCGACTCGCACCGATATGATTAGTGAAGCTATCAATCCAATTTACCCCGATTTAGATGTAGATCCTGATTTTCATGAAAAAGAAGATATCTATCAAATGTGGACTTTTGAAGATAAGGGAGATGACTTGCACTTGCCTGATAGTCTCTCAGACAAACTTCGAATGGTTCGTTGGCATCAACATTCGTCTGATATTGTGCCGATTTCAGGCTCCAAAGCGACGGGTGTGGAAAAGGTTGTGGAACATCTTGGCTTGAAACCAGAGAACGTCATGGTCTTTGGAGATGGGCTCAATGACTTGGAACTCTTTGATTATGCTGGAATCAGCGTTGCAATGGGAATTTCTCATGAAAAAATCAAAGAAAAAGCAGATTATATAACAAAAACACTAGAAGAAGATGGCATTTTTGGTGCCTTAGAAGGATTTGGTATGGTAGAAAAAGAATTGTATTTCCCACAAGTAGACATTGAAACAGTAGAAGGTCCTATCGCGACTATTAAGACCAATCACGGAGACTTGCGTATCAAGCTTTTCCCTGAACATGCTCCTAAAACAGTAGCTAACTTTGTAGCTCTTTCAAAAGATGGCTACTATGATGGTGTCATTTTCCACCGTATTATCAAGGACTTTATGATTCAAGGTGGAGATCCAACTGGTACTGGTATGGGTGGCGAGTCAATCTACGGCGAATCATTTGAGGATGAATTCTCAGAAGAACTTTACAATATTCGTGGTGCTCTTTCTATGGCCAATGCTGGTCCAAATACCAACGGCAGCCAGTTCTTTATCGTCCAAAATCAACACCTGCCATATTCTAAGAAAGAAATTGCTCGTGGTGGTTGGCCAGAACCGATTGCGGAAATCTATGCCAACCAAGGTGGAACCCCTCACTTAGACCGCCGTCATACTGTTTTTGGTCAGCTAGCTGATGAAGCTTCTTACGCTGTTTTGGACGCTATTGCTGCTGTTGAGACAGGAGCTATGGACAAGCCAGTTGAAGATGTTGTGATTGAAACAATTGAAATCGAGGACTAAGATGAAAATCGGTGATAAGCTAAAGGGGCGTATTACAGGAATTCAGCCCTACGGTGCCTTTGTTGAGCTAGAGACGGGTGATACGGGGCTGATTCACATTTCAGAGATTCGGACAGGCTTTATTGAAAATATCCAAGAAGCCTTGAAAGTTGATGAAGAGGTTCAAGTTCAAGTAGTGGATTAAGATGAATTTACAGGGAAAGCCAGCCTTTCTATCCGCACTTTGGAGGAAGAAAAGCACCAGTTTCCGAGACGGAGACGCTTTTCAAGCGACCGTTTTAACTACGGCTTTGCTCCTCTCAAACGAATGATGCCAATTTGGACCAAGGAAGCCCTTCAACATTTGAAAAATCAGAAGCACTAGTTAGAAATTTCTATCTTTTGTAATGTTAATATAAATTTGCTATAATAGGACTATGGAAGAAGAACAATTATTAAAATCAGGAGAGCGTATTAACCAGCTCTTTTCGACAGATATTAAAATCATTCAAAATAGAGAGGTT
The DNA here is from genome assembly GCF_000960005.1 of Streptococcus mitis. Classification (GTDB taxonomy): domain Bacteria; phylum Bacillota; class Bacilli; order Lactobacillales; family Streptococcaceae; genus Streptococcus; species Streptococcus mitis_CK. Next base: position 999,078 of record NZ_JYGP01000002.1, on the reverse strand, counting down.
TTTAGCTATTCGGTGGATAGTGTTCTCTTGTCACGTTTTCCACGTTTTCCTAAAAAGGGCATGATAGTGGATTTTTGCGCTGGAAATGGAGCAGTGGGGCTATTTGCTAGCACTCGGACTCATGCACAGATTTTGGCTGTTGAGATTCAGGAGCGTTTGGCAGATATGGCTGAGCGTTCTGTCCGTTTGAATGGTTTGGAAGAGCAGATGGAGGTCATCTGTGATGATTTGAAAAATATGCCTGCTTACATCCAGGGAAGTAAGGTGGATATGATTTTGTGTAATCCGCCCTATTTCAAGGTGGATCCTCATTCAAACTTGAACGAGAGCGAGCATTATCTCTTGGCGCGCCATGAAATCACGACCAATTTGCAGGAAATCTGTCGTAGTGCTCAGAGTATTCTCAAATCCAATGGGCGTTTGGCTATGGTTCATCGTCCTGATCGTCTTCTGGATATTTTGGATACCTTACAACGGCATAATCTAGCCCCTAAGCGCCTGCAGTTTGTTTATCCAAAAAGAGAAAAGGAAGCCAATATGCTTTTGATTGAGGCTATCAAGGATGGCTCGACAAGTGGCTTTAAGGTCTTGCCACCTCTCATTGTCCACAATGATGATGGCTCTTATACGCCTGAACTTGAAGAGATTTATTATGGATCATAAGGCTTATATGTACGTGCTGGAGTGTCGTGACGGATCCTACTATACAGGCTATACGACTGATGTGAAGAGACGCCTCGCTGTCCACAATAGTGGGAAGGGAGCCAAATATACACGAGCACGCTTGCCAGTCAAACTTATCTATGCTCAAGGTTTTGCCAGTAAGGAAGAAGCCATGTCGGCAGAAGCCCTTCTCAAGCGTAAGAAGAGGCCACAGAAGGAGCAATTTTTATCTGAAAATCAAGATAGAAATTTACTTAGTTATTTTGAACAATTGTGAGGAGTCCTTTGACTCCTCTTACTTTTGTCAAAAAGCGAAAAAAATGCTACAATAAAGAGAATAAACAAAATGAGGTATTATCATGTCTAAGATTCTAGTATTTGGTCACCAAAATCCAGACTCAGATGCCATCGGGTCATCTGTAGCCTTTGCCTACCTTGCAAAAGAAGCTTACGGTTTGGATACGGAAGCTGTTGCCCTTGGAACTCCAAATGAAGAAACAGCCTTTGTCTTGAACTATTTTGGTGTGGAAGCACCGCGTGTTATCACTTCTGCTAAAGCAGAAGGAGCAGAGCAAGTTATCCTGACTGACCACAATGAATTCCAACAATCTGTATCAGATATCGCTGAAGTAGAAGTTTATGGTGTTGTAGACCACCACCGTGTGGCTAACTTTGAAACTGCAAGCCCACTCTACATGCGTTTGGAGCCAGTTGGATCAGCGTCTTCAATCGTTTACCGTATGTTCAAAGAACATGGTGTAGCTGTTCCTAAAGAGATTGCTGGTTTGATGCTTTCAGGTTTGATTTCAGATACCCTTCTTTTGAAATCACCAACAACACACCCAACAGATAAGGTTATTGCTCCTGAATTGGCTGAATTGGCTGGTGTAAACTTGGAAGAGTATGGTTTGGCTATGTTGAAAGCTGGTACCAACTTGGCTAGCAAATCTGCTGAAGAATTGATTGATATCGATGCTAAGACTTTTGAACTCAACGGAAATAATGTCCGTGTTGCTCAAGTAAACACAGTTGATATCGCTGAAGTTTTGGAACGCCAAGCAGAAATTGAAGCTGCAATGCAAGCCGCTAACGCAGCAAATGGTTATTCTGACTTTGTCTTGATGATTACAGATATCGTCAACTCAAACTCAGAAATCCTAGCTCTTGGTGCTAATATGGGCAAGGTCGAAGCGGCTTTCAACTTCAAACTTGAAAATAACCACGCCTTCCTTGCTGGTGCTGTTTCACGTAAGAAACAAGTGGTACCTCAATTGACTGAAAGCTTTAATGCTTAAGATTTTGAGTGTTAATTCAAATTAGAACAGGCTAGTTTGAATTATATCGAAAGGAGTTTCGGCTCCTTTTTTTCTAGGAGTGAAGCATGTTAGAAAATGGCGATTTGATTTTTGTGAGAGATGAGTCAGATATGGGGCAGGCCATCCAGACTTCCACAGGCAACTATAACCATGTTGCGATTTGTTTGGATGGGATGATTTACCACGCTAGTGGACAGACTGGTGTTGTCTGTCAAGAACCGGCAGACTTCTTTGAGTCCAATCACTTGTACGACCTCTATGTTTACCCAGAAATGGATATCCAGTCTGTGAAGGAAAAAGCTTGCAAATATCTAGGAGCACCCTACAATGCTTCTTTCTATCCAGATGGAGAAGGTTTTTACTGTTCCCAGTACATGGCAGAAATCCTACCGATTTTTGAAACCATACCTATGAAATTTGGGGATGGGGAGCAGGAGATTAGTGATTTTTGGAGAGAGTATTATAGAGAACTAGGCCTACCTGTCCCTTTGAACCAAGCTGGGACCAATCCTAGTCAGTTGGCAGCATCGCCTCTGTTAGAATGTAAAGAAAGGAATCTTCATGATTCAGATTTTTAATCCATCTCGTTTGACAAGACAGCCATTTTTTAGAGAATTGATCCGCTATCTGGACCAGCATGAGGATGTTATTTTGCGAGAAATTAAGGCTCAATTTCCAGATATAGCAGTTGATAAACTCATGGAAGAGTATATAAAGGCAGGCTTGATTCTACGAGAAAATAAGCGTTATTACCTTAATCTTCCTATGCTTGAATCACTCGATAGTCTTGAACTGGATCAAGAGATTTTTGTCAGCGAAGCTAGTCCGGTCTATCCAGCCTTGTTGGATCAGAGTTTTGAGACAGAATTACGAAATCAAACCAATGCAGCTATTTTAGTTGAAAAGACGGACTTTGCGAGATCAAAAATGACCCTGTCCAATTATTTCTACAAGGTCAAACATCAGTATCCTTTGACAGAAAAACAGCAGGAACTCTATGACATTTTGGGAGATGTCAATCCTGAGTATGCTCTCAAATACATGACAACTTTTTTGCTAAAATTTCTCAAAAAAGATCAGCTTATGCAGAAACGTCGTGACATCTTTGTGGACAGTTTAGTTGTCCTAGGTTATATTGTCCAAAATGAAGATGGAAAGTATGAGTTGGCTATCGATTTGGATAAGGAAAGATTAACTTTCTACTTGGCCTGATTTTTTGTTTCTGAGCACATTATTTGACTTTCCTTAGTATTCGGTATAAACTATATGTAACCGGTAACACATATCGGAATAAAATTAAAGGAGACAATCATATGTCACTTGAAAACAAATTGGAACAAGCAACAGGCGCTATCAAAGAAGGATTTGGTAAAGTTACTGGAGATGGCAAGACTGAAGCAGAAGGCGCTGTAGAAAAGACAGTTGCTAAGGCAAAAGAAGTAGTTGAAGATGCTAAAGGTGCTGTAGAAGGTGCCGTTGAAGGTTTGAAAAACGCTTTTAAATAAAGATAAAAAAATCAAGGGTTTCATTTCCCTTGATTTTTTACTATCTTATAAATAATTTTCTGCGACGGCTGCATCTCCTGGATAGGCTTCTTTCTTGCCTTGGACGATTTGGTAGCAATCGGCTCCCTTACCGGCGATAATAACTGCATCTAATTCGTGATTTGTGATAGCCATAGCTGCCTTGATGGCTTCTTGGCGATCCGCAATTTTTTCAACAGGATGATTGATGTAGCTACTAATTTCATCTGCAATGGCCATTGGGTCTTCGTAGTTGGGGTCATCAGCAGTCAGAAAGACTTGAATCTCAGGGTGTTGATTGAGGAGGAGGCCAAAGTCTTTACGACGACTCTCTCCCTTATTTCCTGTCGAACCTAAGACCAGAGCAATCTTTCCTGTTTGATGAGTCTCTACAACCTTGATTAGTTTTTTGAGACTGTCACCATTGTGGGCATAGTCGATGAAGACCTTGGCTCCATTTTTCTGAGTGAGGACTTCCATACGACCAGGAACGCGGGTTGCAGCGATTCCTTTTTTGATATCCTCAAGACTAGCTCCGAGACGGAGGCAAGCAAGTCCAGCAGCAACGGCATTTTCTTGGTTGAAGTGGCCAATGAGTTGAATATCATAATCTCCAGTGAGTTTACCCGTAGCTGAAAAACTAAAGGCTTTGGAATTCTCGATTTGGTTATCAGACTGGCTACCGTAGAAATCATGGTCTTGATCTTCGACTTGCTCTTTCAATACAGAAAAGTGGTCCATGTCACTGTTAATGATGACTGCTCGGCTATTTTTCATCAAGAGACGCTTGTGGTAGAAGTAGTCTTCAAAGCTAGGGTGTTCAATCGGGCCGATATGGTCTGGAGTGATGTTGAGAAAGACTCCTACATCAAAGGTCAGACCATAGACTCGATGGACAAGATAGGCTTGGCTAGAAACTTCCATTACAAGATGGGTTCGACCATTCTTAACAGCCTGAGCCATCATGTCGAAAAGATCGATATTTTCAGGCGTCGAGAAGGAAGATTTAAAGAAGGTCTTGCCATCCAGAGTTGTGTTCATAGTTGACAAGAGAGCTGTTGGGTAGCGTTGAGATAGGATGTTGTAAGCAAAGTAAGCTGCTGTTGTCTTACCCTTAGTTCCTGTGAAGGCGAGAATTTTTAGTTTCTCTTGTGGATTACCATAGAACTCCATGGCAATCAAACTCATGGCTTTCTTTATATCGTTCACAATGATGACAGGGATGCCGACTTCGTAGTCCTTTTCAGCCACATACCAACCGAGGCCTTGAGAGATGGCAGAAATCAAAAATTCCTTCTTAAAGGCAGCACCTTTTACAAAAAAAAGAGTGTCTTCTTTTACTTTTCGGCTGTCGTAACTAATGCTATCAAAAACAACTTTGCTGTAGTTGTAGTGATAATGTCCTTGGTCGATAATCTCACGGAAGAGACCATCTTTCTTTAAAATATCTAATACGGTTTCAATCTTTATCATACTTTCTATTGTAAACCGAAAGTCGTAAATTTACAAGTGACAAGGAAAAGTTTATAATGGAAGATGAGGAATTTTTCCTAGTGATTAAAATTAAATGAGGAATTTATGTCTAACGAAAACAATCACCAGCAGGCCCAGATGTTACGGGGGACTGCTTGGCTAACGGCTAGTAACTTTATCAGTCGTCTACTCGGTGCCATTTATATCATCCCTTGGTATATCTGGATGGGGTCTTATGCGGCTACAGCAAATGGTCTCTTTACCATGGGCTATAATATCTATGCCTGGTTCTTGCTGGTTTCAACAGCAGGGATTCCAGTTGCGGTTGCCAAGCAAGTGGCCAAGTACAATACCATGCGAGAAGAGGAGCATAGCTTTGCCCTGATTCGGAGCTTTTTAGGCTTTATGACGGGATTAGGTCTTGTTTTTGCACTAGTCTTGTATGTCTTTGCTCCATGGCTAGCAGACTTGTCGGGTGTAGGGAAAGACCTGATCCCAATCATGCAGAGCTTGGCTTGGGCGGTTTTGATTTTCCCATCTATGAGTGTTATCCGAGGTTTCTTCCAAGGAATGAATAACCTCAAGCCTTATGCTATGAGCCAAATCGCTGAGCAGGTTATTCGTGTTATCTGGATGCTCCTAGCTACCTTTATGATTATGAAAATAGGTTCAGGAGATTATCTAGCAGCGGTTACTCAATCTACTTTTGCTGCCTTTGTCGGCATGGTAGCTAGTTTTGCAGTTTTGATCTATTTCCTTGCCAAAGAAGGATTACTTAAAAGAGTTCTTGAAACAGGAGATAAGATAAACAGCAAGCGTCTTTTGGTCGACACCATTAAGGAAGCCATTCCTTTTATCCTGACAGGGTCTGCTATCCAGCTTTTCCAGATTTTGGACCAGATGACCTTTATCAATAGTATGAGTTGGTTTACCAACTATAGTAATGAAGACTTGGTTGTCATGTTTTCTTATTTCTCAGCCAATCCTAATAAAATCACTATGATTTTGATTTCTGTTGGGGTTTCGATTGGGAGTGTAGGGTTGCCACTTTTGACTGAAAACTATGTCAAGGGAGACTTGAAGGCGGCTTCTCGTCTCGTTCAGGACAGCATTACCATGCTTTTCTTATTCCTGCTTCCAGCAACGGTTGGAGTAGTCATGGTAGGAGAACCTCTCTATACTGTCTTCTATGGCAAGCCAGATAGTTTGGCTATGGGCTTGTTTGTCTTTGCAGTTTTGCAGTCTACTATTTTAGGCTTGTACATGGTCTTGTCTCCAATGCTTCAGGCAATGTTCCGCAACCGCAAGGCAGTTCTCTATTTTATCTATGGTTCCATTGCCAAGCTGGTCTTGCAACTTCCAACCATCGCTATCTTCCACAGTTACGGACCTTTGATTTCTACAACCATCGGTCTCATTATTCCTAATGTTTTGATGTATCGGGATATTTGTAAGGTAACAGGTGTCAAGCGCAAGGTGATTTTGAAGCGAACCATTTTAATCAGTTTGTTGACTTTTGTTATGTTTATCAGTGTAGGTGCTATCCAGTGGGTACTGGGATTTGTCTTCCAACCAAGTGGACGTTTGTGGAGTTTCCTATATGTAGCCCTTGTCGGTGCCATGGGTGGAGGTGTTTATGGAGTTATGAGTCTCCGTACCCGTTTGTTGGATAAGGTGATTGGAAAAGCTCAAGCAGATCGCTTACGAATCAAATTAAAGTTAACTTAAAAAATATTTATAAATAAAAGGGATAATTTGAACATTTCTATCATGAAATGCTTGGATTATTCTCTTTTTTATTAATTTGTATTATATTTTTTATAATTTGTAGATAGTAATTTAATTTTTCTTAAATTTTACTTAAAAAACTATTGACTAAATAAAACCTGTAATGTATAATAAGACAAATATTTAAATCAGGAGGTTCTGGAAATGAAAAAGTCTAAGGCCAAGTATGCAACGCTTGCAGGTGTCGTGTTAAGTGCAGGTATTTTGTTAAGTGCCTGTGGAAATTCTAGCACAGGGTCAAAAACATACAATTATGTTTATTCAAGTGATCCATCTAGTTTGAACTATCTAGCAGAAAACCGTTCAACAACTACTGATATTGTGACCAACCTGGTAGATGGTCTCATGGAAAATGACCAATATGGGAACTATGTCCCATCCTTGGCTGAGGATTGGAGTGTTTCTAAGGACGGTTTGACCTATACCTACAAACTGCGGAAAGATGCTAAATGGTATACTGCAGATGGAGATGAATATGCTCCTGTAACTGCCCAAGATTTTGTCACTGGTTTGAAATATGCGGCTGATAAAAAATCAGAAGCCTTGTACTTAGTGCAAGAATCCGTTGCAGGTTTAGATGACTATATCACTGGTAAAACAAGCGACTTTTCAACTGTCGGAGTCAAGGCTCTTGATGACCAAACCGTTCAATATACCTTGGCACGACCAGAACCTTACTGGAACTCAAAAACAACCTCAACTATTCTCTTCCCAGTCAATGCGGATTTCTTGAAATCAAAAGGGGATGATTTTGGGAAGGTAGATCCATCTAGCATTTTGTACAATGGACCTTTCTTGATGAAATCCTTTGTTTCAAAATCGGTCATCGAATACAAGAAAAATCCTAACTACTGGGATGCTAAAAATGTCTTTGTAGATGATGTGAAATTGACTTATTTTGATGGTAGTGACCAAGATGCGTTAGCACGTAATTTTACCGAAGGTGTTTATAGCTATGCTCGTCTCTATCCAAACAGTTCAAGCTTTGAAGGGATTAAAGAAAAGAATAAGGACAATATCATCTATAGCATGCAAGATGCTACTTCTTACTTCTTAAACTTCAATTTAGATAGAAAATCTTATAAATTCACTTCCAAGACAAGTGATGCTGAAAAGAAATCGACTCAAGAAGCGGTTCTTAACAAGAACTTCCGTCAAGCCATTAATTTTGCCTATGACCGTACGGCCTATGGGGCCCAATCTCAAGGAGAAGAGGGGGCAACTAAGATTTTGCGTAACCTAGTTGTTCCTCCAAACTTCGTAAGTATCAATGGAAAAGACTTTGGTGAAGTAGTTGCGTCTAAAATGGTCAACTATGGTAAGGAATGGCAAGGAATCAACTTTGCAGATGCCCAAGATCCATACTACAATCCAGAAAAAGCTAAAGCTAAATTTGCTGAAGCTAAGAAAGAACTCCAAGCCAAAGGAGTCCAATTCCCTATACACTTAGATAAAACTATAGATTTGGCTAATAAGGCTGAAATTCAAGGGATTAATTCCATGAAGCAATCAATAGAATCTGTCTTAGGTGCAGATAATGTTGTGATTGATGTTCATCAACTTTCTACAGAGGACTATGATAGTTCAGGTTATCTTGCTCAAACTGCAGCTCAGAAGGATTATGATCTTTACAATGGTGGTTGGACTCCAGACTATCAAGATCCTTCAACTTACCTCGATATCTTTAGTGTCAACAGCGGAGGTATGTTGCAAAACCTTGGTTTAGAGCCAGGTGAAGTTAATGACAAGGCCAAGGCTGTTGGGTTGGATGTCTATACTCAAATGTTGGAAGAAGCTAATAAGGAGCAAGATCCAGCTAAACGTTATGAGAAATATGCTGATGCCCAAGCTTGGTTAGTAGATAGCTCTCTAGCAATTTCAAATGTTTCACTAGGCGGAACACCAACATTGAGAAAAATTGTTCCTTTCTCAACACCATATTCATTGGCTGGTAATAAAGGGGTTGAATCCTATAAATACCTCAAATTACAAGATAAGACAGTTACAAAAGACGAATATGAAAAAGCCAAAGAAAAATGGTTGAAAGAAAAAGAAGAATCTAATAAAAAAGCTCAAGAAGAATTGGCAAAACATGTCAAATAAGGATTTTTCAAGAAAAACGATGGTTTCGAAGGAAACTGTCGTTTTTTTATAGAATGATGGCGAATTTGGAAGAAAAGTGCTTACATTTTTTAAATTGTTTATTAGATTTATGATATAATGAATATAATAAAAGGTGTGAGAAGCTATTTTTTAAATCCTCTTCCAGTGTTAACTGAAGTATGCACATGCTAGGATGATTTTATAGGAGGGATGCTGTCTACTGGAAAAGTAAGATAAAATGTAACAAATGATAAGTTCTTCTTTTATGTGAAGAGTTCTTATCTGTCTATTTACTAATCGTTATGGAGGTAAGATCATGGGTGCTATTATGGAGTTTGCAACAGAAAAACAGATTGAATCATTTCTCTCAATTTGCCACATTGAAGGGCAAAAGAATTTTCTGATGGCTTTTAAGAAAAAGACATGGTTGAAATCCTTTATTGATTTCTTCATTATAGGAGGGACTTACTATGTTCAGTCGAGTGTGAAGCCTAAGATTCTGGCATTCACACCTAATGGAATCTACTTGATGGACATCAGTGATGTAACAGAAAATCATTCTAATCAAGTCGTAGAGATGCCTTGGAATCAAGTTCAAGATTTTACTTATAAGCCAGCCTTGAATACAGTTAGGCTGAATTGGAACTATCAAAATGAAGTCTATATTTTTTCCGTGGATGTCGGTCAGATTGGTCAGCATGTGGGCCAATATCAATTTAATAAAGACCATTATGACTATTTAGCCCAACACGATTTCTTTCGGTTAAAGTAAACCCTAGCAATCATTTTCACGAAAGAATCTGGAATATTTTCTGGATTCTTTTTAGCTTTACTATCTAATACTCAATGAAAATCAAAGAGCAAACTAGGAAGCTAGCCGCAAGCTGTACTTGAGTACGGTAAGGCGACGCTGACGTGGTTTGAATTTGATTTTCGAAGAGTATAAGTCTATAGTTTAAAACTATAACCAGCTCTTGAAAAGAAGAAAATGAGTTGATGAAAATAAGTGGTACAATAGTTACTATAGATTTGGAGGTATTGTATGAGCAAGGAATTACGCATCAACACAATTTTGGCCCAGGCGGGTATTAAGTCAGATGAAGCGACAGGAGCTTTGGTGACACCGCTTCATTTTTCAACGACTTATCAGCACCCAGAGTTCGGTCAGTCTACTGGTTTTGACTATACGCGTACTAAAAACCCAACTCGCAGTAAGGCTGAAGAAGTCTTGGCAGCCATTGAGTCCGCAGATTATGCCCTAGCGACTAGCTCAGGCATGTCAGCAATTGTACTGGCCTTTAGCGTCTTTCCAGTAGGAAGTAAGGTCTTAGCTGTCCGTGACCTTTATGGTGGTTCTTTCCGCTGGTTCAACCAAGTGGAGCAAGAAGGCCGTTTCCATTTTACCTATGCCAATACAGAAGAAGAGTTGATTGCCGAGTTGGAGAAGGACGTGGATGTTCTCTATATCGAAACGCCAACCAACCCTTTGATGTTGGAATTTGATATCGAAAAACTAGCAAAGTTGGCTCATGCTAAGGGTGCCAAAGTGGTGGTGGACAATACTTTCTACAGCCCTATCTACCAACGTCCGATTGAAGATGGAGCAGATATCGTTCTTCATTCAGCAACCAAGTATCTAGCAGGACACAATGATGTCTTGGCTGGAGTGGTTGTGACCAATAGTTTAGAACTATACGAGAAACTCTTCTACAATCTCAATACGACAGGGGCAGTCTTGTCTCCATTTGACAGTTATCAATTGATTCGTGGTCTCAAGACCTTGTCTCTTCGTATGGAGCGCTCAACAGCTAACGCCCAAGAAGTGGTTGCCTTTTTGAAGGATTCCCCAGCAGTTAAGGAAGTTCTCTACACTGGTCGTGGAGGCATGATTTCCTTTAAAGTAGCTGATGAAACACGCATTCCTCACATTTTGAACAGTCTTAAGGTCTTCTCTTTTGCGGAAAGTTTGGGTGGGGTAGAAAGTCTCATTACTTATCCAACGACGCAAACTCATGCTGATATTCCAGCAGAAGTGCGCCATTCTTATGGTTTAACAGATGACCTCTTGCGTTTGTCGATTGGGATTGAGGATGCTAGAGATTTGATTGCAGATTTGCGCCAAGCCTTGGAAGGATAAGACAAAGATGGGAAAATATGATTTTACAAGCCTGCCCAATCGTTTAGGGCACCATACCTATAAATGGAAAGAAGCAGAAACAGATAGTGAAGTCCTACCAGCTTGGATAGCGGATATGGACTTTGTAGTCTTGCCTGAAATCCGCCAAGCCGTGCAGACTTACGCTGATCAACTGGTTTATGGCTATACCTATGCCAGTGAAGAGTTAATTCACGAAGTTCAAAAGTGGGAAGCCACACAACACGATTACCACTTTGACAAAGAGGCTCTTGTCTTTATCGAGGGTGTGGTACCAGCCATCTCAACAGCTATTCAAGCCTTTACAAAAGAAGGCGATGCGGTTTTGATTAACACACCTGTCTATCCACCCTTTGCACGCAGTGTCAAGTTGAATAACCGTAGATTGATTACCAATTCTTTGGTGGAAAAGGATGGTCTGTTTGAGATTGACTTTGACCGACTTGAAAAGGATTTGGTAGAAGAGGATGTCAAACTTTATATTCTTTGCAACCCTCACAATCCTGGTGGACGTGTTTGGGAAAAGGAAGTGTTGGAGAAGATTGGCCAACTCTGCCAAAAACACGGTGTTTTCTTGGTTTCAGATGAGATTCACCAAGATTTGGCCCTCTTTGGTCACAAGCATCATTCCTTCAATACCATCAATCCTGACTTTAAAGAATTTGCTATCGTCTTGACTAGTGCCACTAAAACCTTTAATATTGCTGGAACAAAAAATTCATATGCAGTCATTGAAAATCCTAAGTTGAGACTGGCTTACCAGAAACGCCAGTTGGCCAATAACCAGCATGAAATTTCAGGCTTGGGTTATTTGGCGACAGAAGCTGCCTATCGATACGGTAAAGATTGGTTAGAGGAACTCAAGCAAGTCTTTGAAGACCATATCAATTATGTGGTGGATTTATTTGGAAAAGAGACTAAAATCAAGGTCATGAAACCGCAAGGAACCTACTTGATTTGGCTTGATTTTTCAGCCTATGACCTGACTGATGAAACATTACAAGAGCTTTTGAGAAATGAAGCTAAGGTTATCCTTAACCGTGGTTTGGATTTTGGAGAGGAAGGAAGTCTCCATGCTCGCCTCAATGTAGCCATGCCTAAATCTCTGTTGCAAGAAGTGTGTCAGCGAATTGTGACGATTTTTGCCAAACTTTAAAAATCCAGCCTTCTAGGAGAAAAGTATCCTTAGAAGGCTATTTTCATAGGGGAAAATATGGTATAATAAAAAGATAAGGTAAAGGTAAAAAAATGGCTAAATTGATTCCGGGGAAAGTCCGTATCGAAGGCGTTGCCCTTTATGAAACTGGTAAAGTTGACATCATCAAGGAAAAGAATAATCGGCTCTACGCTCGCGTTGCAGAAGAAGAACTGCGCTATAGTTTAGAGGATGATTTGGTTTTTTGTGCCTGCGATTTTTTCCAAAAGAGGGGCTACTGTGTGCACTTGGCGGCTCTGGAGCATTTTCTGAAAAATGATGAGCGTGGTCAGGAAATCTTGCAGAGTCTGGAAGAAGGTCATGAAGAAAAAGAGGCCGTTGAAACCAAGGTGACCTTGGGCAGCAAATTTTTGGAACGAATCTTGTCTCCAAAATCAGACCGAGCCTATGAGTTGTCAGCTGTGGGTCAGGTGGAAGCAGGAAGCAATCATATCTTGTGGACTCTTAGAATCGGGCAAATCAATAGCCAAAAATACTACGTTATTCGGGATATTCCAATCTTTTTAAAAGTCGTCGAGAAGAGAAAACCTTATATGATTGGTAAAACTTATGAGGAGTCTCTATCTTGGGAAGCCTTTAATGAGGAAAGTCAAGAGCTTCTGACTTTCTTACGCGGACTAATGGAGGAAGGACTTAGTCCAGAGCTTTTTTTCCAAAACCAAGGTCGGCACCTCTTTTTTCCTCTGACCTTTTTTGAGCAGGGTGTGAATTTACTGATGGCCTTGCCCCATTTTCAATTTGACCATCAAGTGGATAGCTACCAAACTCTGCTTTTTCAGGATATGCATGCTGATGCCAATCTATTTGCCTTTACAGCAACAGAATACTCGGACTATTTTGAAATGGAAATCAGTGAGAGTCCAAGGGTCAATGTCTTTTATCAGGGAGCTGTGCTTTTCCATAAAGGACAGGTTTATTTTCTAACAGACCAGCAGATACGTCTTCTCAAGGAAATCAAAGCGTTGCCTTTGGATCAGCATGGAAAGAAATACTTGCAATTTGATAGCAGTGACCGCGATAAGTTAGCTTCTTGTTTAACTTTTTTTAGCCAGATGGGGATCGTTTCAGCTCCAGAACGTCTACAAATCAAAACTTTTGCACCCTCTTTTTACTTTGACAGGGAAGAGGATAATCGGATTCGTTTAGAAATTCAGTTTGATTATGGGGATAGGCAGGTCTCTAACCGACAAGAGTTAGAAGAATTACCATTTTCGAGTGATGCTGACTTAGAAGAAAGAATTTTCCAAGTCTGTTTGGCAGCTGGTTTTGAAGCAGATTTTCAATCTTGGCGTCAAGCCCTAAAAGCGGAGTCTGTCTATCATTTCTTCCATGAAATCATTCCAGTTTTTGAAAAACTCGGAAATGTTGATCTATCAGACAAGCTAGAAGAACTTTATAGTCTGGCAAGCCCTCAAGTGCAGATTGCTTCCAAGGGAGGTCTCTTGGAAATTCAGTTTGATTTTCAAGATATTGCCCAGGAGGAAATCGACCAAGCCATGCAGGCCTTGGTTGCCAATCAAGATTTTTACATTGATTCGTCTAATCAAGTCTACTTTTTCGATGAAGAAACCAAGAAAATTCGCCAAAATCTACAGGAACTAGGACAATTTGAATTAAAAGATGGGACCTTGCAGGCTCGAAAATCCTTGGCTTATAGTTTAGCTCATCTTTTTGAAGGGCGAGATCGTGTTTCTTTTTCACAAGAATTCCAAAATCTAGCTCACGATTTGACGCATCCAGAGGACTTCCCTAGACAAGCAACTCAGGTTCAGGCTGATTTGCGAGATTATCAGGAAAAAGGAATCGGCTGGCTACAAATGCTCCATTATTATGGTTTTGGTGGGATTTTAGCTGATGATATGGGACTTGGTAAAACCCTGCAGACCATTGCTTTTTTGACCAGTCAAGTGACAAAAGAAAGTCGGGTTTTGATTTTAGCTCCGTCAGGTTTGATTTACAACTGGGCAGATGAGTTTCAGAAATTTGCCCCACAGTTAGATGTGGCTGTTGTTCATGGCTTGAAAGCTAGTCGTGAAGAGATTCTTGCTGAAAGCCATCAAATCTATGTGACGAGCTATGCCACCTTCCGTCAGGATAGCGATCTTTATCAGGGGATAGCCTTTGACTTCCTTTTCTTAGATGAGGCTCAGGTCATGAAAAACGCCCAGACCAAGATTGCCCAGACCTTGAGACAATTTGTGGTGCCGTCAGTTTTTGCCTTGTCAGGAACTCCTATTGAAAACCATCTGGGTGAGTTGTGGTCTATTTTCCAAATCGTCATGCCAGGACTCCTGCCAAGCAAGAAAGAATTTATGAAATTGTCAGCAGAGCGAGTGGCTCAGTTTATCAAGCCTTTCGTGATGCGGCGCAAGAAAGAAGAAGTTCTGACTGAATTGCCAGACTTGATTGAAGTGGTTTATAAAAATGAACTGGAAGACCAGCAAAAGGCTATCTACCTAGCCCAGTTGCAACAGATGAGGGACCGTCTAGCTCAAGTTTCAGATCAGGAATTTCAGCGAAGTCGGGTGGAAATTTTATCTGGTTTGATGCGCTTGCGCCAAATCTGTGATACTCCTGCCCTCTTTATGGAGGATTATCAGGGAGCCAGTGGCAAACTGGATAGTCTCCGAGACCTGCTGGTACAGGTGGCAGACGGCGGACACCGTGTCTTGATTTTCTCGCAGTTCAAGGGAATGTTGGAGAAAATTGAACAAGAACTGCCAGACTTGGGCATGACATCCTTTAAAATTACGGGTTCAACCCCAGCCAAGGAAAGACAAGACATGACCAAGGCCTTTAACCAAGGAGAAAGAGATGCCTTTCTGATTTCTCTTAAGGCTGGTGGTGTCGGTCTGAACTTGACAGGTGCTGATACAGTGATTTTGGTTGACCTTTGGTGGAATCCTGCGGTGGAAGCGCAAGCCATTGGCCGTGCCCATCGGATGGGGCAGGAAGAAACGGTTGAGGTCTATCGCTTGGTGACCAGGGGAACCATTGAAGAAAAAATTCAAGAACTCCAAGAACAGAAGAAACATCTGGTGTCACAAGTATTGGACGGCACAGAGTCACGTGGCAGTCTGACCCTAGCAGAAATTAGAGAAATTTTGGGAATTTCTGAAGCCAGCACTTGAAAAATCAAGACAATACGCTATAATGAAGTGTTGAAAGGAAATAGAAAATGAGAGAAGAACGATTTCCATTGGTGTCAGATGACGAGGTCATGCTGACTGAGATGCCGGTTATGGACCTCTATGATGAGTCTGACTTTATCAGTAATATCAAGGGAGAATACCGTGATAAGAATTATCTGGAGTGGGCCCCTATTACTGAAGAAAAACCAGCAAAACCGATTGAAAAACCAGTAGAGAAACCTAAGAAATCTGGTTTAGGAGTTAAAAAAGAAGGAAAGAGCTATGCGGAGGTGGCGCGTGAAGAAGCGCGTGCGGATTTGAAAAAGAAACGCTCAGCAAGTTATCTGACTAAGGATATTACTCCTACAAGACGCCATTCTCATCCAAGTCTAGTTAGGCAGGGCAATCAACCTACCGCGCCTTTCCAAAAGGAAAATCCTGGTGAATTTGTCAAATATAGTCAAAAATTGACCCAGTCTCATTACATCTTGGCGGAAGAAGTGAGCAATATTTCGACTCAATCTGAGCCAAAAGAAACTTCAGGTCCAAAGAAAAATAATTATGATTTTCTGAAGAAGAGCCAAATCTACAATAAAAAGAATCAACAAAAAGAACAAGAACGTCAGGTTGCCCAAGAGTTGAATCTGACAAGAATTACTGAATAGGGGAGAAAACATGTCAAAGACATATCATTTTATCGGAATTAAGGGATCAGGGATGAGTGCCTTGGCCTTGATGTTGCATCAAATGGGGCATAAGGTACAGGGATCAGATGTTGAAAAGTACTACTTTACTCAACGTGGTCTTGAGCAGGCAGGGATTACTATTCTTCCTTTTGATGAAAAGAATCTAGACGGTGATATGGAAATTATCGCTGGAAATGCCTTTCGTCCAGATAACAACGTCGAAATTGCCTATGCGGACCAAAATGGAATCAGCTACAAACGTTACCATGAGTTCCTAGGTAGCTTTATGCGCGACTTTGTCAGCATGGGAGTTGCTGGAGCGCACGGCAAAACTTCAACGACAGGTATGTTGTCTCATGTCTTGTCTCACATTACAGATACTAGCTTTTTGATTGGGGATGGGACAGGTCGAGGATCAGCTAATGCCAAATATTTTGTCTTTGAATCTGACGAATATGAGCGTCACTTCATGCCCTACCACCCAGAATACTCTATTATCACCAATATTGACTTTGACCATCCAGACTATTTCACAAGTCTCGAGGATGTTTTCAATGCCTTTAACGACTATGCAAAACAAATTACCAAGGGTCTCTTTGTCTATGGTGAAGATGCAGAATTGCGTAAAATTACGTCTGATGCACCAATTTATTATTATGGTTTTGAAGCAGAAGGTAATGACTTTGTCGCTAGTGAGCTTCTTCGTTCAACAACTGGTTCAACCTTCACGGTTCACTTCCGTGGACAAGAATTGGGTCAATTCCACATCCCAACCTTTGGTCGTCACAATATCATGAATGCGACAGCCGTTATTGGTCTTCTTTACACAGCAGGATTTGATTTGAACTTGGTGCGTGAGCACTTGAAAACATTTGCCGGTGTTAAGCGTCGTTTTACTGAGAAAATTGTCAATGACACGGTGATTATCGATGACTTTGCCCACCATCCAACAGAAATTATTGCGACCTTGGATGCAGCTCGTCAAAAATATCCAAGCAAAGAAATCGTAGCAGTCTTCCAACCGCATACCTTTACAAGAACCATTGCCTTGTTGGACGAATTTGCCCACGCTTTGAACCAAGCGGATGCTGTTTATCTAGCGCAAATTTATGGATCTGCTCGTGAAGTAGATCATGGTGATGTTAAAGTGGAAGACCTAGCCAACAAAATCAACAAGAAAAACCAAGTGATCACTGTTGAAAATGTTTCTCCACTCCTAGACCATGACAATGCTGTCTATGTCTTTATGGGAGCAGGGGATATCCAAACCTATGAATATTCATTCGAGCGTCTCTTGTCTGACTTGACAAGCAATGTTCAATAGGAAGTTTTCATGGAAATTCCAATTAAGATCATTCAGGCAAGTAAATCTGATTTGGCTGAGATAGAGGTACTCCAGGCTTCATCTTTTCCAGCTGAAAAGCAGCAACCTTCCCATATTTTAGAAGAAAGTATCCGTAAGTGTGCGGATACCTTTCTTCTAGCTAGGGATGAAAATCAGCTTCTGGGCTATGTTCTAGGTGGTCCTTACCCACACAATCCGAAATGTCTAGAAATACATTCTTTAGTCATTGATACTGACCATCAGAGACAGGGCTTGGGAACGCTTCTTCTTGCAGCTTTGAAAGATGTGGCAGTTGAGCTGGATTACAAAGCTATTCGTTTGAAGAGTCCGGATGAGTTGCTTTCCTATTTTGAAATGAACGGTTTTATTGATGAAGAAGAGACAGATTCGCTTTATGCAGCTAGTCAAGGTTTTAGTATGATTTGGTTTAATCTCTTTTTTTAGGAGGCGAAATGGAAATTAGGAAAGCAAGATTAGAAGATTTGGATCGTATCGTTGAGATTGAACTAGAAAATTTCTCGCTTGAAGAAGCCATTCCTCGCTCTGTTTTTGAGGCGCATTTGCGAGAGATTCGGACCTCGTTTCTGGTTGCAGAAAAAGAGGGCAGAATCATGGGGTATATAGAAGGGCCAGTTGGCCCACACCGCCATCTGCAGGACCAGTCCTTTACAGAAGAGATAGAAGATTATAGTCATGAGTCTGGTGGCTATATCTCTGTAACCTGTCTTTCTATTGCTAAAGAGGCACAGGGCCTTGGACTTGGTCAGAAATTACTAACAGCCTTGAAAGAACTGGCTCTTGAACACGAAAGAGAAGGCATTAACCTAACCTGTCATGACTATCTCATCACTTACTATGAAAAGCATGGATTTGTCAATGAAGGCCTGTCCCAGTCAACCTTTGCAGGGGAAACCTGGTATGATATGGTCTGGGAAGCTAAAAAATAGGCCAGAAAAGCATGCTAGGTTGCTTTTCTTTCGTTTTTAAGATATAATATTATGGATTGTCAACGAGGAGGAAAAAACTTTTGAGTGAAAAATCAAGAGAAGATGAGAAATTAAGCTTTAAAGAGCAGATTTTACGCGATTTAGAAAAAGTAAAACGTAATGAAGGGATTCGCCAAGAGGCCACTGAACTTGCAGAGAAAAAAGAAACTCTATTTGTCCCTGAAACAAAACTCGCAGATGAAGATGTTATGGTTGCATCCCTATCAGCTGTTGAAAAAATTATGGAGAATGCACCACGTGTTCCAAAACATCCTAGTGAGGATATGCCTGCATCACCGGCAGATGAATCAAGAGTAGAAGCTCCGATTACTCCTAGTCACCCTAGTCAAGATGTTCCAGCTTCACCAGTTGAAGCAAGTCCATCAAGACCGACTTCAGGACCAGAGATTGGTCGTCAACGAAAGGTCGAAGAAGATTTCAACGCAACTCCAACAAGAGTAGCTGTTTCTTATAAGACTGAAGCTAAAAAAGAGCCTCAGAAAGAAGTAACAAAACCAGAACCAGTTATGGAAACGGAAGCTGTTGAAGTCATTTCTGAAACTCCGAGTCGTAGTCGTCGTGAGACTGTTAAACCTGTCAAGGAGAAAAAATCACATTTGAAGGCCTTCTTCATTTCTCTACTGATTTTCCTTGCCTTAATTTCGGCAGGTGGTTATTTCGGTTACCAGTACGTCCAGTCATCTTTATTACCAGTTGACGCTAATTCTAAGAAGTATGTAACTGTTCAAATCCCAGAAGGAGCCAATGTCCAAGAAATTGGCTCAGCACTTGAAAATTCTGGTGTGATTAAACACGGAGTGATTTTTGCTTTTTATGCTAAATATAAGAATTATTCAGATTTGAAGGCTGGATATTACAATTTGCAAAAGAGCATGAGTACAGAGGATATCATTAAGGAACTCCAAAAAGGTGGTACTCCTGAACCTCAAGAACCTTCACTTGCAGATTTAACGATTCCAGAAGGATATACGATTGATCAAATCGCCCAAGCTGTAGGCCAATTACAAGGTGAATTTAAAGAGCCTTTGACAGCGGAAGCTTTTTTGGCTAAAGTGCAAGATGACAACTTTATCAGTCAAGAAGTTGCTAAATATCCAAACCTACTCGAAAGCTTGCCAACGAAAGAAAGTGGAGCTCGTTACCGTTTGGAAGGTTATCTTTTCCCAGCGACTTACTCTATCAAGGAAAGCACAACTATTGAAAGTTTGATTGATGAGATGCTGGCAGCCATGGATAAAACATTGACTCCGCACTATAGTGCAATCAAGTCTAAAAACTTGACTGTCAATGAATTGCTAACAATTGCTTCACTTGTTGAAAAAGAAGGTGCTAAGACTGAAGATCGTAAGTTGATTGCAGGTGTTTTCTACAACCGCTTGAATCTTGGTATGCCACTTCAAAGCAATATTGCAATCTTGTATGCCCAAGGGAAGCTTGGTCAAAATATTAGCCTAGCAGATGATGCTGGAATTGATACATCGATTAATTCACCATACAATGTTTATACAAAACCTGGTTTGATGCCTGGTCCAGTAGATAGTCCAAGTCAGGACGCGATTGAAGCAAGTATCAACCAAACTAAGAGTGAGAACCTTTACTTTGTAGCCAATGTTACAGATGGTAAAGTCTATTACGCAGTGACACAGGAAGAGCATGATCGTAATGTAGCTGAACATGTCAATAGCAAGCTTACTCAAAATAGTAGTTCAAACTAAGACTACAAAAATGAGAATCTCAGATAGAGATTCAATACTATCGAAAGAAAGTTGAGAAAAATGGCAGAAAAAACATATCCTATGACCCTTGCGGAAAAGGAAAAACTTGAAAAAGAATTAGAAGAATTGAAATTGGTTCGCCGACCAGAAGTGGTAGAACGCATTAAGATTGCCCGTTCATACGGTGACCTTTCTGAAAACAGTGAATACGAAGCAGCTAAGGATGAACAAGCTTTTGTCGAAGGACAAATCTCTAGCTTGGAAACAAAAATCCGTTATGCTGAAATCGTCAATAGCGACTCAGTTGCCGATGATGAAGTGGCGATTGGTAAAACAGTCACTATTCAAGAAATTGGTGAGGACGAAGAAGAAGTTTATATTATCGTAGGTTCAGCAGGTGCGGATGCCTTTGCAGGTAAGGTTTCAAATGAAAGCCCAATTGGACAAGCCTTGATTGGTAAGAAAACAGGTGATACAGCAACTATTGAAACACCTGTTGGTAGCTATGATGTAAAAATCTTGAAGGTTGAAAAAACAGCCTAAAAATAAAAAAAAGGAGTGAGGAGGCAGTGCGCTTCACTCACTCCTTTTTCCATTTTAAATTGAATTGGAGACGTTATGAGTTCAAAGAAGAAAAAAAATAAGATGGAGCGTGGTCTGACCAATCGTCACGTGCAGGTTATGGCCATTGCGGGAACAATTGGAACAGGACTCTTTTTGGGAGCAGGTCGCTCTATCAGCCTAACAGGTCCTTCTATTGTACTAATTTATATGATTACGGGAGCATTCATGTTCCTCATGATGCGTGCGGTTGGGGAAATGCTCTACCAAGACCCTGAGCAACATACCTTTATCAACTTTATCACGCGCCATTTAGGTAAGGGCTGGGGTTATTTCTCGGTTTGGTCTTACTGGCTATCCGTTGTCTTTATCGGTATGGCGGAAATCACTGCTATCTCTCACTATGTTCAGTTCTGGTTCCCTAGCTGGCCAAGTTGGATGATTGAGATTGGATTTTTGACTATTCTAGCCTTGGTCAATTTGATTGCGGTGAAACTCTTTGGGGAAGTTGAGTTTTGGTTTGCGATGGTCAAGATTGTGGCTATTTTAGCCATGATTGCCACAGGAGTCTTTATGGTCTTGACAGGCTTTAAGACACCACATGGAGTAGCAAGTTTGGCTAATATCGCCGACAATTTCTCACTATTTCCTAATGGTGGAGTTAACTTTGTCATGGCCTTCCAGATGGTTTTCTTTGCCTATCTCATGATTGAGTTTATCGGGGTAACGACTTCAGAAACCAAAAATCCACGTCAGGTCTTGCCAAAAGCCGTTAAGGAAATTCCTTTGCGTATCGCCTTTTTCTACGGTGGTGCCCTCTTAGCCATCATGGCTATCATTCCGTGGCGTGAACTTGCATCGGCTGATTCTCCCTTTGTTACAGTATTTGAATTGGCAGGTGTCAAGTGGGCAGCAGCCTTGATTAACTTTGTCGTCTTGACGTCAGCAGCATCTGCCCTTAACTCGACCCTTTATTCAACAGGTCGCCATTTGTACCAGATTGCCCATGATTCGCCAAATCCATTCTTAAAAGCGATCAAGGCAGATACCCTTTCTCGCCACAATGTGCCACAAAATGCCATCATCGCCTCAGCAATCTTGATTGCCCTAGCAGCCTTTATTAATATCTTGCCAGGTGTTTCCGATGCCTTTGCCTTGATTACGGCATCATCATCAGGTGTCTATATCGCCATTTATATCTTGATTATGGTGGCTCACCTTAAATACCGCAAGTCACAGGACTTTATGGCGGACGGCTATCTCATGCCCCATTATCGTTTCCTAAATCCCTTAACCATGCTCTTCTTTGCCTTTGTCTTTGTAACTCTCTTTTTACAAGAGTCTACATTTGTAGGAGCAATCGGTTCAGCTATCTGGATTATCGGTTTCGGGATTTATAGCCAGTGGAAATTTAGAAAATAAATTAATACTTAATGAAAATCAAAGAGCAAACTAGGAAGCTAGCCGCAGGCTGTACTTGAGTACGGCAAGGTGAAGCTGACGTGGTTTGAATTTGATTTTCGAAGAGTATAAGGACTCATCAACTCAGGTTGGTGAGTTTTTGCTAGTTTGACAGTCTATTGAAATAAGACTATAATCAAGCTGTAACAGTGTTTAAGGAGGTTTAGATGTACTTTAGATTGGAAAATAAGGAATCCCATAAATCACAAGAAATAGGGAATCTGATTCGTCTTTATAACCGTTCAAAAAGAGAAGAAGCTGAAAGTGAGCCACTTAATCTTTATGTCGAAGATGAAAAGGGCAATCTCCTGGCAGGTTTGATAGCAGAGACTTTTGGAAATTGGTTGGAAATTGAGTATTTGTTTGTAAAAGAGGAACTGCGAGGGCAAGGAATCGGTTCAAAACTATTGCAGCAAGCAGAAACTGAAGCTAAGAATCGAAACTGTCGTTTTGCTTTTGTCAATACTTACCAGTTTCAAGCTCCTGATTTTTATAAAAGGCATGGCTACAAGGAAGTCTTTACTTTACAAGACTATCCCTACATTGGGCAAAGATATTATTACCAAAAGAATTTGTAAGGTGAATATGAAAGTATAAGGCAAAGAGGGGTTCTTGACATAAGTATGAAGGGGATTCTTGATAAATACCAGTTAAATCCTACAAATTGTGTCTTTCTAGGTGATATTGAGGACAATACAATTGCAGCTGAGAAATTGGGAATCAAGTCTTATCAGGTTAAGAAAAGAAGTGATGTCGTTGATATTTTGAAATCCTATATTTAAACTTAACACTCTCTATTTTTTATGGTAGAGAGTTTTTTGTTAATAAAATTTTACAAAATGACATTTGTATATTGCATTGAGTTATGGCGAATGGGCTCAGAAAAAGTTTGAACAAGATATGGATGAACTGGAGAGTGGAGAATAGCTTGTTACTCTTTTCTCAATCCAGCTAAAATGTGATATAATAGTACTAATTTATTGGAATACATGAAAGTTCTTGAAAATTTTCATGTGTTTCTAGCTAAGGAAGTAGGAAAAGTATGTATCCAGATGATAGTTTGACATTGCACACGGACTTGTACCAGATCAACATGATGCAGGTTTACTTTGACCAAGGGATTCACAATAAGAAGGCGGTCTTTGAGGTGTATTTCCGCCAACAGCCTTTTAAAAATGGCTATGCGGTTTTTGCTGGTTTGGAAAGAATTGTGAGTTATCTTGAAGATTTGCGTTTTTCAGATAGTGATATTGCCTATTTGGAGTCGCTAGGCTATCATGGGGCATTCTTGGACTATCTCCGCAATTTCAAGTTGGAGTTGACCGTTCGTTCTGCCCAAGAAGGGGACTTGGTCTTTGCTAATGAACCGATTGTACAGGTGGAAGGCCCTCTAGCCCAATGTCAATTGGTCGAAACGGCCCTTTTGAATATTGTCAACTACCAGACCTTGGTAGCGACCAAGGCAGCTCGTATTCGTTCGGTCATTGAAGATGAACCTTTAATGGAGTTTGGGACACGTCGGGCTCAAGAAATGGATGCGGCCATCTGGGGAACACGCGCAGCGGTGATTGGTGGTGCCAATGGAACTAGCAACGTGCGTGCGGGTAAACTCTTTGACATTCCTGTCTTGGGGACTCACGCCCATGCCTTGGTGCAGGTTTATGGTAACGACTATGAGGCCTTCAAGGCTTATGCTGCGACCCACAAGAACTGTGTATTTCTTGTGGATACCTATGACACCCTTCGTATTGGTGTGCCAGCTGCCATTCAGGTGGCGCGTGAACTGGGTGATCAGATTAACTTTATGGGTGTGCGGATTGACTCTGGGGATATTGCCTACATTTCTAAGAAAGTCCGTCAGCAACTGGACGAGGCTGGATTTACCGAGGCTAAGATTTATGCTTCTAATGATCTAGATGAAAATACCATCCTCAACCTCAAGATGCAAAAGGCCAAGATTGATGTCTGGGGCGTGGGTACAAAGCTGATTACAGCCTATGATCAGCCAGCTCTTGGGGCAGTTTATAAGATTGTTGCAATTGAAGATGAAAATGGGAACATGCGCAATACGATTAAGCTGTCAAATAATGCTGAAAAAGTGTCTACGCCAGGTAAGAAGCAGGTGTGGCGCATTACCAGTCGTGAAAAAGGTAAGTCAGAGGGTGACTACATCACTTATGATGGTGTTGCTGTGAGTGACATGACAGAAATCAAGATGTTCCATCCGACTTATACCTACATCAAGAAGACGGTTCGTAATTTTGATGCTGTTCCTCTCCTAGTGGATATCTTCAAAGACGGAAAATTGATTTACAACTTGCCTAGCTTAACTGAGATTCAGGATTATGCTCGTAAGGAATTTGACAAGCTTTGGGATGAGTACAAGCGCGTGCTCAATCCGCAACACTATCCAGTAGATTTGGCGCGTGATGTATGGCAAGACAAGATGGACTTGATTGACAAGATGCGCAAGGAAGCCCTCGGTGAAGGAGAGGAAGAATGAGTTTGCAAGAAACGATTATCCAAGAGCTGGGTGTGAAACCAGTGATTGATGCCCAGGAAGAAATTCGTCGTTCTATTGATTTCTTAAAGAGATACCTGAAAAAACATCCCTTCCTAAAGACCTTTGTACTAGGGATTTCTGGGGGACAAGACTCAACCTTAGCAGGACGTTTGGCTCAACTGGCCATGGAAGAACTGCGAGCAGAAACGGGAGATGACAGCTACAAATTTATCGCTGTCCGCCTGCCTTATGGGGTGCAAGCTGATGAAGCAGATGCTCAAAAAGCCCTAGCCTTCATTCAGCCAGATATCAGTTTAGTGGTGAATATCAAGGAGTCTGCAGATGCCATGACAGCTGCAGTTGAAGCGACAGGTAGTCCTGTCTCAGACTTCAACAAGGGGAATATCAAGGCACGTTGCCGTATGATTGCTCAGTATGCCCTTGCTGGTTCCCATAGCGGAGCGGTCATTGGAACAGACCACGCTGCGGAAAATATCACAGGTTTCTTTACCAAGTTTGGTGATGGTGGTGCGGATATTCTCCCTCTTTATCGCCTCAATAAACGTCAAGGAAAACAACTATTGAAGGAACTTGGTGCAGACCCAGCCCTTTATGAAAAAATCCCAACGGCAGACCTAGAAGAAGACAAACCAGGTCTAGCTGACGAAGTAGCCCTCGGAGTCACCTATGCAGAGATTGACGACTACCTAGAAGGCAAAACAATCAGCCCAGAAGCTCAAGCGACCATTGAAAACTGGTGGCACAAAGGCCAACACAAACGCCACCTACCCATCACCGTATTTGATGATTTTTGGGAGTAAAAAGGTCCGGGGGACCTTTTAACCCCGAGTTTAGAAATAAGAAAATGAGGAACCTCCAGTGGAGGTTTTCAGCCTCTCACCTTGAAATAAGAAAGTGAGAGAAGGTCCGGTGGACCTTTTTAGCTTGAGCCTTGAAACTCGAGAGCAAGAATAACCTCCAGTGGATCTTTTTATCCCGAGTTTAGAAATAAGAAAACGAGAAAGGTCGGGGTAACTTGAACCCCGAGTCTAGAAACGAGAAAGTAAAACAAGTTTCAATGGAGATTGGACATAGAATCATCTATCAGAAAGCGAGGTAGCGTCATGAAAGCAATCAGTACGCAAATATTACAGACAGATCGTTTAATCTTGCGAAGATTTTTGGAAAGTGATGCAGAAGCCATGTTTCAGAATTGGGCTTCATCTGCTGAGAATCTAACCTACGTCACTTGGGATCCCCATTCTAATGTCGAAATCACTCGAAACTCGATCCGAAATTGGGTTGTTTCCTATGCTAATCCCAACTATTATAAATGGGCCATTTGTCTCAAAGAAAAGCCAGAGCAGGTGATAGGAGATATCAGCATCGTTGCAATAGATGAGAACAATTCTTCTTGTGAAATTGGCTATGTGCTAGGCAAGGTTTACTGGGGTCATGGTATGATGACAGAGGCCTTGAAAGCTGTCTTGGACTTTTGTTTTACTCAAGCAGGTTTTCAAGATGTCAGAGCACGATATGCTAGTCTCAATCCAGCTTCAGGTCGTGTCATGGAGAAGGCTGGAATGTCCTATCTCAAGACTATTACCAATGGTGTAGAGAGAAAAGGCTATCTTGCGGACCTTATTTATTATCAGATAAGTAGGGAAGACTAGTGAATTTTCTTTTCAGTTTCCATCAAAGTCAGACTGTGTCTGGCTTTTTTTGCAACATTTTTTATATAACCTGATTAAATTCCTATTTTTCCCTATCATTGTCCCTGTTTTTTCTGGAGTTTTGGGGCTATAATAGTTTTATCAAATCAAAGAATGGAGGAAGGCAATGGATAATATAATCTTTTTTATCAGTGTTTTTCTTGCTGGAATTCTTTCCTTCTTTTCTCCGTGTATCTTACCCTTGTTACCGGTTTATGCAGGGGTCTTGTTGGATGACGAAGATGGTGCTCAGGCTTCTAGTGGAAAATATTCAATCTCACTTGTTAGTCTATTGAGAACTTTGGCCTTTATAGCAGGGATATCCTTTGTTTTTATCTTACTAGGCTATGGAGCTGGTTTTTTAGGCAATTTGCTGTATGCTTCTTGGTTTCAGTATGTGACGGGTGCGGTCATCATTCTCTTGGGCTTGCACCAGATGGAAGTCTTACATTTTCAGGGACTCTACAAGGAAAGAAGGCTACAATTAAAGAGACAGGGGCAAAAGGGTAACGGCTATAGTCAGGCATTTTTACTGGGGTTGACCTTTAGTTTTGCTTGGACGCCTTGTGTGGGGCCGGTTCTTGGCTCTGTTTTGGCTTTAGCGGCTTCAGGTGGCTCAGGTGCTTGGCAGGGAGCTGGTCTCATGTTAATCTATACGCTGGGTCTAGCACTACCATTTTTGGTTCTAGCTCTTGCCTCCAGCTATGTTTTGAAACATTTCCGAAAACTTCATCCCTACCTTGGAACCCTCAAAAAAGTAGGTGGTTTCCTCATTATCGTGATGGGAATCTTGGTGCTTTTGGGAAATGCTTCCATTTTGACTACATTATTTGAATAGAGAGGAAGAAGAAATGAAAAAATGGCAAACATGTCTCCTTGGAGTCGGCTCAATCTGTTGCTTGGCAGCCTGTTCTGCTAAAAATATGTCAGACGAATCTACTATGAAGGAGCAAACAAAAACAGAACAAGTCAGTGCGCAAACTGCGACTAAAGGTCAGGAAGTTGCTGATTTCGAACTGACAGGAGTAGATGGCAAGACCTACCGCTTGTCTGATTATAAGGGCAAGAAAGTCTATCTCAAATTCTGGGCTTCTTGGTGTTCCATCTGTCTAGCCAGTCTTCCAGATACCGATGAAATTGCTAAGGATGCTGGTGATGACTATGTAGTTTTGACAGTGGTCTCTCCTGGACACAAGGGAGAACAAGCTGAAGCTGACTTTAAGAACTGGTACAAGGGCTTGGATTATAAAAATTTCCCAGTTCTAATTGACCCATCAGGCAAACTTTTGGAAAGTTATGGTGTCCGTTCTTACCCAACTCAAGCCTTTATAGACAAGGAAGGAAAGCTGGTCAAAACGCAACCAGGTTTTATGGATAAGGATATGATTTTAAAAACATTGAAAGAAATGGGGTAGCGAAAGGTTATGAATGATAAAGTAAAATTGTTTGTTTTGGCAGGAATCTTTTTCCTAGCCATGAGCAGTTTCTATTTTCTATTGATGCGAAATGCAGGGCAGACAGATAGCTCGCAAATTGAGAAAGCATCAGTTAGCCAAGGAGGAAAAACAGTGAAAAAAACAGAAGTGAGTAAAGACGCAGACTTGCACGAAATTTATCTAGCTGGGGGATGTTTCTGGGGAGTGGAGGAATACTTCTCACGCGTGCCTGGAGTAACAGATGCCGTTTCAGGCTATGCAAACGGTAGAGGGGAAACAACCAAGTACGAATTGATTAACCAAACAGGTCATGCGGAGACTGTCCATGTTACTTATGATGCCAATCAAATTTCTCTCAAGGAAATCCTGCTTCATTACTTCCGCATTATCAATCCAACCAGCAAAAATAAACAAGGAAATGATGTGGGAACCCAGTACCGTACTGGTGTTTATTACACAGATGAAAAGGATTTAGAGGTAATCAATCAAGTCTTTGATGAAGTTGCTAAGAAATATGATCAACCTCTAGCAGTTGAAAAGGAGACCTTGAAGAATTTTGTAGTAGCTGAGGATTACCACCAAGACTATCTCAAGAAAAATCCAAATGGTTACTGCCATATTAATGTTAATCAGGCGGCCTATCTCGTCATTGATGCCAGCAAATACCCAAAACCAAGTGATGAGGAATTGAAAAAGACCCTGTTACCTGAGGAGTATGCAGTTACCCAGAAAAATCAAACAGAACGGGCTTTCTCAAACCGCTACTGGGATAAATTTGAATCCGGTATCTATGTGGATGTAGCAACTGGGGAACCTCTCTTTTCATCAAAGGATAAGTTTGAGTCTGGTTGTGGCTGGCCTAGTTTTACCCAACCCATCAGTCCAGATGTTGCCACCTACAAGGAAGATAAATCCTACAATATGACACGCATGGAAGTGCGAAGCCGAGTTGGAGATTCTCACCTTGGCCATGTTTTTACGGACGGCCCACAGGACAAGGGTGGCTTGCGCTACTGTATCAATAGTCTCTCTATCCGCTTTATTCCCAAAGACCAAATGGAAGAAAAAGGCTATGCTTATTTACTAGATTATGTTGATTAAGAGGGCTTTCCTAAGCAGTTAGAGGAGAATTTTGCTATACTGATACTAGTAAGTGACAAAGGAGAGAAGCATGACCTACACAATCTTAATCGTAGAAGATGAATATCTGGTGAGACAAGGCTTGACCAAGCTGGTCAATGTAGCAGCCTACGATATGGAAATCATCGGTCAAGCTGAAAATGGAAGACAGGCTTGGGAATTGATACAAAAGCAGGTGCCAGATATCATTCTAACCGATATCAACATGCCTCAGCTAAATGGCATCCAGTTGGCCAGTCTGGTTCGAGAAACCTATTCTCAGGTTCATCTAGTTTTTTTGACAGGTTACGATGATTTTGATTATGCCTTATCTGCTGTCAAACTAGGTGTGGATGACTACTTGCTCAAGCCCTTTTCTCGTCAGGATATTGAGGAAATGTTGGGGAAAATCAAGCAAAAGTTGGACAAGGAAGAAAAAGAAGAGCAGTTACAAGATTTATTAACCGATAAGTTTGAAGGAAACATGGCCCAGAAAATCCAGTCTCATCTAGCTGATAGTCAATTTAGTTTAAAGAGCTTGGCCAGTGTCTTGGGCTTTAGTCCGACTTATCTGAGTTCTTTGATTAAGAAAGAGTTGGGCCTGCCTTTTCAGGATTATCTGGTGAGAGAACGTGTCAAACAAGCCAAGCTCTTGCTTTTAACTACAGATCTGAAGATTTATGAGATAGCAGAGAAGGTTGGTTTTGAAGATATGAACTATTTCACCCAACGTTTTAAACAGATTGCAGGTGTGACACCTCGTCAGTTTAAGAAGGGGGAAGGTCGATGAAGCGTTCTTCTCTCCTAGTCAGAATGGTTATTTCTATCTTTCTGGTCTTTCTCATTCTCCTAGCTCTGGTTGGGACTTTCTACTATCAATCTAGTTCTTCAGCCATTGAGGCTAGCATTGAGGGCAATAGCCAAACGACTATCAGTCAAACTAGCCACTTTATCCAGTCTTATATCAAAAAATTAGAAACCACCTCTACCAGTTTGACCCAGCAGACGGCTGTCCTAGCCTATGCTGAGAATCCCAGTCAAGACAAGGTCAAGGGAATTCGAGATTTGTTTTTAACCATCTTAAAGGCAGATCAGGATTTGAAAACTGTTGTGCTGGTGACCAAATCCGGTCAGGTCATTTCTACAGATGACAGTGTGCAGATGAAAACTTCCTCAGATATGATGGCTGAGGACTGGTACCAAAAGGCCATTCATCAGGGAGCTAAGCCAGTTTTAACCCCAGCTCGTAAATCGGATAGTCAGTGGGTCATTTCTGTCACTCAGGAACTTGTTGATGCAAAGGGAGCCAATCTTGGCGTGCTTCGTTTGGATATTTCTTATGAAACTCTGGAAGCCTATCTTAACCAACTTCAGTTGGGTCAGCAGGGCTTTGCCTTTATCATCAATGAAAACCATGAATTTGTTTATCATCCTCAACATACAGTTTATAGTTCGTCTAGCGAAATGGAGGCCATGAACCCCTATATTGAGACAGGGCAGGGTTATACTCCAGACCACCAATCCTATGTCAGTCAAGAAAAGATTGCTGGAACTGATTGGACGGTTCTGGGTGTGTCTTCGTTGGAGAAGTTAGATCAGGTTCGGAGTCAACTCATGTGGACCTTGCTTGGGGCTAGTGTCACATCTCTTCTTGCCTGTCTCTGCTTGGTGTGGTTCAGTCTCAAACGTTGGATTGCTCCCTTGAAGGATTTGAGAGAAACTATGCTGGAGATTGCTTCTGGTAATCAGAATCTTCGTGCCAAGGAAACTGGTGCCCATGAACTGAGAGAAGTGACTCGCCAGTTCAATGCTATGTTGGATCAGATTGATCAGTTGATGGCAGCTATTCGCAGGCAGGAAGAAACAACCCGTCAGTATGAACTTCAAGCCTTGTCGAGCCAGATTAATCCGCATTTCCTCTATAATACCTTGGACACCATCATCTGGATGGCAGAATTTCAGGACAGTCAGAGAGTGGTTCAAGTGACCAAGTCCTTGGCTACCTACTTCCGCTTGGCGCTCAATAAAGGCAAGGATTTGATTTGCCTGTATGACGAAATCAACCATGTCCGCCAGTATCTCTTTATCCAGAAACAACGCTATGGAGATAAACTGGAATACGAAATTAATGAAAATCCTGCCTTTGATAATCTAGTCTTGCCCAAGCTGGTGTTGCAACCTCTAGTAGAAAATGCTCTTTACCATGGCATCAAGGAGAAAGAAGGTCAGGGTCATATTAGAGTCTCTGTCCAGAAACAGGATTCAGGATTGGTCATCCGCATTGAGGATGATGGAGTTGGTTTCCAAGCTACTGGCGATAGTAGTCAAAGTCAACTCAAACGTGGGGGAGTTGGTCTTCAAAATGTTGATCAACGGCTCAAACTTCACTTTGGAGAAGATTACCAAATGAAGATTGATTCTATTCCCTCAAAAGGGACGACAGTTGAAATATACATAAATAGAATAGAAACTAGCTAACTCCCAGTCAATTCTGGGAGTTTTATGCGTAATTGGGCAAGCATTCTAGGTTGTCTATCTTGCTAAAACGTAGAAAAAACGATATGATAGATAATGACAAAAGAGGTATCAAGTATGAAGGAAAAAGACATTCAAAGAGAAACAAGCCAGATTGTAAAAGATGTATTAGAAAAGGCCAATTTGAAGCAAGGATCTATCTTTGTTTTGGGCCTTTCTTCTAGTGAAGTGATAGGTGGTCAGATTGGCAAGGAATCCAGCCAAGAAATTGGGGAAATCATTGTGAAGACCATCCTAGATATCCTAGAAGAAAATGGAATTCATCTAGCTGTTCAAGGTTGTGAACATGTCAATCGGGCCCTCGTTA
Source organism: Streptococcus mitis (assembly GCF_000960005.1). Classification (GTDB taxonomy): domain Bacteria; phylum Bacillota; class Bacilli; order Lactobacillales; family Streptococcaceae; genus Streptococcus; species Streptococcus mitis_CK. The sequence goes on along the minus strand of NZ_JYGP01000002.1, from coordinate 967,323 downwards.
TTGAACGTCAGGTGGCAGAGCAGTTTGGCCTGGAAATCGTCAGTGTCCTTCCAACTCTCAATGCAGGAGGTTCAGGTCAGTTGGCAGCCTTCAAGTTTATGCAAGATCCAGTTGAGGTTGAATTTATCAAGGCTCATGCTGGATTGGATATCGGAGACACTGCAATTGGTATGCATGTCAAGCATGTTCAGGTTCCGATTCGCCCTCTTTTGAGAGAAATTGGGCATGCTCATGTAACGGCTCTTGCTAGCCGTCCAAAATTAATTGGAGGTGCGCGTGCGCAGTATCCACAAGATTCTATCAGAAAGTCGTGAGAATGAGAAAAACAAAACAACAACTAAAAAAAATTACCAAATATTCGATTCGTAAGCTAACTGTTGGGGTAGGTCCTGTAGCAATCGGGGCCTTCCTTTTTGGTGCTAGTACTTTTTCAGTAGATAAGGTTCAAGCCAATGAAGTTGGCGGTGCTCATAGCGTTCATTACCGTTATTTGGCGGAGCAGGAATTGACCGAGTCTGAAAAAGCTCTGATTCACCATGAAGTTCCTACAGAATTTCAAGATGATGATATTCTCTATGTAGTTTATCGTAAGAAGGCAACTACCAGTCAACAACTTCCATACACAGGAAGTAAGGAGCTAGCTCTAGCAGGCCTTGGCTTGGCAACGGCTTCTCTAGCAGTCTTTTTGGTGTCCAAAAAAGGTCGTAAAGAGGTTCTAGGTGTTCTCTTGATTGGTTCTTTAGGAGCTAGCACTTTTGTACCTTATGGGACATTTGCGTTTGAAAATAAAGAATTACTTTCTTATAACCAAACTATTTCAGCCTCTACACATGAAGGCTTAGCTGAAGGGATTATCCACATTGATGGCTATGAATACATTGGATACTTCAAGGAAGCAGAACTCCATCCATCAAGACCAGCTTCAGTTGAGAAGCCTCAGTTGCCAGTAGAAAATCAAAGTTCAAAAGAAATCGAGAAAACAGAAGTCGTTCAAGAAAGACCTGCTGTTGCTCCGGAAACTGTCGTTGAAAAACCTGAAGTAGAGACTCCAGTTGCTCCTGCTATTGAAGAAAAACCCGTTTCTGAGAAGCCTCAGACAAGACAGGAAGAGAGCTTGGTGGAGATTCCTTTTGAAACGGTCACAAGTCCAGATGCGAATCTAGCAGAAGGAGAGACTCGTATTGTCACAGCTGGAGTAAATGGTCAGCGTCGTCTTGTAACTAAAGTATCGATGGTCAATGGTCAAGAAGTTAGAGAAGTCATCGAAAAGCAAGTAGTCCAAAATCCTTTGTCGCAAGTCATTGCAGTCGGAACGAAGAAAGAGGTGCAACCTGCTCCAACTCCAGTACCACAAGCTGAACCAAGTCACCAAGTAGCTAAAGGTACACAAGAAGAAGGTAAGACAGGACAATCCTTAACGCAACCTGAATTGCCAGAGGCTCCAGTTGAAGTAAAAGGAACTCAAGAAGAAGGCAAGGCAGGACAAGCTCTAATGCAACCCGAATTACCAGAGTATCATGAAGCCAAAGGTGTTCAAGAAGTAAAAGAAGGCGAGAAGCAAGGCCAAGCTTTAGTACAGCCAGAACTTCCTGGATATAAAGAACCAGTTTCAACAAAGGGAACTCAAGAACCTGGTCAAGAAGGTCAAGCACCAGTACAAGAAGTAAACCCAGAATATAAAGTAACAACAGGTACAGTTGAGAAGTCTACCGAAAGTGAATTAGATTTCACAACAGAAGTAGTTCCAGACGATACAAAATATGTGGATGAAGAAGTAGTTGAAACCCCTGGTTCTAAAGGTATCCAAGTTACGAAAACAACTTACGAAACAGTGGAAGGTGTAGAGACAGATAAAGTTCTTTCTACAACTACAGAAGTGAAAGTGCCTGCCGTTTCTAAAGTCGTTAAAAAAGGAACGAAACCACTTGAAGGAACAACAGTTGAAACAAGAGAAGAAGTCATTCCTTTTGAAACAAAAGAACAAGAAGATGACACTTTAAAACGCGGAACAAGACAAGTAGCTCAAAAAGGTGTAGAGGGTAAGAAACAAATTACTGAAACTTATAAAACAATTCGTGGAGAAAAAACAAATGAAGCTCCAACAGTTAAGGAAACAGTAATTGACCAACCTCAAGATGAGATTATCAAAAAAGGTACAAAAGGTTTAGAAAAACCAATCTTAGAATGGGCTAAAACAGAAAAAGATGTCTTGAAGAAGAGCGCTACAGCTAGTTATACATTGAATAAACCAGCTGGAGTAGAGATCAAATCGATTAAAGTAGCTCTGAAAGATAAGACTGGACAAGTTGTTAAAGAAGTGACAGTAGAAGAAAATAAATTACAAGCTACTTTAGACAACTTGAAATATTATCAAGGCTATACACTATCCACAACGATGGTCTATGATCGAGGCGAAGGCGAAGAAACTGAAACATTAGAAGATAAAGAAATTCAGTTAGACCTTAAAAAAGTTGAAATCAAAAACATCAAAGAAACAAGCTTGATGAGTGTGGACGCTGACGGTAACGAAACGGATACTAGTTTGCTTACGGAAAAACCAGCTGATCTTGCTCCGCTTTATCTACGAGTGACAACTCATGATAACAAAACAACCAGACTGGCTGTTGATAAGATTGAAGAAGTTGTTGTTGATGGAAAAACATTGTACAAAGTTGTAGCAAAAGCTCCAGACTTAGTTCAACGTAGAGCTGATGATACACTAAGCGAAGAGTATGTACATTACTTTGAAAAACAATTACCAAAGATTGGAAATGTCTATTACAACTTTAAAGAACTCATTGAGGATATGCAAAAAGACCCAACTGGTGAGTTTAAACTTGGTGCAGATTTGAATGCTGCCAATGTTCCAACACCAAGTAAACAGTATGTAACAGGAACGTTTAAAGGTAAGTTGTCTAGTGATGGGGATAACCGCTTTACAATTCATAACCTAGCGCGTCCACTATTCAACCGAGTTGAAAACGCTCATATTCATGACTTCAATCTAGGTAATGTCGATATCAACATGCCTTGGGCTAATAAGACAGCACCGCTTGGTGAGATGTTTAAAAAGTCAACGATTGAAAACATTAAAGTAACAGGTAATGTTGTAGGTAACAATGATGTTACTGGTATGGTCAATAAACTGGATGAATCCAATATGCGTAATGTAGCCTTTATTGGTAACATTACAAGTGTAGGTAATGCAGGATGGTGGTCTGGTGGCCTTGTTAGCGAAAGCTGGAGAAGTAACACAGACAACTCTTACATTGATGCATATATTAAAGGGAATAAAGCTAAAGTCGGTGGCCTGGTTGCTAAATTGAATCACGGTGATAACCCAATGGACGTTAGTGCATGGGGACGTCTGAAGAATTCCGTGGCAAAAGGTACGATTGATGTGAAAGAACCTCTTGAAACAGGTGGTCTGCTTCATTCTAATTGGTCGTGGGGGCTTGCTGAAAATAACGTTACCATGATGAAAGTGAAGAATGGTGGTGAGATTCTTTACGGTTCTCGTGATGCAGAGGATGATGATTACTTTGGTGCAAACTGGGTTCGAAATAATAATGTATTCGTTAATGGTGTAAGTGAAGGTAAACAATCATATTCTCGCTCTAGTCGTTGGAAAGGTGTTTCCCAAGAAGAAGCTGATGCCAGAATTGCTAAAATGGGAATTACTGCACATGAATATACAATAACTGAACATTTTGTAGATAAGTTAAACCATAAGGCAGCAAAAGCAGATACTTACAAATCTACTCAAGATTATGACGTATCTCGTGAACTTGCTTACCGTAATATTGAAAAACTTCAACCATTCTACAATAAAGAGTGGATTATAAACCAAGGTAACAAGATTCCTGCAGATTCTAAATTACTAAATACGGAAGTTTTGTCTGTTACAGGTATGAAAGATGGACAATTTGTGACCGATTTATCAGATGCTGACCATATTATGATTCATTACGCTGATAAGACGAAAGAAATTAAAGCTATTACACAAAAAGAATCTAAGGTTCAACAAGTTCGTGAATATAGTATTGAAGGATTAGGTGATGTTGTCTATACACCAAACATGGTTGTTAAAGATCGTGCAAATTTGATCAATGATATCAAAGCTAAATTAGCTTCTGTTGAACTTGATTCAGATGAAGTTCGTAAGATTAATAACAATCCTAAGATGTTATACATGGAAGAAAGCTTCAAAGAAGTAAAAGATAATCTTGATGCTTTAGTTAAAGCTTTAGTTGAAAATGAAGACCATCAATTAAATACGGACGAAGCAGCTAAACGTGTATTGATTAAAAAAGTTGAAGATAACAAAGCTAAAATCATGTTAGCTCTGGCTTACTTAAACCAATACTATGGAATTAAATTTGACGGATTAAATATCAAAAATATGATGACCTTCAAACCGGATTTCTACGGTAAGAACGTTAACGTACTTGATAGATTAATCAGCTTCGCTTCAAATGGTAATAACCTAAAAGGTGATCAATCACACGATGCATTTAACAGAGCTCTTGCAAGTGCTACTGGTAAAGCTAACTTACATGAATTCCTGAAGTACAACATGGAATTATTCACTAGTGAAACAGATATGAATACTTGGTTCAAGAATAACATTGCAGACAATGCTTATGTTGTTGAGAAACAATCATCAAATCCTGATTTTGCGAATAAGAAACATAAATTGTATGAAGTAATTAATAATGGACATCACGGACGTTATATTTTACCACTTTTGAATTTGAAGAAAGCGCATATGATCTTAATTACAACCTATAATACCATTGCCTTTAGTTCATTTGAGAAATACGGTAAGAACACAGCAGAAGAACGTGAAGCGTTCAAAAAGCAAGTTGATTTACGTGCGCAAGAACAAATCAATTATTTAGACTTCTGGTCAAGACTTGCTGCAGATAATGTACGAAATAATCTTCTTAAGAGTGAAAATATGGTACCATCTGCCATTTGGGATAATCATGATGTACCAGGTCTTGGTTGGGTTGACCGTATGGGACATACGAAGAAAGGCGATTTTGCTCCAATTCGTGAATTCTATGGTCCGACTGATAAGTGGCATGGATACAATGGAATGGGTGCATACGCTTATATCTTCCAAAATCCACAACCACAAGAGGCTGTATATTACATCATCTCTAGCATGATTAGTGATTTTGGTACATCTGCATTCACTCACGAAACAACTCACATCAATGACCGTATGGCCTACTTAGGAACATGGCGTCACCGTGAAGGAACAGATGTTGAAGCCTTTGCTCAAGGTATGTTACAATCACCATCAGTTTCAAATCCAAATGGTGAATATGGTGCCTTAGGATTAAACATGGCATATGAACGTCAAAATGACGGTAATCAATGGTATAACTATAATCCTAATATGCTAGATAGTCGTCAGAAGATTGATCATTACATGAAGAACTATAATGAATCAATGATGATGCTTGATTACTTAGAAGCTGAAGCGGTCATTAAGAAAAATGAAGGAACCAATGATAAGTGGTTCAAGAAAATGGATCGAGAATGGCGTTCGAATGCTGATCGTAACAGTCTAAAAGGTGAACCACATCAATGGGATAAACTTCGTGATTTAAATGATGAAGAGAAAAACATGAAGTTGACAACGATTGATCAATTGGTAAACAATAACTTTGTTACCAAGCATGGAATGCCTGGTAATGGACGTTATCGTTCAGAAGGTTTCGACACTGCTTATCAAACCGTTAATATGATGGCAGGTATCTATGGTGGTAACACAAGTAGAAGTACTGTAGGTTCTATTTCATTTAAACATAATACATTCCGTATGTGGGGTTACTTTGGTTATCTCGATGGTTTCTTAGGATACGCTTCTAATAAATATAAAGATGCTGCTAAGAAAGAAAACAATGGTTATGTTGGAGATGATTTCATCATTAAGAAAGTTTCAAATGGAAGATTCCAAAACTTAGAAGAATGGAAATCTGCTTGGTACCATGAAGTACATGAGAAAGCTCAAAAAGGCTTTGTTGAAATTGAAATTAATGGTGAGAAAATTTCAACTTATGCAAGGCTTCAAGAATTGTTTGATGAAGCAGTTGAGAAAGATCTTAAAGGGAATGGATTTGGAAATACAGTTGGTTTGAAAGAGAAAGTTTATAAACAACTCTTACAAAAATCTAATGGATTTACTGGAGATTTGTTTACTAAATAGTAGATAAGACTAATAGAATAATAAAAAGGTAGATCAGTTTTATCTGAATCTGCCTTTTTTATGTTTTTAAAGTCTTTGGTTGTTAAATTACAAGCATAATTATTGAAAAAATGAATCTAAATTAGTTTTCTAAAAAGTAACTGAAGTGGGAAGTAATTCTTTATTTTATGGATAGTGAGATCGTTCAAACAACTTGCAAAAATAGCTTAAAAATTATAAAATTAATGGTATAGTGTTTTATAAATATATATAAAAATCAATATAATATAATGCTGAGAAAGAAAGAGTTATTATAAATGAAGAACAAGATTACTGTTAAGTCCCTTGAGAATCAGAAAAAAGAAAAGATCGTGCGTTTCTCCATTCGTAAATATAGTTTTGGTGCAGCGAGTGTAGCGGTTGCTGCCTTTTTAATGTTTTTAGGAAATGGGGCAGTTTCTGCGGATCAATTGAAAGTAACTGAAGAGACTTCTAGTAAAATAGAGTTGGCTCGAGAAGGTGGGGATAAGGCTGAAAACCAGAGTGAGTCAAAAATCAGTAAACCAGAATTATATAAAAATCAACTTGCAAATTATGTTGGTGAAATTGAAGGTAAGATTTCGAGTGGAGCCTACACCAATAAGACTGAGGAAAGTGTAGCGAGTCTAGCTGCTGAGTTAGCTAGTGCAAAAGCGACATTAGCGAGCGCGAGCACGCAAGAAGAGTTGACGAACGCCTATCAAAAACTAGTAACTGCTGTTAACTCAAAACTAAGAAATAAGCCGGTTGAGAAAAAAGAAATTGTCTCAACAGATACTACTGAGGGTAAAGAAACAGTTGGTATCGAAGCTGAGAATACTGAGAAAGCATCAGAATCAAATGCGATTGAAAATACAGGAGCGAATGATTCCCGTAATGGAAGTAAGATTGAAGCAGATACTACATTCCGTGCAGCTGTCAATCAAGATCCAAAGGTAGATTTCACGTTCTCGATTCCAGCTGAGAAGAAAATCTATATCTATAATGAAGAGCATTTCTCATTAGAAATTCCAGTATATTCCGAAACAGGAAAGATTCGCTATGCAACTATTAAGAAAGGATCACGACAAAGATTTCCTAATGTTGCAGGTACGGATAATGACTTGGATGTTGAATTTGGATTCACAGCTAGGGTAATAAACCGAGCGGAAACAGCAGGAGTAACATCGGATGCGAGTCAAGCAAATCCTGCAAAAATCGTCATTACGGGTCGTCCAAATGATGTGCTGAAAAAACACAGAGATTATACAAAACAAGAAACCCAAACATTAAACATTGGTACTCGTTATGTTCAGGTAGTTGATGACCAAGGTAGAGAAAATCTTAAAAAAGGGGATAGTATTACAGATCCAGGGTATTTCTACTTAGTATTAAAAGCTCAATCTAAAAAATACGCCCTAAGATCTCAACCTACAGATGAAAAAATTTCTGTAAGTAGTTTAACAAATCCAACGGCAGAAGACTTGCAAAAAATCAAAGATAGTATTCAACTAGAATATTCAACAACGAACGAAGATGCAAGGTTTGCTGATAAACGTGGAACTTTGGTAGAACATCCTGAGGACGTTATCCAATCGGTTAATATCGTTGGGAATAACATTGTTGTTACATTTACAGACGGCTCTACGAAGACGAAACCAGTAGGAGAGATAGTTAGAAAAAATACTCCTCCGACTGTTAATCTGCCATATTCAAACGAAGCGAACAGAAATATTTATATCTATTCTGGAGAAGAGACAGATCTGACATTCACTGCAACGGATGAATCTAAGATTAAAGATCTAAAACTTCGTGGTCCTGGTGACGTTAACTACAATAACGCAACTAGTTATGGTTTAGCAGTAGGAAATGTTGTTGATAGTGCAGTTACTAGTGGAGAAGGTACTGTTTCTGAAGATAAGAAAACAGCAACAATTAAAATGACTGGAACTACTAACTTAAGAGATGGTCAAAAGTGGACAAGTGTTATCGTTGCAAAAGACGACAACAACGGAGAAAGTGCACCTTTCAACGGAAGAATCAATGCAACTACTAATCCAGCAGAACGTCAAAAAATTGAAGGTTATGTAGAGTTTCTTGTAAAAAATCAAACATCAAAATATGATATTAAGACTCCAGAAGGAACAGTGAGTGTCGTAGACCCTGCGAATGTAACTGAAGAAGAATTCGAAAAAATTAAGGAAAAAGTAAAAATCGAATACTCTCAAACTAACGATGATGCAAATCTTACAAGCAAGAGAGGAAAAGCTGTCGATAATCAAACAACAAGAATTTCTACGATTACAAAAGATGCTAATGGAAATCTTGTTGTGACCTATAAAGATGGTTCAACTGATACAAAACCTTTATCAGAGTTCACAAGTTTAAATAAACAACCTGCAATTGATGTAGTTAACAAAGCTGCTGAAGATAAGATTGCAGAGATTAATGCGAATACAAATGCTACTGCAGAAGAAAAAGCCACTGCAATCGAAAAAGTTAATGCCGATAAGACGAAAGCTTTAACAGCGATTAATGATAACTCGGTAACGACAAAAGCTGCATTAGATAATGCCAAAACATCAGGAACAACAGCGATTAGCAATGACAATCCTGTATCCACTAAGAAAGATACGGCAAAAGCAGCTATCGATACAGCTTTAAGAGAGAAAGAAGCAGCAATCGATGCAAATAATGCCTTAACAACAGAAGAGAAGAATGCAGCAAAAGCAGATGCACAGGCAAAAGCAACTGTAGCGAAAACAGCAATTGATAATGCGACAACAAACGCAGCAGTGGACTCAGCCAAAACGTCAGGAACAACAAGTGTAAGTTCAGTAACGCCAACAGCGGTAGCGAAACCAGCGGCTAAGAAAGTAATTGAAGACGCGCTGAGATCGAAAGTAGCACAACTTGATGCAAGAAATGATTTAACAACTGAAGAAAAAGCAGTAGCAAAAGCAGATGCACAAGCAAGAGCAACAGCGGCAAAAGCAGCTATCGACAATGCGACAACAGATGCAATTGTAGATAGTGCTAAAACAGCAGGTGTTGCTGATGTAGAAAGTGTTAACCCGCAAGCAAGTCAAACAAAAACAGAAGCAAAAACAGCAATCGACGAAGCGTTAAAAGCAAAGGAAGCAGCGATTGATGCAAACAATGACTTAACAGACGAAGAAAAATCAAAAGCTAAGGGAGATGCCAAAGCCAAAGCCGATGCAGCTAAGCAAGCAATCGACAACGCAACAACAAACGATGCGGTAGAACAATCTAAAAATGATGGAGCGACAAGTGTATCTTCAGTAACTCCAACACCAACAGCTAAACCGGCTGCAAAACAAGAGATCGATGACGCATTGAAAGCTAAGAATGATTCGATTGATGCGAACAATGATTTAACAGACGAAGAAAAAACTGCGGCTAAGGCGGATGCGAAAGCAAAAGCCGATGCAGCGAAAACAGCGATCGATAACGCGACAACAAACGATGCAGTAACTCAAGCTAAAAATGATGGAGCAACAAGTGTATCTTCAGTAACTCCAACAGCGCAAGCGAAACCAGCAGCTAAGAAAGCAATAGATGATGCGCTTAAAGCTAAGAATGATTCGATTGATGCCAACAACGATTTAACAGCAGAAGAGAAAGCAAAAGCTAAGGAAGACGCAAAAGAGAAAGCTGACGCAGCTAAGCAAGCAATCGACAACGCGACAACAAATGATGCGGTAGAACAAGCTAAAAACGCTGGGACAGCAAGTGTATCTTCAGTAACTCCAACAGCGCAAGCGAAGCCAGCGGCTAAGAAAGCGATAGATGATGCATTAAAAGCTAAGAACGACGCAATCGATGCGAACAATGATTTGACTGCTGAAGAGAAAGCCAAAGCTAAGGAAGATGCAAAAGCCAAAGCCGATGCAGCTAAGCAAGCAATCGACAACGCAACAACAAATGATGCGGTAGAAAAAGCTAAGTCAGATGGAGCAACATCAGTAGATTCAGTAAATCCAACAGCTGAGGCAAAACCGGCAGCTAAGAAAGCAATCGACGATGCGCTGAAAGCTAAAAACGACGCGATTGATGCTCGTACAGATTTAACAGACGAAGAAAAAACTGTAGCGAAAGCTGACGCAAAAGAGAAAGCTGACGCAGCTAAGCAAGCAATCGACAACGCAACAACAAACGATGCAGTAACTCAAGCAAAAAACGCTGGAGCGACAAGTGTATCTTCAGTAACTCCAACACCAACAGCTAAACCGGCTGCAAAACAAGCGATCGATGACGCATTGAAAGCTAAGAATGACGCGATTGATGCCAACAACGATTTGACTGCTGAAGAAAAAGCCAAAGCTAAGGAAGACGTAAAAGCCAAAGCCGATGCAGCGAAACAAGCCATCGACAAGGCAACAACAAATGATGCGGTAGAACAAGCTAAAAATGACGGAGCGACAAGTGTATCTTCAGTAACTTCAACACCACAAGCGAAACCAGCAGCTAAGAAAGCAGTAGAAGACGCGTTAGCTGATAAGATTAAAGAAATCGAAGCAAATAACGACTTGACTGATGAAGAAAAAGCCGCAGCTAAGCAAGAAGCGCAAGACAAAGCGACTGCAGCGAAACAAGCCATCGACAAGGCGACAACAAACGCAGCGGTAGAACAAGCTAAAAATGACGGAGCGACAAGTGTATCTTCAGTAACTTCAACACCACAAGCGAAACCAGCAGCTAAGAAAGCAGTAGAAGACGCGTTAGCTGATAAGATTAAAGAAATCGAAGCAAATAACGACTTGACTGATGAAGAAAAAGCCGCAGCTAAACAAGAAGCGCAAGACAAAGCGACTGCAGCGAAACAAGCAATCGATAACGCGACAACAAACGATGCAGTAACTCAAGCTAAAAATGCTGGAGCAACAAGTGTATCTTCAGTAACTTCAACACCACAAGCGAAACCAGCTGCTAAGAAAGCAGTAGAAGCCGCGTTAGCTGATAAGATTAAAGAAATCGAAGCAAATAACGACTTAACAGTAGAAGAAAAAGCCGCAGCTAAACAAGAAGCGCAAGACAAAGCGACTGCAGCGAAACAAGCAATCGATAACGCGACAACAAACGATGCAGTAACTCAAGCTAAAAATGCTGGAGCAACAAGTGTAGATTCAGTAACTCCAACAGCGCAAGCGAAACCAGCTGCTAAGAAAGCAGTAGAAGATGCGTTAGCTGATAAGATTAAAGAAATTGACACAAACAACGACTTAACAGTAGAAGAAAAAGCTGCAGCTAAGCAAGAAGCGCAAGACAAAACGACTGCAGCGAAACAAGCAATCGACAACGCGACAAAAAATGCGGCGGTAGAACAAGCTAAGGCAAACGGAACAACAGAAGTAAACAATGTGAATCCAACGCCAGTGGCAAAACCAGCTGCTAAGAAAGCAGTAGAAGACGTGTTAGCTGAGAAGATTAAAGAAATCGAAGCAAACAACGACTTGACTGATGAAGAAAAAGCCGCAGCTAAGCAAGAAGCGCAAGACAAGGCAGCTGTAGCGAAAACGGCGATAGATAACGCGACAACAAACGCGGGAGTAGACCAAACTAAGGCTAATGGAACAACAGAAGTAAATAATGTAAATCCAACAGCGCAAGCAAAACCTGCAGCTAAGAAGGCAATTGACGATGCGCTTAATGCTAAGAATGATGCGATTGATGCGAACAATGACTTAACAGCAGAAGAAAAAGCAAAAGCTAAGGAAGACGCGAAAGCGAAAGCAGCCGCAGCTAAACAAGCAATCGATAATGCAACAACAAATGACGAAGTTACTCAAGCAAAAAATGATGGGGCAGCATCAGTAGATTCAGTGAATCCAACAGCGCAAGCAAAACCAGCAGCTAAGAAAGCAGTGGAAGATGCGCTTAAAGCCAAAGAAGCAGAAATAGATGCTCGAGATGATCTGACAGCTGAGGAAAAAATATCATCTAAAGAAGAAGCTAAGACAAAAGCGGATGAAGCAAAACAAGCAGTTGATAAAGCGACAACAAATGCTGACGTTGAGAATGCAAAAACTACTGGAGTGGCAGATGTAAACTCATTGAATCCAGTAGCGGTTAAGAAACCAGAGGCGAAAAAAGCAGTAGAAGAAGCTCTTAAGGCAAAAGAAACAGAGATTGATGCGAACAATGATTTAACAGCCGAAGAAAAAGCCAAAGCCAAAGCAGAAGCTAAGGCAAAAGCTGATGCAGCGAAAGACGCAATCGATAATGCTATAACAAACGCAGGTGTAGACCAAGCTAAGACTGTAGGAACAACAAAGGTAGATTCAGTAAATCCAGTAGCAGTTAAGAAACCAGAAGCTAAGAAAGCGATAGATGAAGCCCTTAAAGCCAAGAATGACGAGATAGATGCTCGTACAGACTTAACAGATGAAGAAAAAACTGCAGCGAAAGCTGACGTGAAAGCAAAAGCCGATGCAGCGAAAGCAGCAATCGACAACGCTACGACAAATGATGCAGTAACTCAAGCTAAAAATGATGGAGCAACAAGTGTAGACTCAGTAACTCCAACGCCAGTAGCTAAGCCAGCGGCTAAGCAAGCAATCGATGATGCATTGAAAGCTAAAAATGACGCGATCGATGCGAACAACGACTTAACAGACGAAGAGAAAACTGCAGCCAAAGCAGACGCTAAAGCGAAAGCTGACACAGCTAAGCAAGCAATCGACAACGCTACGACAAATGATGCAGTAACTAAAGCTAAGACTGCAGGAACAACAAGTGTAGACTCAGTAACTCCAACGCCAGTAGCTAAGCCAGCGGCTAAGCAAGCAATCGATGATGCATTGAAAGCTAAAAATGACGCGATCGATGCGAACAACGACCTAACAGACGAAGAGAAAACTGCAGCCAAAGTAGACGCTAAAGCGAAAGCTGACACAGCTAAGGAAGCAATCGATAAAGCGACAATAAACGAAGAAGTCGCTCAAGCTAAGGCTAACGGAACAACAGAAGTAAACAATGTAAATCCAGACGCAGTAGCGAAGCCAGAAGCTAAGAAAGTCATCGACGAAGTTCTCAAAGCTAAGACTGATGAAATCGACTCTCGTACAGACTTAACAGACGAAGAGAAAACTGCAGCGAAAGCAGATGCGAAAGCCAAAGCAGACTCAGCCAAACAAGCCATCGACAACGCGACAACAAACGCAGCGGTAGACCAAGCTAAAGCAGATGGAGCAACAAGTGTAGACTCAATAAATCCAACGCCAGTAGCGAAACCAGCAGCTAAGCAAGCCATCGACGATGCCCTTAAAACTAAGAACGACGAGATAGATTCTCGTACAGACTTAACAGACGAAGAGAAAACTGCGGCTAAGGCAGACGCAAAAGCAGAAGCTGATGCAGCTAAGCAAGCCATCGACAACGCTACGACAAATGATGCAGTAACTAAAGCTAAGACTGATGAAACAACAAGTGTAGACTCAGTAAATCCGACGCCAGTAGCTAAGCCAGCGGCTAAGCAAGCCATCGATGATGCATTGAAAGCTAAGAATGACGCAATTGATGCGAACAACGACCTAACAGCCGAAGAGAAAACTGCAGCGAAAGCAGATGCGAAAGCCAAAGCAGACTCAGCCAAACAAGCCATCGACAACGCGACAACAAACGCAGCGGTAGACCAAGCTAAAGCAGATGGAGCAACAAGTGTAGACTCAATAAATCCAACGCCAGTAGCGAAGCCAGAAGCTAAGAAAGTCATCGACGAAGTTCTCAAAGCTAAGACTGATGAAATCGACTCTCGTACAGACTTAACAGATGAAGAGAAAACTGCGGCTAAGGCAGACGCAAAAGCAGAAGCTGATGCAGCGAAAGAAGCAATCGACAACGCTACGACAAATGATGCAGTAACTAAAGCTAAGACTGATGAAACAACAAGTGTAGACTCAGTAACTCCAACGCCAGTAGCTAAGCCAGCGGCTAAGCAAGCAATCGATGATGCATTGAAAGCTAAAAATGACGCGATCGATGCGAACAACGACCTAACAGACGAAGAGAAAACTGCAGCCAAAGTAGACGCTAAAGCGAAAGCTGACTCAGCCAAACAAGCCATCGACAACGCGACAACAAACGCAGCGGTAGACCAAGCTAAAGCAGATGGAGCAACAAGTGTAGACTCAATAAATCCAACGCCAGTAGCGAAACCAGCAGCTAAGCAAGCCATCGATGATGCATTGAAAGCTAAGAATGATGCAATTGATGCGAACAACGACCTAACAGCCGAAGAGAAAACTGCAGCGAAAGCAGATGCGAAAGCCAAAGCAGACTCAGCCAAACAAGCCATCGACAACGCGACAACAAACGCAGCGGTAGACCAAGCTAAAGCAGATGGAGCAACAAGTGTAGACTCAATAAATCCAATGCCAGTAGCGAAACTAGCGGCAAAGAAAGTCATCGATGAAGCGCTTAAAGCTAAGAATGCCGAAATCGATGCTCGCACAGACTTAACAGACGAAGAGAAAACTGTGGCTAAGATAGACGCAAAAGCGAAAGCAGATGAAGCGAAAACAGCAATCGATAACGCAACAACAAATGCTGAAGTAGACCAAGCTAAGGAAAATGGAACAACAGAAGTAACTTCAGTAAATCCAGAATCAGTAGCGAAGACAGAAGCTAAGAAAGCAATAGATGATTCCCTAAAAGCTAAGAACGATGAGATCGATGCTCGTACAGATTTAACGGATGAAGAGAAAACTGCAGCTAAGGTAGATGCTAAGAGAAAAGCAGATGCAGCGAAAGGGGCAATTGACAACGCGACAACAAATACCGAAGTCGATCAAGGTAAGTCAATTGGTATAGCAGAAGTCATCTCAGTCAATCCAGAAGCAGTAGCGAAGGCAGAAGCTAAGCAAGCCATTGATGAAGCTCTTAAAGATAAGAATGCCGAGATAGATTCTCGTACAGACTTAACAGATGAAGAAAAAACTGCGGCTAAGGAAGATGCAAAAGCCAAAGCTGATGCGGCAAAACAAGCAATCGACAATGCGACAAAGAATGCCGAAGTAGCTCAAGCTAAGGTTGATGGAGCAACATCAGTAGCATCAGTAAATCCAATAGCACAAGCTAAACCAGCAGCTAAGCAAGCCATCGACGATGCGCTGAAAGCTAAGAACGACGAGATTGACGCTAATAATGACTTAACAGAGGAAGAGAAAACTGCGGCTAAGGCAGACGCGAAAGCAAAAGCTGATGTAGCAAAAGACTCAATCGATAACGCAACAACAAATGCCGAAGTAGCTCAAGGTAAGTCAACTGGAATAACAGCGGTAACTTCAGTCAATCCAGCAGCAGTAGCGAAGACAGCAGCGAAGCAAGCAATAGATAATGCCCTAAAAGCTAAGAACGATGAGATTGATGCTCGCACAGACTTAACAGATGAAGAGAAAACTGTGGCTAAGGCAGACGCGAAAGCAAAAGCTGATGCAGCAAAAGACTCAATCGATAATGCGACAACAAATGAAGAAGTCACTCAAGCTAAGATAACTGGAATCGCAGAAGTCACTTCAGTCGATCCAATCGCACAAATTAGACCGGCAGTTGGGGCAAGTGCTGGAGTTCATGTAAACTCAGCTAATCCAACTTCTAAAGAAAAACCGCAGGAAAAACAAGGAATAGACCAAGCATTGAAAGCTGATGAAGACAAAGCTAAAGTGAAAGATAGTGTAGCATCTACTATCTCACAACTTGAAAATGAGAATCAGCAAGTTGCTGCTAATCAGCGTGTAGTAGCGAGAGAATTGCCAAATACAGGTACAACAGAATCCATAACAGCAATGGTTGCAGCAGCAGCTAGTGCGATACTTGGTTTTGGTCTTATTACTCGTCGTCGAAAAGAAGATGAAGAAGATAAATCAGAAAATCAGTAACGATTTCTAAAGGTCGCAACTCCTTTTTTGGGACTAAGTGAATAATATTATTCCTAAAACTCTCCTAGAGCAAAATAGCTACTAGGAGAGTTTTTTCTCTAACCAGAAGATACGTGACGGGGCTAAAGATAATCTCATCTGCTTTGCGGATGAGGGTTTTCTTATTTTGTGCTATACTTAAGATATGCATAGAAAAACAGTGATTGATTTTAGGGCTTTGGGCGAGAGATACACCTTTACCCAGCCTATTAAAGAGTTGAAAACGAGAAATGTAGCAGAAGTGGAAGATTTGCTGGCACAAGTGGAAAGCTACCAAGAGCAAGGCTATTATGTGGTGGGCTATGTCAGCTACGAGGCTGCACCTGCTTTTGAGGAGAAATTAGCAGTTCACAAAGCGCCTTTACTGGCAGAGTACCTGCTATATTTTACCGTTCATGATAGCGTAGAAACTTCACCTATTCCTCTGACTTATGATGAGGTTGATTTGCCTTCAAATTGGCAGGAAGTAACGTCTGCAGAGGACTATGAAGAGGCTATTGCACAGATACATCATCATTTGCGGCAGGGGGACACCTACCAGGTAAACTACACCGTACAACTAAAACAAGACTTAAGTGCCAATCCTTTTGCCATCTACAATCGTATGGTGGTAGAGCAGGAGGCGGGTTACAATGCTTATGTTGAACATGATGAGATGGCAGTGATTTCCACGAGTCCAGAGCTCTTTTTTGAGCAAAATGGCCGCGAGTTGACAACGCGACCAATGAAGGGAACGACTCAGCGTGCCATGACTGACCAAGAAGACCTTGCCCAAGCTAGTTGGTTAGAACAGGATCCCAAAAATCGCTCTGAAAATATGATGATTGTGGACCTCTTGCGCAATGATATGAACCGTATTTCTGAAGTGGGGAGTGAGCATGTGGAGCGTCTGTGTCAGGTAGAACAGTATTCGACTGTCTGGCAGATGACTTCAACCATCAAGAGTCAGTTGCGAGAGAACGTTGACCTTGTTGAAATATTTCGTTCTCTCTTTCCTTGCGGTTCCATAACGGGAGCACCGAAAATTGCGACTATGGAGATTATAAAGGACTTGGAGCCACAACCGCGTGGAGTCTACTGTGGAACGATTGGTCTCTTGCTTCCAAATGGAAGACGGATTTTTAATGTGGCCATTCGGACTATTCAACTTCACAAAGGTCAAGCCATCTATGGAGTTGGCGGAGGCATTACATGGGATAGCACTTGGGAATCTGAATACCGCGAGGTTCATCAAAAGGCAGCTGTTCTTTATCGTAAACAAGCTCGCTTCCAATTAATTACAACTGGAAAAATCAGCCAAAAACAACTGATATTTGAAGAACAACATCTGGAAAGGCTGAGAAAAGCTAGTCGGTATTTTGCCTTTCCATTTGATTCAGAAAACTTGAAACAAAAGATAGAGGAAGAGTGTCATGCTTGTGATGCTAATCAAGATTACCGCTTGCGTATTTCTCTCAGCAAGTCTGGAGAGATAGAAGTCGAACGCCGAGTATTAACACCCCTCAGTCCAAGTTTTTGTCAGTCCAAACTTTGTCTGCAGGAAGTTAATTTACAACAAGCCTTTACCTACTTCAAAACGACTCACCGACCGCATTTGAGCCTAGGGGAACAAGAGAAGATTTACCATAATAAAAGAGGAGAATTGCTTGAAACCTCTATTGGAAATTTGGTCTTAAAAATGAATGGTAAACTCTATACACCATCTATCCGACTTGGAATCTTACCAGGAATTTACCGTCAACATTTGCTGGAAACAGGAGAGGTAGAAGAGAAAGTTTTGACCTTGGCAGATTTTGCCCAAGCAGAAGCCATCTATGGCTGTAACGCGGTGAGGGGCTTGTATGAATTGTCAGTAAGGGAGAACTAAATGAAACTAATATTTTTACATGGATTAGGCCAGTCAGCAGATAGTTGGAAAGAAGTGCAAGAGTTGCTTGTAGATTATCCTTCTGAAGCCCTAGAGTTATTTCCTTCCGGAGTTGCTACCTATCAAGAAGCCAAGGAGCGCATCTATCAGTATTTATCAAAGGAGACAGAACCTTTTGTTTTGGTTGGATTGTCCTTAGGTGCTGCTCTGGCACTAGAACTTTCCAGTTACGATTTACCAAATCTTCAGGCCTTGGTTTTGTCAGGCTGTCCATTGAAATTGGCGGGCAATATCCTTTTTTACATTCAGTTGCTGATTTTTAAACTACTTCCCAAAAGGGTATTTGAAAAACAGGGAGCAGATAAGGCTCTTATGGTTGGAGTTTCTGAGGAATTGAAGACACTTGATTTAACGGATATAGCAGGGATTTGCCCCTATCCAACCTTACTAATTTGTGGCAGCAAAGATAAACCGAATCTTAGTTCTATGAGAAGTCTTCATAAACTAATATCAGAATCCAAATTTCAGATTATCCCTGAAGGTCCTCATATTCTGAATAGAGCTAAGCCAAAAGAGTTTGCAGAAATAACCAGAAGTTTTCTTGAATTGCTGAAATAAGTTTGATAAAATAATATTGAAATCGATAACATCGTTAGAGGAAAAACAAATGAACAAACGTCTATTTTTTAAAATGAGTCTGGTAACATTGCCAGTTTTGGCTTTGTTTTCACAACCAGTTTTAGCAGAAGAAAACCTCCATTTTTCTAGCTGTAAGGAAGCCTGGGCTAATGGCTATTCGGATCTTCATGAGGGGGATCCTGGTTATTCTGCCAAGTTAGATCGCGACCATGATGGTGTGGCTTGCGAATTGGAGAATGCCCCTAAGGGTGCCTTCAAAGCAAAACAAGAGACTACAACTCAAACTGATACAAGTTCAGCAACAACAAGTGGTTGGGTTAAGCAGGACGGTGCTTGGTACTACTTTGATGAAAATGGAAATCCAGTAAAAAATGCTTGGCAGGGAAGCTATTACCTGAAATCAGACGGAAAAATGGCCCAGAGCGAATGGATTTATGATGATTCTTATCAAGCTTGGTATTACTTGAAATCAGATGGTTCGTATGCTTATAGTACATGGCAAGGAAATTACTATTTGAAATCAGATGGTAAAATGGCTGTCAATGAATGGGTTTATGATGCTACTTACCAAGCTTGGTATTATCTAAAATCAGATGGATCTTATGTTTATAGTGCATGGCAAGGGAATTACTATTTGAAATCAGATGGTAAAATGGCTGTCAATGAATGGGTTGATGGTGGACGTTATTATGTTGGCGCTGATGGAGTTTGGAAGGAAAGTCAAGCAAATACAGCTTCTTCTAGTAATGATAGCAATAGTGAATATTCGACTGCTTTAGGAAAGGCAAAAAGTTATAATTCGTTATTCCACATGTCAAAAAAACGTATGTATAGTCAATTAACTTCTGATTTCGATAAATTTTCAAATGATGCAGCTCAATATGCAATTGATCATTTAGAAGCCGATTATAAATATAATGCCTTATTTAATGCTAAGAACTATAGAAAATTATTTAATATGTCTAAATCTGGTCTTTTCAATCAATTGACCTCTTATATAGATGGCTTTACAGAAGAGGAAGCTCAATATGCAATTGATCATTTAGATGATTAACAGATACTGTTAGGCGAAAAAATTCCTTATAATTCATTTACGCAAACCTTTGCATAAATGAGTGAATTTTGTTATACTATTACTGTAAGCATTTTCAATTAATTCATAATGAAAAAGGAGAATATGATGAGTCAAAAGATTATTGGGATTGACCTTGGTGGAACTTCTATCAAATTTGCAATCTTAACAACAGCAGGAGAAATCCAAGAAAAATGGTCTATCAAGACTAACATTTTGGATGAGGGAAGTCATATCGTAGATGATATGATTGAGTCTATTCAACACCGTTTGGACTTGCTTGGATTGGTGGCAGCGGACTTCCAAGGTATTGGAATGGGGTCACCAGGTGTGGTTGACCGTGAAAAAGGAACTGTTATTGGTGCCTACAACCTCAACTGGAAAACCCTTCAACCAATCAAAGAAAAGATTGAAAAAGCCTTGGGCATTCCATTTTTCATCGATAATGATGCCAACGTAGCAGCTCTTGGTGAGCGTTGGATGGGGGCTGGTGATAACCAACCAGACGTTGTTTTTATGACACTCGGTACTGGTGTTGGTGGCGGTATCGTCGCTGAAGGCAAATTGCTTCACGGTGTTGCTGGTGCGGCAGGTGAGCTTGGCCACATTTCTGTTGACTTTGACCAACCAATCGCATGTACTTGCGGTAAGAAAGGTTGCCTTGAGACAGTTGCTTCAGCAACAGGGATTGTCAACTTGACTCGTCGCTATGCTGATGAATACGAAGGCGATGCAGCCTTGAAACGCTTGATTGATAACGGAGAAGAAGTAACTGCTAAGACTGTCTTTGACCTTGCAAAAGAAGGAGACGACCTTGCTTTGATCGTTTACCGTAACTTCTCACGTTACTTGGGAATCGCTTGTGCTAACATTGGTTCAATCCTAAACCCATCAACAATTGTTATCGGTGGTGGTGTGTCAGCTGCAGGAGAATTCCTTCTACAAGGTGTTCAAAAAGTCTACGATGAAAATACTTTCCCACAAGTACGCACATCTACTAAATTAGCTCTTGCAACTCTAGGAAATGACGCTGGAGTTATCGGAGCAGCATCACTTGTATTGCAATAAAATAAAAATGACAGAGCTTGGTGATTCATCAGGCTCTTTTTCAAGATCATAATTGTAAATATAACTCTTAACTTTTTGATTTTAGAAAGGAGATTTTAAATGAATAAGTCAGAACAATCCATGTTTGAATTGGCTTTGTCCATTGCAAAAAAAGCACATGAGGGACAATATGATAAGGCTGGAGTAGTTTATATCAAACACCCTCTTTTTGTAGCAAGTCTGGTCGATACGCAAGAAGAAAAGGCAGTCGCTCTATTGCACGATGTTCTTGAAGATAGCCCTTATACAGCAGAAGAACTAATATTGGCTGGTTTACCAGAGACTGTTGTTACTGCAGTGCAGGTACTGACCAAGAAAAAGGGACAAGATTATCAACAATATTTGGAACTTGTTAAATCGAATCCTATAGCACGTTGTGTCAAATTAGCAGATTTGAAACATAATTCAGATTTATCTAGACTAGCTACAATTACTGAAAAGGATCTGGAACGATTTGAAAAATACAAGAAAGCTATTGATTATCTGAGCATGTAGAAAAGCTTTTTTTATGCTATACTAGTTAGGACAATAAATGAGGTGAGAGAGTGACAAAAGCAGATACGATTTTTAAAGAAAATATTGAACGAATCCTCAAAGACGGTGTCTTTTCTGAGCAGGCCCGTCCCAAGTACAAGGATGGGACTGTTGCCAACTCCAAGTATGTAACGGGTGCATTTGCCGAGTATGACTTGGCCAAGGGGGAATTCCCCATCACAACCTTGCGTCCTATTGCTATCAAATCCGCCATCAAGGAAGTGCTCTGGATTTACCAAGACCAGTCCAATAGCCTAGAGGTACTTAATGATAAGTACAATGTTCACTACTGGAATGACTGGGAAGTGGGAGATACAGGAACCATCGGTGAGCGCTATGGTGCCGTTGTTAAGAAACACGATATCATCAATAAGATTCTCAAGCAGTTGGAAGCCAACCCTTGGAACCGCCGCAATATCATTTCGCTCTGGGATTACCAAGCTTTCGAAGAAACAGATGGGTTGCTCCCATGCGCCTTTCAGACTATGTTTGATGTCCGCCGTGTAGATGGAGAAATCTATCTGGATGCGACCTTGACCCAGCGTTCGAATGATATGCTGGTGGCCCACCATATCAATGCTATGCAGTATGTGGCTCTTCAAATGATGATTGCCAAGCATTTTGGCTGGAAGGTTGGTAAGTTCTTCTACTTTATCAATAATCTCCATATCTATGACAATCAATTTGAACAAGCTCAGGAATTGCTCCGTCGTGAGCCGTCAAACTGCCAACCACGTTTGGTTTTAAATGTGCCAGATAAGACCAATTTCTTTGATATCAAAGCAGAAGATTTTGAATTGGTGGATTATGACCCTGTCAAGCCACAGTTGAAGTTTGACCTAGCTATTTAATACTCTTCGAAAATCTCTTCAAACCACGTCAGCGTCGCCTTACCGTAGGTATGGTTACTGACTTCGTCAGTTCTATCCACAACCTCAAAACAGTGTTTTGAGCTGACTTCGTCAGTTCTATCCACAACCTCAAAACAGTGTTTTGAGCTGACTTCGTCAGTTCTATCCACAACCTCAAAACAGTGTTTTGAGCTGACTTCATCAGTCTTATCCACAACCTCAAAACAGTATTTTGAGCTGACTTCGTCAGTCTTATCTACAACCTCAAAACAGTGCTTTGAGCAACCTGCGGCTAGTTTCCTAGTTTGCTCTTTGATTTTCATTGAGTATAAAAGAATAGAAAAAAGAAGTTGAGACAATGAATCCCAACTTCTTTTGTTTCTTAACGTGATACGCGGCGGCGAGCTGCTTTTTTACGGTTTTCTTCGATGAAAGCTGCTTTTTGCTCTTCTGGTTCGATTACTTTCTTTTTAAATGCGTATACTGCACCTGCAACTGCAGCGACAGTTCCTGCGACACCTGTTACAAGACCTTTAGCGAATCCTTTAGCCATGAGTCTTCCTCCTTTATATTCTATATCAGCCAGCCACCTCAAGAGGTCACATTTTTCTGACTGATCTTTTTGTGTTATAATAATAGTAACGAAAAAATGGGAATTTTTCAAGGAAAAAAGATGAAAACAAAAATAATTGTGATTGTTGGACCGACTGCTGTTGGAAAAACAGCCCTTGCCATTGAAGTGGCCAAGCGTTTTAATGGCGAAGTGGTTAGTGGAGATAGCCAGCAAGTCTATCGAGGTCTAGATATTGGGACGGCTAAGGCTAGTCCAGAAGAGCAGGCAGCTGTTCCCCATCATTTAATCGATGTTAGAGAGGTAACCGAGTCTTACTCGGCTTTTGATTTTGTTTCAGAAGCTAAGATGGCTATTGAGGATATTCATGGTCGTGGCAAGCTAGCCATTATTGCTGGTGGGACTGGGCTTTATATCCAGAGTTTGCTTGAAGGTTACCACCTGGGTGGGGGGACACCTCATAAGGAGATTTTGGCCTATCGGGCTAGTTTGGAGCCTTATACAGATGAGGAATTAGCCTATCTGGTGGACCAAGCAGGCCTTGAGATTCCCCAGTTTAATCGTCGTCGTGCAATGCGTGCCTTGGAAATTGCCCATTTTGGTCAGGATTTGGAAAATCAAGAGAGTCTATATGAACCGCTGATTATCTGCTTGGATGATGAGCGCAGTCAATTATATGAACGTATCAATCACCGAGTGGACCTGATGTTTGAAGCTGGACTTCTAGACGAAGCCAAGTGGTTGTTTGACCATTATCCAGATGTGCAGGCTGCTAAAGGGATTGGTTACAAGGAACTCTTTCCTTATTTTCGTGGAGAGCAGACCTTGGAAGAAGCCAGTGAGAGTCTCAAACAGGCGACTCGTCGTTTTGCCAAGCGTCAGTTGACCTGGTTCCGTAATCGCATGCAGGTGACCTTTTATCATATTGGAGAATCTGGTGTGCAAGACCGCATTTTAAGCCAGATAGAGGAGTTTTTAGATGATTGATACGGAGAAAAAAGAGGAGCGAGTCCTGCTCATCGGTGTGGAATTGCAGGGGATGGACAATTTTGACCTCTCCATGGAAGAATTGGCCAGTCTAGCCAAGACAGCTGGAGCAGTCGTAGTCGATAGCTACAGACAAAAACGTGAAAAATATGATTCCAAGACCTTCGTAGGCTCTGGTAAGTTAGAAGAAATTGCGCTTATGGTGGATGCAGAAGAAATCACCACTGTCATTGTCAACAACCGCTTGACTCCAAGGCAAAATGTCAATCTAGAGGAAGTTCTGGGTGTTAAGGTCATTGATCGTATGCAGTTGATTTTGGATATCTTTGCCATGCGAGCTCGAAGCCATGAAGGGAAGCTCCAAGTTCACCTAGCCCAGCTCAAATATCTCTTGCCTCGCTTGGTTGGTCAGGGAATTATGCTCAGCCGTCAGGCAGGGGGAATTGGTTCCCGTGGACCTGGTGAAAGCCAGCTGGAGCTGAACCGTCGTAGTGTTCGCAATCAAATCACGGATATCGAGCGTCAGCTCAAGGTGGTTGAGAAAAATCGGGCGACTGTCAGAGAAAAACGTCTGGAGTCTAGCACCTTTAAGATTGGTTTGATTGGTTATACCAATGCTGGGAAATCAACCATCATGAACACCTTGACCAGTAAGACCCAGTATGAGGCAGATGAGCTATTTGCGACTCTAGATGCGACGACTAAGAGTATCCATCTGGGAGGCAATCTCCAAGTAACTTTGACAGATACAGTTGGCTTTATCCAAGATTTGCCGACAGAGTTGGTGTCCAGTTTTAAGTCAACCTTGGAAGAAAGCAAGCATGTAGACCTTCTGGTTCATGTTATCGATGCCAGCAATCCTTACCATGAGGAGCATGAAAAAACAGTTCTGTCCATCATGAAAGACCTGGACATGGAAGATATTCCTCGCCTGACCCTTTATAATAAAGCGGATTTGGTGGAGGATTTTACGCCTACCCAAACGCCTTATGCCCTCATTTCTGCCAAGTCTGAGGATAGTCGTGAGAACTTGCAGGCACTATTTTTAGAGAAAATCAAGGATATTTTTGAATCTTTTACCCTGCGCGTGCCTTTTTCTAAGTCCTATAAGATTCATGATTTAGAAAGTGTAGCGATTCTGGAAGAACGTGATTATCAGGAGGATGGCGAAGTGATTACAGGCTACATTTCCGAGAAAAATAAATGGAGGTTAGAGGAATTTTATGACTGATATTAAAACGTTGGCTCTAAAATATGGGGGCTATACAAGTCTGGACAAGGTCTATCTAGATCAGCTTCTAGCTGGTAAAACAGAGCAAGAGCAGTTGGCACTGATCACACCTCCGCCCAGCGTGGTCAATGCTTACTTTGCAGAACTCTACCAGAAAAAAAGTCCTGAGGCTGCGACGGATTATTTTGTGGAACTCAGTCAAGAACTGAATCTTTA
Organism: Streptococcus mitis; assembly: GCF_000960005.1. Classification (GTDB taxonomy): domain Bacteria; phylum Bacillota; class Bacilli; order Lactobacillales; family Streptococcaceae; genus Streptococcus; species Streptococcus mitis_CK. The sequence goes on along the minus strand of NZ_JYGP01000002.1, from coordinate 942,093 downwards.
TAATACTGAGCCGAGTTTCACCCTAGAAAATAAGCCTTTTATTCGTCTTAATCTGTCTGGTAAATCCTTTGGTTTTTGTTATGAGAGTGAGGGACTGGGTCGAATTTTCTCTGAAAATAAGGAGAAGATCTCGGATGACTTACTCTTTGAGATTGCGCAAATTTTCCCCCATCAACTGGTCTTTGAAGAGTCTGGCAAGATTTACATGAAGGCTGTTGGAGATGAAGAAGTTGTTAGCATGGAGAGTCTCACAGCTTTGACTGATTTGGAAAGCTTGGCTGATGGTCGCAAGCGTCTTAAAGGTTACAGCCAAGAGGAGTTATTACAAGAAGCCACAGTTTTTTCTGGCAAGCGCTATTTCCGATCGGAAAACCGCACAGCCATGTTATATATTGATTAATTAGAAAGTATCGAATGGATATTCAATTTTTAGGAACGGGGGCTGGTCAGCCCTCTAAAGCCCGCAACGTATCAAGTCTTGCTTTGAAACTTTTGGATGAGATTAATGAAGTCTGGCTCTTTGACTGTGGTGAAGGAACACAAAATCGTATTTTAGAAACCACAATTCGACCACGGAAGGTCAGCAAAATCTTTATTACTCACCTACATGGTGACCACATTTTTGGTCTACCTGGTTTTTTATCTAGCCGTGCTTTTCAGGCCAATGAAGAGCAGACAGATTTGGAAATCTATGGCCCGCAAGGAATTAAGTCATTTGTCTTAACCAGTCTTCGTGTGTCAGGTTCGCGACTGCCTTACCGCATTCATTTTCATGAGTTTGACCAAGATTCTTTAGGAAAAATCCTTGAGACCGATAAATTCACTGTGTATGCAGAGGAGTTGGATCACACTATTTTCTGCGTTGGCTATCGTGTCATGCAAAAGGACCTAGAAGGAACGCTAGATGCTGAAAAACTCAAGGCTGCTGGTGTCCCATTTGGCCCACTTTTTGGGAAAATCAAAAACGGCCAGGATGTTGTTTTGGAAGACGGTACTGAAATCAAGGCAGCAGACTACATCTCAGCTCCACGTCCAGGTAAAATTATCACTATTTTAGGAGACACTCGAAAAACGGATGCTAGTGTGCGTCTGGCTGTCAATGCCGATGTCCTTGTCCATGAATCGACTTATGGCAAGGGTGATGAAAAAATTGCTCGTAACCATGGCCACTCTACTAACATGCAAGCTGCACAAGTAGCGGTAGAGGCAGGAGCCAAACGCCTCTTGCTCAACCATATCAGTGCCCGTTTCCTCTCAAAAGATATCAGCAAGCTCAAGAAAGATGCTGCTAGCATTTTTGAAAATGTCCATGTGGTCAAAGACTTGGAAGAAGTGGAAATCTAAAAGATTGGGAAAGGATAAGTATGCCTACTATTCTTATTACCGGAGCTAGCGGTGGTCTAGCCCAAGAAATGGTCAAACTCCTGCCAAATGACCAACTCATCTTGCTTGGTCGAAATAAGGAAAAATTAGCCCAACTCTACGGAAACCATCCCCATGCAGAATTGATTGAAATCAATATTACCGATGATTCAGCCTTAGAAACTCTGGTAGCAGACCTCTATCTCCGCTATGGCAAGATTGATGTTTTGATAAACAACGCTGGTTACGGAATTTTTGAGGAATTTGACCAGATTTCTGACCAAGAGATTCACCAGATGTTTGAGGTCAATACCTTTGCTCTGATGAATCTGTCTCGACGCCTTGCGGCCCGTATGAAAGAGAGTCGAAAAGGCCATATCATCAATATCGTTAGCATGGCAGGTTTGATTGCTACTGGCAAGTCCAGTCTTTACTCAGCGACCAAGTTTGCGGCCATTGGTTTTTCAAATGCTCTGCGCCTCGAACTCATGCCCTATGGAGTCTATGTGACAACAGTCAATCCAGGACCAATCCGAACAGGATTTTTTGACCAGGCCGACCCAGATGGCACCTATCTCAAGTCAGTTGACCGCTTCCTGCTAGAACCAGATGCAGTGGCTAAAAAGATTGTCAAGATTATAGGAAAAAATAAACGAGAACTCAATCTTCCTGTTTTGTTGAATCTAGCCCATAAGTTTTATACTCTCTTTCCCAAGCTAGCTGATAAGTTGGCAGGGGAAACTTTTAATTATAAATAAAAAAGTTGTTCCTAACATGGAGCAACTTTTTTGACGATTAGAACAAATCAATACCTGTCTTATTTAATGCGTGGCAGTGATAGGTGAAGGCATTGATAAAATTAGAGTAGTATTGCTGATCAATAAATTTTGCGCTTTGAAGATAATTAAATAGATTTTTCGCTAAAGGAATAGCCTCAGGTTTATTCCATCTAAATTGATTGTAAACATGTTCAACTTCTAGAAACATGAGGGGAATAGCTAGATAGCCTCGTTCGAAGGTCTGAAGTGATTTAATTTTTTTAATAATATCATCAGCCTTTTGATAGTAGCCCAATTCAGAGAAGTATTTTGCAGAGAAAGTAAGAGCATTTAAAATACGTATGTAGGTGTCAGTATTAGCACTTTCTTTGTACATAAGTAGTAATTGTTTGGTCATATGGTCAATGAGTTCCATCGGGCAATGATTGACGATAACACGATAAATTTCAAGTTCGATACTATTAAAGACATCCGATTTCATTAAATGCTTGATAATGTTTTGAATTCTGGCAACGGTTTCTGGACTCTTTGATATGGTTGGATAATGTCTTAATTTAATAGATTTAAAAATCATTTCTGCTTGAAGTGGATTGTCTTTTAGATAGACATCAAATAATTTTTCGTATTCTTCAATGTAAGTGAGGATATCTTCTTCATGGACCACATGCTTGCCAAATTCAATAGCAGGTAATTCTAAGCAGTCTCCACCTTTATTTGCATAGGCGAGAACAAAATCATTCCATTCAACTCCGATAACAATTAAAAGTTTGGCAAAGTTTTCAAGTGAAATTCCTTTTTCTCCTTTTTCAAATTGACTTAGGAACTGTGGTGATACGATATCTGAGGCGGCTTCCTTTAGGCTGAGTCCTCGTGCTTCGCGCAGGTACTTAAATGTAGCTCCAAATGGGTATAGATTTTCCATAAATAATCTCCTTACATACTTCTAAGACTATTATACAAAAATTTAGAGAAAAAAATGGAGAAAGAAAACTATAGTTACAAAATATTAGAATTCTATGCTATTTTTTATTTTTATGAACAAGATTGAAACTATAGTTTAAATAGCGAAAAATTTAAATATCTATTATGGTATGATAAGGGAAAGGATAGGAAATAAAGTTAGGTTGTTATACTAGTATAACAAGGATTGACTTATCACTCAATCCTATTCTATCAGCCATCAAAGGAGAAAATGAAATGGAGAAAATTTAAATTCTCGACGCTAGAAAACTATCATATTTACTTTTAAGGTTATAAGACAATTATCATAAATTTTTTGAAAAATAGAAATATATAAGGAGTTTTATTATGAAAAACAGAAAAATGTTGGCTTCTTCTTTACTAGCCGGTGCTTTATTGTCAGTAGGTTATGTAGCTTTTAAACCGACAGAGGTTCATGCCTTAACAGATATGAGTGTAAAAGATACTCAAAATCCCTTGAAAATCACATTGATAGCCACTACTGGGAACCCGGTTTATTCAGGAAGTGTGCTGGTAGATATTAAAAGAAATTCTTCTACTGATAATCCATCTTTGTATTATGATTTAGTTAATGAAGATACAGGGGCTATTGTATCTAGTTATAACTTTAATAGTTTTGGGGATCAAACTAGAAGTCAATCCCATGTTTGGTTACTATATGCTGAAGATGGAAGATATCATATTGATGTTTATAGTGAAAAAGACTTTGGGAAAAGATATTTTGGTCGGTCAGAAGTATTTAAAGTATCAAATCACGGATATGTACCTATAACAAATTCAGAGACACCGAAAGCTACTGAAACTCCAAAACAATCTACTAACTCTAACTCAGGTCAGACTGGTTGGTCAGGTTCTTCTTACTACAAAGCTGGTGTGAAAGTAGTCAATCAATGGATTTTTGATGTTCAGTATAATTCATACTTCTACCTAAATGCTTCAGGTAACTTTGTTCAAAATGCTTGGTCAGGCAACTACTACCTTAAGTCAGGTGGCTATATGGCTAAAAGCGAGTGGATTTACGATAAAAACTATAGTTCATACTATTACCTAACATCTGAGGGTAGCTATGCGCGTAACACTTGGGTAGGTAGCTATTATCTCAAATCAAATGGTAAAATGGCTAAGAGCGAATGGGTTTATGATAGCAGCTATAGCTCTTACTATTACTTAACATCAGAAGGAAGCTATGCTCGTAACACATGGGTGGGTGACTACTATCTCAAGTCAAATGGTAAGATGGCAGTTAACGAACGTACACCAGATGGCTACAAAGTAGATGGCTCAGGTAAGTGGGTAAAATAAAATTTTTTTGAACTGGGAGAAAAGGGAAAATAATGGAAAAACATGAAAACCAAATGAACGAAGAGGTAATCGTAGAAAAAGTCGAAGATACTGAAGAAGTGACCGTAGAAAAAGTCGATGAGACTACGGAAAGAATGGAAGAATCAATTAATGAAGTAGTTACAGAGAAGCCTGATAAAGTAGAAGCACTCAAAAAAGAGGCGTCAATTTTTGTAGAAAAAGCTGGAAAACAAATCGAAAATCTAGATATGAATGGTCTCATTGAAAAGATTAAAAAACTATTTGAAACAAAACCTCTACAATCTATCGGGATAAGCCTAGCTATCTTTCTTGTTCTGTTCTTTGGAATTCGTAAATTAACCAGTGATCCCTTAGATGGAACTTATGAAATTTTAACAAGACGTGATCATTTAGTCATGGTGATTAAAGGAAATGCTGGGACCGTCACCTCTGAAGATTCAGACGGAGACAAAGAAAAAAGATTAGTGAAAATTAATAAACAAAAGAAAGTATTGACAATAACAGACGATGAAGGAAGAGAAATAGGAAAAACAAAATATATGTTAAAAGATAAAGAACTCTATCTTCAAGAGCCAGATCAAACCTTTAACCGAGTAAAATAGACAACGCATTCAAAGCTTACCTCAGTACCCTAAAAGTTACTGGGGTAAGAAATTGTATATTGTATATAGGGAGAATATCAAATGAAATTTAAAAAATTAATAACTCTAGCTAGCTTGGTTGGCCTAATTACTTTCTTATTGCCTGTTGTTACATCAGGTAATCAATCACTAGCTCCGGTAAGTGAGTACGTAGTTGATTATCTAAATGCGCCTTCCCAATTTATGGTATTTATTGTTTGGTACGGTGCATTTGTAATCACTTTATTATTATCTTTATTTATAGTAAATAGAAGAGTAATAGCAATTATTCAGTCACTTGTCATTATTTTATTAAGTGCATTTAGTTTGTTTATTCATTTTACATTCTTGAATGAAATAGTTGGTAGAGCACAATTAGGTTACGGAGCTATTCTATATTTTATCTGTGTTTTGATAAATGTTTTTGCGGCGATTATGATTATAAAAGGTGCTAAATCTACTAGTAAACGGATTGATTAAATAACTTCTTTTCAGTAGTAGTTGGGATGAATGTACTGGTAATAGCAGATTTTTTAATAAAATAGAAAAAAGATGGAGAATGAAGTGGAAGAGAAATCAGTATTATTAGAAAGTAATTCATCTAACAAAATAGAGAAAATGATGAGGCAAAGATATGCAGATATCCAATCTTCAGCAAATAATCTATAATCGTGATACTAAACTAATAGAAACATCTAAAAAATGGTGGAAATTTTGGAATTAATAAAAAATCATAACAATATTTGTACAATAACTGTTATACTTTTATGGAAAAATAAATAATATTTAGGAGTCTCTTATGAAAAAAAGAAATACTTTACTTATCTTAGGCGCACTACTTTCTAGTGTCGGTTTAGCAGCTTGTTCATCATCTATGGATACAAAAGGAAAAGGTATTGCTCAGTTAATGAACGACAATCAAGAAAGAGTTTTCTATAGTGTGATCGATTCTAATCATGATTCACTACCTGGAAAAGATGAAAGAGTAAACTACGTCTATATTACAAAAGGCGGAAAACTGAACGGTTACGAAATAGGCGGGGGAACTGTTGGTGCAGCCGTAGAGCTTTATATGGATGATGTTGTAGGCAAAAACATCAATGAAGTTAAAAAATTAGCTGAAGAAAGATCAAAAAAAACTTTTGAAATCGATAAAGTTACAGCCAAGGTAAACACAGATTCATCAGGGAATAACACTACAGAAGAAGAAATAAAATTATTTTTTTACGAAAATAAACCAGATTATCTTACTTACGTATCTCTAACTAATGGACAAATTCGTGATAAATACTATGCCGGATATATTGGATACACTTCCAGCCTCGTTTCTTCTGGAGATTTACTCATTACCGAAGTTTCTAAAGGAAATGTAATAAACTTTGATAAAGCAGATGGTAAAATTGTAGAAGAAAAAAAATAAACAAATAAAGTATCAAATAAAATTCTTTGATGACATTGTAGCTCTTCTTAGATGAACGATAATCACCAGATTTTAATTTACGTTCTATCTTTTCAAAATCAACAACAGCATTATAATCATCCAACGCCAAATCCAAACGAGTTATTTTAGCTTTTAAATCTAATAACAATTAAAAAAACTGTTCCAGTCACTATCAATCTTTTGAGCTAAATCTGTGCATCTCTAACCTGTCCAAACATAATTCCTAGACATCGATGAATTAATCATTTTATAGATTTATTCCATGTTTTCTTGACGACAAGAAACCTAGACTGTTTTTATAAACTTCTATTTTAGGTGAGATTTGGTATCCTAAATGGGTTGACTTTATTAATACGCTAATTGATGATGATAATAAACAACTTATTAAAAATTCAGGTATGAGACAGTCTGATTATGATAGACAGATTAAACGTGAAAAAGAAATTAAGGAAGAGCAACAGCAGTGTGAAATAGAGATGCAAGAGGCTGCAGGAGCTCTAGTGGCTTTTGGTAGTGGATGGTATCCCAAAGATTACTATTTCATAGAAGCTATAGAGTTTTTTATCGGAGCTTTAGAAAATTTCAAAGCTGATAATATGAAGGAACTTGTAAATTTATATGATGAAACAAAGTATAAAGAATTACAGTTGAACTATCAGAAAGAAATGCTACAGTTACAAAGGGAACAATATATTGATACTAAGAAAATGCTTCAAGCATTAAGATATAACAATTATGTTCAAACGTTACAATTACAGCAGTTAGATGGAATCCGTAGAAATACAGAAGAAGCAGTTGATTACTTGAGAAATTTACATGTCCAAGAAAATCATTATCACACGCATAACCATTACCATCAAAATAATATTTATTAATTTATATAGGTGAAATTAAAATTAGAAATAATATGAAGAAAATTATAAAAATAATTACCTGTTTGTATTTATTTTGCGGCCTATTTTCATTTGTGAAGTCAGCCCAAGCTGACAGTACTGACTACAACCAACTATTGCCACAAATTACTGAGAAGTGGGAGAGTAAACAGCTATTTGAAAATAATGCAAATAGACTTGGTTACGCTTTGATGGATATTGATAAAAATGGGACGGATGAGTTATTAATCGGTCTAACTAATGGTGAAAAATGGGAACTGTTTGAAGTATATTATATGAATGGTAATACTCCAACTCCCTTATTTGATAGATTTTGGGATACAAGTCTTAGAATGGGGACAGTTATTAATACCTACACAGATGGCAGTATTATAGTGTTCGAAAGTTCTCCAGGGATTATGTCATATAGATTGTTCCAACTTTCTAAAGAAAATAAGGAGCCAACGTTAATTAAAAAAAGTGAATTTAGAGCAGGAGAAGGTGACTTAGATGAATTAAACCTTGACTCTAAAACAAAGATAGATACCTCAGCTATTGAATATACTTCTCTAAATCTCCCGATTATTGGAGATAATATGGATCCTAATCCCCCTATGCCCAAGTACTTTGTCGATGCTAAAATTGGAGATGAAATTCCTTTGCCATCTGAGTTGGTAGGTATTTGGATTAATAAGGAGCCAAATAATGGTACTAAGCCTGGTAGAGCTTCAACACTTATTTTGGGAGAGGATGGAAGCTACACTGGAACCTTTAAAGATGGAGATATTATAGGGAAGTTATCTCGTCTTAAAAAAGTGAGTGAGAACGGATTTATTGTCTTAAAAGATAATCAGGAGGGGCAAGCGTTTGCTTTTAGTGTCGGTTTAGGTGGAGGTTTGCCTCCTGGTGAGCGAATTGATTTAGGAATGGTATTGGAGGGACGGACTTTATATTCTGTGTCATAGCGAGTCAAAGAAGGAGCAGAAGACTACTCCAAACCGACTAAACAAGTAGCCTTTGTAAATCCAAATTATGGTCCTAAGAAAATAGAGAAAAAAGCAGAACAAGACGTGGCGAAACAAGGTGATACAGTGGCAGAATCAACTCAAGACAGTAGTGAGAAGACACAGCCAGAGCAAAAACTATTTAGGAGCATTCCAGTATTTGGACTGGTTGTTGGAGCTGGACTTGTCCTTGTTTTAATCTTATCTATATTTTGGTTTAAAAAATAAGATTTTATAAAAACCTTTTGATTTACTACTGGAGAAAAAAACCTCAAGAACTAGGATTGAAAGCTAGTTCTTGAGGTTTTTAGCTTATTCGATTTAGAGATATTCTCATACTAAATGACAATCAAAGAGCAAACTAGGAAGCTAGCCGTAGGTTGCTCAAAGCAGTGCTTTGAGGTTGTAGATAAGACTGACGAAGTCAGTCACATATATAATCTAAGACGAAGCTGACGTGGCTTGAAGAGATTTTTGAAGAGTATCAACTATCAAACTGGACTTCTTCTAGGAGATAGTCGATAAAGCGTTCGCCCATCTTAGATAGGCTAGTTTTTTCATGCTGGATATAGACCAGCTCGATAGGGTCATCAATGTCCAGTGGGATAGAAACGATATTGTCTCCGTTGAGGTTGCTGTTCAAAATCCCTGTCGCAATCGTGTATCCGTCCAGACCAATCAAGAGATTAAAGAGGGTGGCACGGTCACTAACCACAATAGATTTCTTGTGATGCTCTTGGGAAAGAATCTCCTCTGAGAAGTAGAAGGAGTTGTGCGTCCCTTGGTCATAGCTGAGATAAGGGAAGTTTTCTAAATCAGACAGTTTGACCTTGTCTTTTTTTGCTAGAGGATTGGTCTTGCTGACAAAGATATGGGGCTGGGCTGTGAAGAGATGGTGAGCCAGCAGGTGATTGTCATCCAGCATCTTGGTTAAAACATCACGGTTGTAGCTGTTCAAAAATAGGACACCGACCTCACTGCGGAAGTTCTTGACGTCGTCGATAATTTCCCAAGTACGAGTTTCACGAAGGAAGAGCTCGTATTTCTCCATATCGCTTTTCTTGAGCAAAGAGACAAAGGCATTGACCACAAAGGCATAGTGTTGAGACGAAACGCTAAAGAGTTCGCGGTGGGCGACAGGATTTTTATAGCGTTCCTCCAGAAGCTGAGTCTGCTCGACAACCTGACGGGCATAAGAGAGGAACTCCATCCCATCACGGGTCAAGGTGATGCCCTTGGGATTGCGGATAAAGATTTCAATGCCCATTTCATTTTCCAAATCTCTCACAGCATTGGAAAGACTTGGCTGGGTGATAAAGAGTTGCTTGGCTGCCTCATTCATGGAGCCAGTTTCGACGATTTTGATAATATAGTGTAATTGTTGAATTCTCATGTTTTTATTGTACCACACTTGCGTCAGAATCGCCAAAGAAGATAGGAAAATCAGGTGCATTGTGTGAGTCTCTGTAAAGTAGTTAAGAAGAAACTTCTAAATCATAGTAAATAAGTTAAAAAAGTAGCTGAGCAAGGTATTGTTTAGCTGTTTTTTAATTGGGCACTATAAAAATTTTCTTCGAAAATAAGAAATTTGCACGATTTACTCATTACTTATCCAATACTAGAGTTTATACTAGTTATTGTAAAGATGATCATCCAAAAGAAGGAAGGAGGCAACTTTATTGCTAAAAATACAAATCGTTCAGAGATTGATTCTCTAAGTTTTGAGGTTGAAAAGCAAGAACTTTCCGGGCAATCAGAAGCTAGTGGTACACAGCTTTTAAAATGACACTAGCAGGTCTCTGTGGATTGTGTTTCACCTATTACTATGAGTGTACGAGAAATGATGTTCGCTGTTAGATAAAACAAAAGGAAAATTCTAGTGTTTTATTACAAAATATTGACAACATTTTGATTTGGTGTTATATTTACGGGGAGAAATACAAATAGAACAAGACAACTTTGAGATTGATTCTTTGGATTGTGGAAATTAATAGCCAAGAATTGGATGGAAAATCTGCTGCTGGGTTAGGGTACGGCTGTTAGATTAACAGCACAGGGGCGCTGTGCTTGGTGGTTTGCATATTCTTATGAATGTATTTCGTCAAACGTGCGCTATGAATAAAACTCTCTATTTTTTGACAGGAGGATAAAATGGAAGGAATTATTGGAACACTAGAATTCTATGCACCTGTACTGGTCTTAGGAGTTGTTGTCATAGGGATTGTTTACTTTATGAAAAAAAGAAACGATCGCAAATAATCAACATCGACCGATACCTGAAAAAGGCATCGGTTTTTTTATTACTTGAATATATTGCACAAAATACTCATGCCAAACATTGAAAGGAACCGTATAATAAGAGAGTAATAAATAAACGGAGGAATGAAATTATGAAACAGCTTATTGTAACAGGATTAACGAAAACATTTGGTCAAGGGGATAATATCGTTCATGCTTTATTAGATGTGAACTTGTCCGTTGAAAAAGGTGAATTTCTGGCAATTATGGGTGCCAGTGGTAGTGGAAAAACAACACTCCTCAACTGTATTTCAACGATTGATAAACCAACGTCAGGTGAGATTCGATTTGAAGATTTTGACATCATCCATGCCAAGGAAAATGAACTAGCTGACTATCGTGCTAAAAACATTTCCTATATTTTCCAAGCCTACAACTTGGTGGAAACCTTGACGGTCTATGAAAATATTGTTCTACCTCTTCAAATTCAGGGGAAAAATATCAAAAAACATCAGGATAAGATTGAGGAAATTTTGGATAAGTTGGCCATCCAAAACTTAAAAGATAAGTTTCCTAATCAGTTATCAGGTGGTCAGCGACAACGCGTGGCAACTGCTAGAGCCTTGATTGATGATTCTAAACTGATTATCGCAGATGAGCCGACAGGAGCCTTGGACTCTGCCAATTCTGAAAAACTGATGGTACTTTTGCAGGAAATCAATAAAAGTTTTGGTATTACCATTTTACTGGTTACGCATGACCCTGCCGCAGCAAAGTACTCTTCACGGATGGTGCTACTTAGAGATGGAAAGATTATGGATGATTTGGAACGTAACAGCTTATCTAATGAACAGTATTTGCAAGAGATTTACAGTCGTACCAGATAGGAGGGTGAGAGTATGTATCCAAAATTGATTTTACGAAATGTATTCCGAAATTTACAGACTTATACCATCTATTTTTTCAGTCTGACATTGATTTATAGCTTGCTCTACGCTTTTAATGCTTTACCAAGCCATCCAGTGATGCAAAGTTTATCAGGGGCAAAGGAAATGTTGACGACGGTGATGAGCCAGTACATGGGCTTGCTTTCCTATCTGATTCTATCGGCGATTGCCTTTCTCATCGTTTACGCCACAAATTTTGTGCTGGGACGGCGCAAGAAAGAGCTGGGACTTTATGCAACGCTGGGAATGAAGAAGAAGCAGATTATCCGTACCCTGTTCTTTGAAACCATGCTGGTCAATATCTTTTCCTTGATTCTAGGTTTCTTGCTTGGATTGATCTTACTGGTCATTCTAGCTAAGATTGCATCTGAATTTTTTATGGCCAATTACTTTGGTAGTATGCTTTTCTTTGATAGCAAGTCTGTTATCTTACTAGTTTATTCCTATTTGGTAACCAGTTTTATTGTTGGTGTCATGGACATTCTTACCTTTAGAAAGAAAAATATCATTGCACTCATTCAAGAAAATGGGGTCAAGAAATCTGTCTTGGCAAAAGGCAAGCCAGTTCTTCAAGCACTTCTCTTTATTCTTTCGACAGCTGTTATCGGTTTTGGTGCTCTCTATTTTTCAGACTATCACCATCTATCATTCTTGAAAAGCTGGGGTATCTTGCTGGTATCTGTCTTCGTGATTTTTGTGATTTTGTTTTACAATACTTTAAGCCATTTTGTCTTGATTTCCCTTAGAAAACTGCCTCAAACTTACTATAACAAACTAAACACTTTTAAAATCCGTCAATTTTCAAAACAAGCTGATAGTAATTCGGTCACGTTGGCTGTCTTATCCTTGACCTTGACACTGGCTCTCAGCTTACTCGTTTTTAGTGGTAGTGCCTATACGACTATGAACCGAGAGCTGAACAAATACTCACCTTATGATGTAACTGTCAATCTCTACCGTGGTAAAGAGTTTCAATTTTCTCAGGAATCTGTCAAAGACAGATTGAAAGCCGATGGCTTTGACTTTAACCTCATCAAAGAGGAGTACAGCTGCCCTATCTATTCTAGTGATTTAACTTATAAAGATTTGATTGATACTAGCAATCTCTGGGATCATGATAAGAAACTTCCTGAATCAAAAGTACCGATTTTAGGAATTTCTGCCTACAATCATCTCCGCAAACTGCAAGGGAAAAAAGCGGTTGACTTGTCAGAAGACCAATTTCTAGTCAATGCCAATTATAAAGGAACTGCCAAGCAGATCCAGGACTTTCTATCAACGACCAAAACCTTCATGATTAACGGTCGTTCTCTCAACCTTGCCTCTTCAAAGCCACTTGAAACAGTTTACTTTTTATCTTCAGTAACTACAAATGACTCAGGAACCTTGATTGTACCAGATAAGGTAGTAGTTGGATTGACGGAAGACCACACGACCTATGTTGCCAATTTCAAGGAAAATATAGACAAACGGGAAGTAGAAACATTCTTGAGTCAGTGGATTGAAAAATACTACTTCACTCGTGATGGAGAAGAGTTGAATTCGTTCGTCTATCAAACGAAAGGAAGAATTTTTGAGATTTATCTTGGATTTATGGGCGTCATTGTCTTTGTCATGATTTTTGTCAGTGTTATTTTTATCATTATTTCCCTCAGTATCTTGTCCCTTCAAACTTCTACAAGCGCTTTGGATAGTGTCAATGATTATCAAATCTTATACCTTCTTGGGAACAAGAGAAAGCAAAATCGCTTTATTCTTTTGCAACAGATTCTAAGTTATTTCTTGGTTCCGCTGGTCATCGCAGGTCCGCTAGCATTTGCCTTGAGTACCGCTCTTTTGGGCTATTTTGAGAATTTCGCTAATACCAGCATTTCTATAGATATCACCTATCTGGGAGTAGCGGTCTTACTCTTTGTCCTTTACCTGCTAGTGACTTACAGAGTAAGTTGGGAAATTATTGAAAATTAAGTCAAATACCAGAGTTGCCTATCCGACAATTCTGGTATTGTGTTATAATGATATTAAAGTAGTTCAGGAAGTGGATACATATGAAACAGTTTGTCAAATCGCTCTCGAAAAACTCACTTTTATTGTGGTGGTTGACGATTTTTAATCATCTAGCTTTAATGATTTATATTTATTATAGGATTCCTCTGGACTTTTCGACAGATTTTTCCTTGCAGATGGTTTTATTGCTGATTATTGCTTTAATTGCATTTAGTTATATTTGTAATATTGTGACCTTTCGGTACAGTGAGTTGAAACTTTGGTTGCTTCTGATGATGTTTCTTATTAGCTGGCAATCCATATTTAATCAAGGAGTTGCGAGCACCCTGTTGCACTTCTTTGATATTCTTCATCCGCTCAACTCTTTTTTATTGGTGTATAGTTCTCTGTCTATTATCTTTCTGGGTGAGAAAATAGGAGAAGAACTGTTGAGTGTGTCCTTTGTGTTGACACTAATCACCATTAGTTCGTATCTGTTAAGTCCTTCAATTTTTCTATTTCTGTCCTTGTTTGCGTCTTTCTTTTTAAACCTTGTTCCCTTGATTTTACTGATTTTATATCATAAAGAGTTGAAAAGTAGACTCAAGTATCAGAGACGAAATTTGTGGATATTAGCTTTAATATTGCCTCTTTCTTATTTCTTTTTGTATATCAATACGAGGGGCGCAGGAGTGATGAACCTAGTCTGGTATCTTGAGATTATTGGAATACTTGCTTTTTTGCATCTCAAAACAATTATTAACTCTCTTCAGAAAAAGGTAGTAGAGTTGAAGTTGTCCTATATAAAAGCTTTTTCACGCTTGTTTTTACTGATTATGTTTTTGTTAGTAGGCATTTTCATCATCTTTCATTTAGACTTAAACACGAGCTTTTTGGTATTGAATATCATGTTACTATTGTTCGGGATTTGTTCGGAAGAATTGATTCGCCTTTTTCGTTCTGCTGAAATGCTAGATGCTAGGGATTATGTAAAAGTTCTCTTTTTAAAGCGTAACCGTATGGTGAAAAGTCTGCTGGCAAATGAAGACACAGAACAACAGTTCTCCGAATTTCTTCACAATGAAATCCTGCAAAATGTGATGGCGATAAAAAATTTTAATAAATATAGTAGCAATCAAGCTTTTGGTGAACAGATCAATCTGGTGACAGAGGAGTTGGTTCAGCGGATTCGTGAGCGGATGGATTATTATCAGCCAATGGTAGAAACAGACGAGCAGTTAGACATACAGTATCAAGGGCTGATTAATCGGATTGTCAAGCGCTATCACGCAGAAAATGAAGTCGTCACACAGTTTCCTGCCCACTTTAGGCTTTTATCTCCTTACGATAAAATTGCCTATCGTCTGGTTGAGGAGTTGGCGACCAATGCCGTTAAGTACGCTAGTGGTGGAACGATTTCTTTGAAGATTGATGTACATGATGACACTATTTTTATCATTTCTGAAAATGACTGCCTTCAAACAGAAAAATCCTTAGGTTATGGCTTGAAAAATATGTCTAATAAAATTAGTGTTTTAGGTGGTCAAATGCAGATTTTTGAAAATAATAAGAGATTTCGTGTAGAAATTACTCTCCCGATTGATAAGGAGTTGTGTTATGAAAATTTTGTTAATTGATGATCATAAATTATTTAGCCAAAGTATCAAGATGATTTTAGAGTTATCGGAAAACATTAAAAAGGTCCAGTTAGTAGATAATTTTTCGACTATTTCGGAGATTGCTTTTAATGACTACGACATTATTTTGATTGATATCAACCTGACGAGTCTGTATCAAGCTGATGGGCTGACCTTGGCACAAGAGATTATCGACAATGGTTGTTCTAGTAAGGTTGTGATTTTGACAGGTTACAGCAAAAAGATGTATGAACACCGAGCTAAAGCTATGGGGGCTTATGGATTTCTAGATAAAAGTATGGATCCAGATGAGTTGGTGAAAAAACTGGAAAAGATTTATCTAGGAGGTAAGATCTTTTCAGATGAAGTGATGGTAGAGGTGCTAACACCACGAGAAATCGAGATACTAGAACTGGTTAGAAATGGCTTGACTATTGATGATGTCTGTGACAAGGTCTATGTGAGTAAACGTACAGTTTCCAATCACCTGGCCAATATCTTTTCAAAATTAGGAGTGGCTAACAGGCAGGAGGCGATTCACATCGCTGAGCAGTTGGGTTATTTTCCACCAGATTAAAAAGTTGCAGAAGATGCAGCTTTTTTAAATTCTGTGATACTTCTTGTGTGAGTCTCTTCTTGAAAAAAACACAAAATTTTGCTAGAATGAGTCTTATGAAAACATTCTATGATGTGCAGCAATTCCTCAAACGATTTGGTATTATTGTTTACATGGGAAAACGCTTATATGATATTGAACTGATGAAGTTGGAACTCTCTCGGATTTACGATGCAGGGTTGATGGACAAATTAGACTATCTAGAGGCAGAAGCGGTTCTACGCAGAGAGCACAAGGTAGAATTGGATTATATTGAGAAAAATGGAGAAAAGAACTAATGGTTACTTGGATTTTGTGGGCACTTATACTGGCAATGTTGGCATGGATGGGCTTTAACTATCTTCGTATTCGCCGTGCGGCTAAAATTGTAGACAATGAGGAGTTTGAAGCCTTGATTCGTACGGGTCAATTGATTGATTTGCGTGATCCAGCAGAATTCCACAGAAAGCATATCCTTGGGGCCCGCAATATTCCTTCAAGTCAGTTGAAGACGAGTCTTGCAGCCCTTCGTAAAGATAAACCGGTCCTTCTCTACGAAAACCAACGTGCGCAACGAGTTACAAATGCAGCTCTTTACTTGAAAAAACAAGGCTTTTCTGAGATTTATATCCTTTCTTATGGCTTGGATTCTTGGAAAGGGAAAGTCAAGACTAGCTAACCTTATTTTCAAATTAGTCGAATGATGGGATGAAGCTATTGTTTTGTAGTATAATTAATTTGTATAAAATTTAAGGAGTTCTTAGAACATGAAAGAAAAGAAGAAAAATCCACTTTTTGTGGGTATCTTGTCGATTATTCTTGGTTTGTTATTTCCGTTGGGAGGTATTGGTTTAGGTATTACCAGTTTATTGTATGCTAACTCACTTCAAAAAGAATCTGGACTAGACTATAAAACAGAAAAAATTATAGCTATTGTAGGGATTGTAGTTTCCGTAATTAATTGGGTTTTAGGATTGATTCTTTTTATGAATTAAGTAGTGTAAAATAAAAAAGCTTTATTTGAAAGCTTTTTTGTTTTATCCACTTTTCTCTAAGTAGTTTTTAATGATTTTCAATTCCTCTTGGTTCAAGGGACGGTATTGACCTTCTGCTAGTTCTGGATCTAATGTAAACTCACCGAACTGAATTCTTTTGAGGGAGGTCACTTTGACACCAACCGAGAGAAACATTTTCTTAACCTGATGAAATTTTCCTTCTGAAATGGTGATGGAGGCTTGACTTAAGGAAGGACTTGCAGATAGAATCTCTAGTCTTGCAGGTTTACAGATAGTGCCATCTAAAAAGACAATTCCCTTTTGAAAGGCTTGGATATGGTCAGGTGTCAGAAGTCCATTAACCTCAACTCGATAAGTCTTATCGACATGATATTGGGGATGGAGGAGTTGAAAGCCCAAGGGACCGTTATCGGTCAAGAGGAGGAGTCCTGTCGTATCTCGGTCCAGTCGGCCGACTGCATAGAGCTTGTCAGACTGGATGTCAGGTGACAGCAGGTCCATGACAGTTGGAAGTTCCCTGTCTTTATTGGCTGTAACGACACCAGCAGGTTTATGAAGCATAAGGTAGGTGTGCTCATAGCCTTGAATGATTTGGTCCTGAAAAAGGAGTTCTTGTATACCTGTATCGATATTTTGGGCTAGGGAGAGGGCTGGGCGACCATCGACGAGAATGTCCCCTTTGAGTAAGGCTTGCTTCATGGCCTTTCGGCTGATTTTTTCTTGAGCTAATAAATTATCTAAACGCATACTGTGCCTATCTTATCATAAGTCGCTTGCTTTGAAAAGGCTTGACGTGAAAAGAAAAGCGGAGTGAAAACATTTACACTTGCTTGAATTATGTTATTTACTTGAAATTATGGTATAATCGTTCAGTTAGAAAATAAATTTTGAATATTATAGAGGAAATCATGACAAAATTAAGAGAAGATATCCGTAACATTGCGATTATCGCCCACGTTGACCACGGTAAAACAACCCTCGTTGACGAATTATTGAAACAATCAGAAACGCTTGATGCACGTACTGAATTGGCAGAACGTGCTATGGACTCAAACGATATCGAAAAAGAGCGTGGAATTACCATCCTTGCTAAAAATACAGCCGTTGCCTATAACGGAACTCGTATCAATATCATGGACACACCAGGACACGCAGACTTTGGTGGAGAAGTTGAGCGTATCATGAAAATGGTTGACGGTGTTGTCTTGGTCGTAGATGCCTACGAAGGAACCATGCCACAAACTCGTTTCGTATTGAAAAAAGCTTTGGAGCAAGACCTTGTCCCAATCGTGGTTGTTAACAAAATCGATAAGCCATCAGCTCGTCCAGCGGAAGTAGTGGATGAAGTATTGGAACTTTTCATCGAGCTTGGTGCAGATGACGACCAGCTTGATTTCCCAGTGGTGTATGCTTCAGCTATTAACGGAACTTCTTCATTGTCAGATGATCCAGCTGACCAAGAAGCGACTATGGCACCAATCTTTGACACAATTATCGACCATATCCCAGCTCCAGTAGATAACTCAGATGAGCCTTTGCAGTTCCAAGTGTCACTTTTGGACTACAATGACTTCGTTGGTCGTATCGGTATTGGTCGTGTCTTCCGTGGTACAGTTAAGGTTGGGGACCAAGTTACCCTTTCTAAACTTGACGGCACAACTAAAAACTTCCGTGTTACAAAACTCTTCGGTTTCTTTGGTTTGGAACGTCGTGAAATCCAAGAAGCCAAAGCAGGTGACTTGATTGCCGTTTCAGGTATGGAAGATATCTTTGTCGGTGAAACTATTACTCCGACAGATGCAGTAGAAGCTCTTCCAATCCTACACATCGATGAGCCAACTCTTCAAATGACTTTCTTGGTCAACAACTCACCATTTGCTGGTAAAGAAGGTAAATGGGTAACTTCTCGTAAGGTAGAAGAACGCTTGCAGGCAGAATTGCAAACAGACGTTTCCCTCCGTGTTGACCCAACTGATTCACCAGATAAATGGACTGTTTCAGGACGTGGAGAATTGCACTTGTCAATCCTTATCGAAACAATGCGTCGTGAGGGTTATGAACTTCAAGTATCTCGTCCAGAAGTTATCGTAAAAGAAATTGACGGTGTTAAGTGTGAACCATTTGAACGTGTTCAAATCGACACTCCAGAAGAATACCAAGGTTCTGTTATCCAAAGCCTTT
Organism: Streptococcus mitis; assembly: GCF_000960005.1. Taxonomy (GTDB): domain Bacteria; phylum Bacillota; class Bacilli; order Lactobacillales; family Streptococcaceae; genus Streptococcus; species Streptococcus mitis_CK. The sequence continues at coordinate 923,111 of NZ_JYGP01000002.1, read as the reverse complement.
CTGAACGTAAGGGTGAAATGTTGGATATGATTTCAACTGGTAATGGTCAAACTCGTTTGGTCTTCCTTGTTCCAGCGCGTGGGTTGATCGGTTACTCAACTGAGTTCTTGTCAATGACTCGTGGTTACGGTATCATGAACCATACCTTCGACCAATACTTGCCATTGATTCCAGGTGAAATTGGTGGTCGTCACCGTGGTGCCCTTGTTTCTATCGATGCTGGTAAGGCTACAACTTACTCAATCATGTCTATCGAAGAACGTGGTACGATCTTTGTCAACCCAGGTACTGAGGTTTACGAAGGAATGATCATCGGTGAAAACTCTCGTGAGAACGACTTGACAGTTAACATCACTAAGGCGAAACAAATGACCAACGTTCGTTCAGCTACTAAGGACCAAACAGCTGTTATCAAGACACCTCGTATCTTGACCCTTGAAGAGTCTCTTGAGTTCTTGAACGACGATGAGTACATGGAAGTAACGCCTGAGTCTATCCGTTTGCGTAAACAAATCCTTAACAAGGCAGAGCGTGAGAAAGCTAACAAGAAGAAAAAATCAGCTGAATAAGAGCTAGAAAGAGATAAAGATGGTTTATTTAATCATAGGACTCCTCTTATTACTACTCTATGTATTTGCGACACCAGAAAGCATTAAAGGGACAGTCAATATCGTCCTTGTCGTCTTTGCTTTCGTAGCACTCTTGATTTTGCTGATGCTGTCTGTTCTGCAAATCTTTCAGCTACCGACAGAATTCTTTATCGCAATCGCCATGCTCTTCCTAGCATACTTTAGCTTGCGAGATATTACCCTCATGTCGGTTAGTAAAAACAAAAGAAGATAAAAAGAGAGCTTTGGCTCTCTTTTTTTGTAGAAATTTGACAATAGTTTGAATTGCCTTTTACTATAACATCATCTCTTTTGCTTGTAAAGTATGAAGGCGAAAACTGGAATAAAATCCTCTAATGTCTTCTATTTTTTAGGAAATTATAAAACTTCATTACTAATGATATCTTAGTAAGATATGTTGATAGATTATATAAAAAGTGATATACTTAAGTAAAAAGAAATCGTTTTCAAAACGAGGAAGGATTAAATTTATACTCAATGAAAATCAAAGAGCAAACTAGGAAACTAGCCGCAGGCTGTACTTGAGTACGGCAAGGCGACGTTGACGCGGTTTGAATTTGATTTTTGAAGAGTATTATTGTCTTGTTGTTCAGGGTGTGATTGATTAAACTAGGAAAATAATTCTAAGAATTGATAAAACATTCAATCTTTGTTCTATAGGGTTATTCTCTTATACAAGGAGTCTACTATGAAGAAACTATTCATATTATTATCAACTTTTTTTCTCAGCTTCTTTCTTGCTTGGATTATTGTCTTACGTGCGCCACAATATTTATATGCAAGCTATGATTCCGTCTCCTTACTTCGTGTCAAAAAAGATACTCAAGAGCCGACGCGTGAGGTATTTGAACAGGAATTGGAGAAGTTTGTAAACTCTGAACAGAGTTTAATAGCTAGGAGAATTGTAGAGCCGAGTAAGGATGGGACGACTCACTTTACTTATGCAACTTATGGTCAGGGAACTTTACCAAAAGAATTCCAAGAAGCTAGTCAAGAAAGTCGTGAACGTAGTGATCCACTAAATAGTTATCTCCTTTTGTCAGGCTCCTTGACGAAAGAAAAGCTTGCCGATAAATTAGGAGATTTGGGTTATAAAGCAATTCCTGACCGAAAGACACCGCCCTATACTCTTGCTTTTAGAATGTTACTAATTCCCCTTATTTTAATTAGTTTAGCAATATTTGGCTTATCTTTCTTTGCTCTGGTGATTATTACTCGGATTAAGGAAATGAGAGCAGCAGGTATAAAACTCTTTTCTGGTCAGACTCTCTTATCCATCATGGGGCATTCTTTATCTACTGATATCAAATGGCTCCTTCTATCAGCCCTCCTTTCCTTCCTAGGTGGGGGAGTCGTTCTTTTTAGTCAAGGTTTGTTTTATCCTATCTTGTTAGCCACCTATGGTTTTGGGATTAGTTTCTATCTGTTGTTTTTATTGGCGATTTCAATTTTACTAATGCTTCTTTATCTAATGAGTTTGAGTTACAAAGCATTAGTTCCCGTTATCAAGGGCAGATTACCCCTTAAACGCTTGATGGCTTTAACCCTATTGTGTCAGTTAGTAGCTGTTTTTACAGTAGGCTACGCTGTTAAGACAGGTTTGACGTCTTACCAACGATTGAAAGAACTTGAAATTTCAAAACAAGCATGGCAGGACAGAGCAGACTATTACCAGATTTCCTTTGGCTTAGGTGATAGAGTAAAAGATACAGAAAATCAGAATAAGTGGTATGAATTTTCCAAAGAAGCAGTTGAAAAAGAACAGGCTCTATTTGTAAAAGATAATCTCATTCATTTTGCAAATCCTCAAGGAAAAAGTGAACAGGGAGAGACACTGGATACCTATAGTCCAGATGCTAATGTTCTCTATGTCAGTCCAAGTTATTTGGACAAGGAAAATGTATCTGTAAATGGTGAGACTAGACAGAAACTAGCCCATCTTCAAAAAGGGGAATTTGGACTCTTATTACCAGAACATTTGCGCTCTCGAGAAGCAGAACTTAAGAAAGTTTTTGAAGAAAGATTGAGTTATTATGGAAAATCTGGTGAGGAGGCAAGTGCTCCTTTAGAGTATGAAATGAGAGCGATTGTTAGCTATCTTCCAACTGGAGAAAAGCGGTTTGTTTATAATAACGGTGAGAATCCCGTATCCACTCAGTATTTGACTGATCCGATTTTAGTTGTATTTACTCCAACATCTACAGGTGATAGTATCATTTCCAAATCTAGTTGGTCTATCAATGCTGGAAAACAACTCTTTATCAAAGGATATGAGAGTGGGCTAGAACTCTTGAAGAAAGCTGGAATTTATGAGCAAGTATCCTACCTTAAAGAAGGAAGAAGTGTTTATCTAACTCGTTATAATGAAGTTCAAACTGAAACAGCAACTTTAATCCTAGGGGCTATTGTTGGAATAGCTAGTTCCTTGTTACTCTTTTATTCTGTCAATCTTCTATATTTCGAGCAATTCCGCCGAGATATCTTGATTAAACGAATTTCAGGTTTACGATTTTTTGAAACACATGCTCAGTATATGGTTAGTCAATTTGCCAGTTTTGTATTTGGTGCTAGTCTCTTTATTTTAAGCAGTCGAGACTTGGTGATTGGCTTGCTCACTTTATTAGTCTTTCTAGCTAGTGCAGTTTTGACGCTTTACCGTCAAGCGCAGAAAGAATCTCGTGTTTCTATGACAATTATGAAAGGAAAATAGGATGATTGAACTAAAGAATATATCTAAAAAATTTGGAAGCCGTCAGCTATTTTCAGATACGAATCTTCATTTTGAAGGTGGGAAAATTTATGCCTTAATTGGGACAAGTGGCTGTGGTAAGACAACACTCTTGAATATGATTGGGCGATTAGAGCCATATGATAAAGGGCAAATCATCTATGATGGTACTTCTCTTAAGGACATCAAGCCTTCTGTTTTCTTTAGAGATTACTTGGGATACTTATTTCAAGATTTTGGCTTAATTGAAAGCCAAACCGTCAAAGAGAACCTCAATCTGGGTTTAGTTGGTAAAAAGTTGAAAGAAAAAGAGAAAATCTCTTTGATGAAACAAGCTCTAAACCGTGTCAACCTCTCTTATTTAGATTTAAAGCAACCTATCTTTGAATTATCAGGAGGAGAAGCACAACGTGTTGCACTAGCGAAGATAATTTTAAAGGATCCACCTTTGATCCTCGCAGATGAACCAACCGCTTCTTTAGACCCCAAAAACTCTGAGGAATTACTTTCTATCCTAGAATCTTTAAAAAATCCGAATCGAACTATTATTATTGCGACCCACAATCCTCTGATTTGGGAGCAAGTGGACCAAGTCATTAGAGTTACCGATTTATCACATAGATGATAAGGTAAAATTCAGTTAGAAGAAAGAGTCACAAACACACTTTGTGGCTTTTTTATTTCCATAAAAATGGTAAAATAGTAAGAGTAGAAATGGAGTTCGAGATATGAAAGTAATAGATCAATTTAAAAATAAGAAAGTCCTTGTTTTAGGTTTGGCCAAGTCTGGTGAATCTGCAGCTCGTTTGTTGGACAAGCTTGGTGCCATTGTGACGGTAAATGATGGGAAACCATTCGAGGACAATCCAGCTGCCCAAAGTTTGCTGGAAGAAGGGATCAAGGTTATCACAGGTGGCCATCCTTTGGAACTCTTGGATGAAGAGTTTGCCCTTATGGTGAAAAATCCAGGTATTCCATACAGTAATCCCATGATTGAAAAAGCTTTGGCCAAGGGAATTCCAGTCTTGACTGAGGTGGAATTGGCTTATTTGATTTCTGAAGCACCGATTGTTGGTATTACTGGTTCAAATGGTAAAACAACCACAACGACTATGATTGGAGACGTTTTGACTGCTGCTGGTCAACATGGTCTTTTATCAGGAAATATCGGCTATCCAGCCAGTCAAGTGGCTCAAACTGCGACAGATAAGGATACGCTTGTCATGGAACTTTCTTCTTTCCAACTCATGGGCATTCAAGAATTCCATCCTGAGATTGCAGTAATTACCAACCTCATGCCAACTCATATCGATTATCATGGTTCTTTTGAGGAATATGTGGCAGCCAAGTGGAATATCCAGAACAAGATGACAGTGGCTGATTTCCTTGTCTTGAACTTTAACCAAGACTTGGCAAAAGAATTGGCTACTAAAACACAAGCTACAGTTGTACCATTCTCAACACAGGAAAAGGTTGATGGAGCTTATTTGGAAGATGGTCAGCTCTACTTCCGTGGGGAAGTGGTCATGGCAGCGAATGAAATCGGAGTTCCAGGTAGCCACAATGTGGAAAATGCCCTTGCGACGATTGCTGTAGCCAAGCTTCGTGGTGTGGACAACCAAACCATCAAAGAAACTCTTTCAGCCTTTGGTGGTGTCAAACACCGTCTCCAATTTGTGGATGAAATCAAGGGTGTCAAATTTTATAATGATAGCAAGTCAACCAATATCTTAGCAACTCAAAAAGCCTTGTCAGGATTTGACAACAGCAAGGTCGTCTTGATTGCAGGTGGTTTGGACCGTGGTAATGAGTTTGACGAATTGGTTCCAGACATTACTGGACTCAAGAAGATGGTCATCCTCGGTCAGTCTGCAGAACGTGTTAAACGGGCAGCAGACAAGGCTGGTGTGGCATATGTGGATGCGACTGATATTGCAGATGCGACCCGCAAGGCTTACGAGCTTGCAACTCAAGGAGATGTAGTCCTTCTCAGTCCTGCCAATGCCAGCTGGGATATGTATGCTAACTTTGAAGTACGTGGCGACCTCTTTATCGACACAGTAGCGGAGTTAAAGGAATAATATGAAAAAAATTGTCTTTACAGGTGGGGGGACGGTTGGACACGTTACTCTCAACCTTTTGTTGATGCCCAAGTTCATCGAAGATGGCTGGGAAGTCCACTATATCGGGGACAAGCGTGGTATCGAACACCAAGAAATCCTTAAGTCAGGTTTGGATGTCACCTTCCACTCCATTGCGACTGGAAAATTGCGTCGTTATTTCTCTTGGCAAAATATGCTGGATGTCTTCAAAGTTGGTTGGGGAATTGTCCAATCTCTCTTTATTATGTTGCGACTTCGTCCACAGGCCCTTTTTTCAAAGGGAGGCTTTGTCTCTGTGCCGCCTGTGATCGCAGCGCGTGTATCAGGAGTGCCTGTCTTTATTCACGAATCTGACCTATCTATGGGCTTGGCCAATAAAATCGCCTATAAATTTGCAACTAAGATGTATTCAACCTTTGAGCAAGCTTCAAGTTTGGCTAAGGTCGAGCATGTGGGAGCAGTGACAAAGGTTTCAGACCAAAACACTCCGGAACCCGATGAATTGGTGGATATTCAAACTCACTTTAATCCCAAATTGCCAACAGTATTGTTTGTTGGTGGTTCTGCAGGCGCTCGTGTCTTTAACCAATTGGTGACAGACCATAAGAAAGAACTGACAGAGCGCTACAATATTATCAATTTAACTGGAGATTCTAGCCTGAATGAGTTGAGCCAAAATCTCTTTCGTGTTGACTATGTGACCAATCTCTATCAACCCTTGATGGAATTGGCTGATATTGTTGTGACACGTGGTGGTGCCAATACGATTTTTGAGCTCTTAGCCATGGCAAAATTACATGTTATTGTGCCACTTGGTCGTGAAGCTAGTCGTGGAGACCAGATTGAAAATGCGGCTTACTTTGTAAAAAAAGGCTATGCAGAAGAGCTTCAAGAAAGCGATTTGACCTTGGACAGTTTAGAAGAGAAGCTTTCTCACTTACTAAGCCACAAGGAAGACTATCAAGCGAAGATGAAGGTTTCTAAGGAATTGAAATCTCTAGCAGATTTTTATCAATTGTTGAAAAAAGATTTATCATAAGGAAAGTAAATGTCAAAAGATAAGAAAAAAGAGGGCAAAGAAATCCTCGAAGAATTTAAAGAGTTATCAGAATGGCAGAAACGAAATCAGGAATATCTAAAAAAGAAGGCTGAAGAAGAGGCGGCCCTAGCTGAGGAGAAGGAAAAGGAAAGACAAGCTCGAATGGCTTCGAAATCTGAAAAGTCAGATGCAACCGAGGACCAGGAGAGTGAATCTGATCCAAAAGACCCAAAATCAGCTAAGGATGATACTGAAGAAAAAGCAGAAGAGTCAGAAGACGTCAAAAAAGAAATATCCAAAGAAAAATCAAAGTCTAAAGAGACAGAGAAAGAGGATAAACGGGAGAAAAAGGCAGAGAAAAAGCCTGTAAAGGAAAAACCGGTCAAACCGAAAATTCCAGGAGTTCATATCTGGCGGGCTATCTCGATTTTGTTTCTCAGTCTGCTTTTATTGGCTGTCTCTGCCTACTTGCTCAGCCCTTATGCGACCATGAAGGATATTCGTGTTGAGGGAACAGTGCAAACTACAGCTGATGATATTCGACAGGCTTCAGGCATTCAGGATTCGGATTATACGATTAACCTTCTGCTAGACAAGGCAAAATATGAAGAGCAGATCAAGTCTAACTATTGGGTTGAATCAGCTCAGCTTGTCTATCAATTTCCAACCAAGTTTACTATCAAGGTTAAGGAATATGATATTGTGGCCTACTATGTTTCTGGAGAAAGTCATTATCCAATCCTTTCAAGCGGTCAGCTTGAGACCAGTTCGGTGAGTTTGGTGAGTCTGCCAGAAACTTATATATCAGTTCTCTTTAATGACAGCGAACAAATCAAGACCTTTACGTCAGAACTTGCTCAAATTAGTCCAGAACTCAAGGCGGCTATCCAGAAGGTGGAATTAGCCCCAAGCAAGGTCACATCAGATTTAATTCGATTGACTATGAATGATTCGGACGAAGTTTTGGTTCCCCTTTCTGAAATGAGTAAGAAACTGCCATATTACAGTAAGATTAAGCCACAATTGTCAGAACCGAGTGTGATTGACATGGAAGCTGGAATTTACAGTTACACTGTGGCGGATAAATTAATTATGGAAGCTGAGGAAAAGGCCAAACAAGAGGCCAAGGAAGCTGAGAAGAAACAAAAAGAGGAAGAGAAGAAAAGACTGGAAGAACAGCAGAATAAATTGGAAGAAGAGAAGAAAAAATTGGAGGAAGAGAGCAATCGAAATCAAACAAGTCAGCGTTCATCGCGTCGCTAGGTTTAGCTTTTTTTCTATAGCTCTTTAGTGACCATGTTTTTACTTGACAAGTGCTAGTAGAAATAATAGAATAGTAAAAAACCTTTAAAGCAGTCCAGAGAGGCAGCTAAGGTTAGACGGTGAAAGGGTGGAGACTACCCATTTTTCGTGGAACCTTGCTGTTGGCAGGTTCCTTTTTTCGTGGCTTCTTGTGGCCAGACTCTCTCACTAGCAAAGGTAAAAGGAGAAACCTATGCGAGAACATCGTCCAGTTATTGCTCTTGATTTTCCTAGTTTTGAGGCGGTCAAGGAATTTTTAGCTCTTTTCCCAGTAGAAGAAAGCCTTTATCTAAAGGTAGGGATGGAGCTTTATTACGCAACGGGGCCTGAGATTATTTCCTATTTAAAAAACTTGGGACATAGCGTCTTTCTTGATCTTAAACTTCATGACATTCCCAATACAGTCAAGTCAGCCATGAAGGTTTTGTCTCAGCTTGGTGTGGATATGACCAATGTTCATGCAGCTGGTGGTGTAGAGATGATGAAGGCTGCGCGTGAAGGTCTTGGAAGTCAAGCCAAATTGATCGCTGTCACTCAGCTCACATCAACCTCAGAAGCTCAGATGAAGGATTTTCAAAATATCCAAACCAGTCTGCAGGAGTCAGTGATTCATTATGCCAAGAAGACGGCTGAAGCGGGATTAGATGGTGTTGTTTGCTCGGCTCAGGAAGTGCAACTCATCAAGCAGGCCACCAATCCAGATTTTATCTGTCTGACACCGGGCATTCGTCCAGCAGGTGCTGCAGTTGGAGACCAAAAACGCGTGATGACACCTGCTGATGCCTATCAAATCGGTAGTGACTATATCGTAGTGGGACGTCCCATTACCCAAGCTGAGAATCCTGTTGCAGCTTATCATGCCATCAAGGATGAATGGACACAGGACTGGAATTAAAGAACTAGATTAGAAAAACAAAAGGAGAAGACCATGACACTTGCTAAAGATATCGCTAGCCACCTCTTGAAAATTCAAGCAGTTTACCTCAAACCAGAGGAGCCTTTCACTTGGGCATCTGGTATCAAGTCACCGATTTACACTGATAATCGTGTGACACTAGCCTATCCAGAAACTCGTAACTTAATTGAAAATGGTTTTGTGGATGCTATCAAAGAAGCATTTCCTGAGGTTGAGGTGATTGCAGGAACTGCGACAGCAGGGATTCCTCACGGAGCCATCATTGCTGATAAGATGAATCTGCCATTTGCCTACATCCGTAGCAAACCAAAAGACCACGGTGCTGGTAATCAAATCGAAGGTCGGGTAAATCAAGGTCAAAAAATGGTAGTGGTTGAAGATCTTATTTCAACAGGTGGTTCTGTTCTTGAAGCCGTAGCCGCAGCCAAGCGAGAAGGAGCAGATGTGCTTGGTGTAGTAGCAATTTTCAGTTACCAATTGCCAAAAGCAGATAAGAACTTCTCAGATGCAGGTGTCAAACTTGTGACGCTTTCTAACTACAGTGAATTGATTCATCTAGCCCAAGAAGAAGGTTACATCACACCAGAAGGACTCGACCTTCTAAAACGATTTAAAGAAGACCAAGAAAATTGGCAAAATGCCTAAAACATAGAAAATCAGGTACTCACTAGGATTACCTGATTTCATTTTGTGATTTCATTGAATATTATACTCAATGAAAATCAAAGAGCAAACTAGGAAGCTTGCCGCAGGTTGCTCAAAGCACAGCTTTGAGGTTGTAGATAAAGCTGACGTGGTTTGAATTTGATTTTCGAAGAGTATTAGTCGACTTTTCCACCTTCAACAACCAGGTCATCTGCTTTAGCAGCGTCACCGTAGGTTGGGTGAAGTGTTTTTTCATAGGCCTTGTGGAAGAAGTTTTCCTTACCTAATTTTTCAATATCTTTATTGATGAAGTCTAGCAATTCTTGGTTGCCTTTTTGAACTGCTGCTGCAATGGTATCTGGATTACCGAGGGAAGTAATTCCTACTTCAAATCCTTTGTTTTCAAGCGCCCAAGCTAGGACTTCCGTATTGTCAGTTGAAAAGGCATCTCCACGTCCGTCAAGAAGGGCTTGGTAGGCATCGCTATATTGGTCATATTTTTGGAGTTTTACTTCTGGGTGATTTTTCTCAAAATAAGTTTCAGCAGTTGTTCCTTTTGTGACAATCAAGGTTTTGCCTTCTAATTCTTTAACGTCTTTGATGACTTTATCTTTTGGTGACACAACACCGAGTGATACTTTCATGTATGGAAGGGCAAAATCAACTTGTTTCTTGCGTTCGTCAGTCACTGTAAAGTTGGCAAGAGTAATATCTACCTTGTTTGAAATCAAGTATTCCGCACGGTTGGCAGCATCGACTGAAACGTATTTGACCTTGACACCAAGGTCTTGGGCTAATTGGTTCCCAAGTTCAATATCGTAACCTTGGTAAGAACCGTCATTGTCAACGTAACCAAACGGTTTTTTATCTCCAAATACGGCGATTCGTAGCTCACCGCTTTTTTTGATTTCATCGATTGTGCGAGCCTTGGCAGTGGTTTTACCTGATGATGCACCACCATTTCCACCTGAGCTACAAGCTGTGACAAAGATAAGGGCGAAGGCAAGTGCCAAAACAGTTAAGAGTGGTTTGAATAGTTTCATAAGAATCTCCTTTATAGATATGAGCCAAATTGGCTAAAGTCAAAGACGTTTAAAAATTCCTGAGCTCGTTTGGTTTGAGGATTGGTAAAGAAGGCTTGAGCTGTTCCTTCTTCAGCGATTTTCCCTTGGTCGAGGAAGATAATCCGATCGGCAATTGCTTGGGCAAACTGCATTTCATGGGTTACTAAAATCATGGTACGGCCTTCTTGGGCCAAATCATTGATCAGTTCCAGCACCTCACGCACCATTTCTGGATCCAGCGAAGCAGTCACTTCGTCAAAGAGGATAATTTCTGGGTGCATGAGGAGGGCACGGACAATTGCAACCCGTTGCTTCTGTCCACCAGACAATTGACGAGCAAAGCTATGTTGTTTGTCTAGCAAACCGACACGGTCTAGTAATTGCAAAGCTTCCTCTGTCACTTCTTTCATGTTCCTTCCCTGAGCCTTGATAGGGCCTAGGATGAGGTTTTGTAGGACATCCAGATGGGGAAAGAGTTCATAGCTTTGAAAGACCATGCCAATCTTTTGGCGAACTAGGTGAAAGTCTTTTTTATTTTCAACTATAGACTGACCATCCAGAAGAATATCTCCACCTTGAATACTTTCTAAGCCATTGAGGCAACGAAGGAGGGTACTTTTCCCACAACCGGATGGTCCTAGGATGACCACAACTTCTCCTTTTTTGATTTGTAGGGATAGACCTTGGAGGATGGGATTGTCTCCGAAGGATTTTTTTAGTTCCTTGATTTCTAAAATAGTTTCAGACATTTAGTTCCTCCAATGTTTTTCTAGGTGAGTGGATAGTTTGGAAATAGGGAAACAGACTGCGAAATACAAGACTAGAATGGTTCCATAAATCCAGAAGGAAGCAGTTGGGATGGTCAGGCGATTGCTATCGATGATTTGTTGTCCAACCTTTGTAACCTCAACAACCCCTATCAAAACAACCAAGGAAGTGGTTTTAATCATCCGAGTAACCAGATTGATAGCCTGCGGTAGCAATCTTCTCAAGACCTGTGGGATGATGATGTGGTAGTAAAGCTGAACGTTTGTCAAACCTAGTGCCTGTCCACTTTCAAACTGATGCTTAGGGAGGGAAGTGATGGCTCCACGGACCAAGTCCCCCATTTCAGCTGTTCCCCAGAGGGTGAAAACGATAATAGCAGAAGTCTCACCTGAGATATTGATATTAAAGTTTCGAGCCAAGCCAAAGTAAACGATGAAGAGTAGCACCAGTTGGGGCATGATACGGATGAATTCCAGATACAATCGTGTTAAAAATCGTATGATTCTAGAATGGGAGGTCATGATGATTCCCATGACTGTCCCGAATATCATGGATAAGAGGACAGATAGGATGGATATCCCAATCGTAACGCTCAATCCCTGTAAGATTCTCAGGAGATTATTTCCCTGAAAGAGTACTTGGATTCCCGAATCCTGCATGGCGGAGCCTCCTTTCTATCCAGCTAAAGACCAGTGAGATGGGGAGCAACATGATAAGGTAAGCAACTACCAACATAGTTAGCGCAATGTCTGTCTCATAATAGAGTCCAATCAAGTCCTTGGCGACGTACATGAGGTCGGCCAAAGCTACTGCTGAGAAAACAGAGGTTTCCTTGATGAGGAAAATGACATTGGCACTAAAAGACGGTAGGGCCACCGCTGTTGCTTGCGGAAGAACTACATAGCGAAAGACCTGCACAGGTGTCAGACCGATTGCTAATCCAATCTCCTGCTGGGTTTGACTGACGGCTTCCAGCCCACTTCGGAAAGATTCTGCCATATAGGAGCCTCCTAAAAAGACCAGTCCTAAAGCGGCACAGACTTCTGAAGATAGGACAATCCCTATTTGGGGAAGTCCGAAGTAGAGAAAGAAGAGTTGAATCAAAAGGGGCGTATTACGTGACAATTCAATATAGGCTGTCGCTACTTGCGCCAAAACAGGGATTCGATAATGTCGGATGATACTAACGATTAAACCGAGCAGAAAGGATCCCAGAATTCCCCAAACTGCAATATGCAAGGTTAGAAAGAATGCCTTTTGATATAGTGGTAGATATTGTTCAACAATGGACCAATCCAAAAATAGAACCTCCCATCTAGAAATAATACAGTTATTGTAGCACTTAAAATCTTCTTTGGATAATATCTATTTTTTATTGCCGTTATAAGGATTTTTTATCATAGACATAAAATTTCTGAAATTTACAAACAAAATATTTGAAAAGTTTTGAAAAAAGAGTTAAGATATTTTTGTAATATACAAAGTAAACGCTTACTTATTAAGGAGGGCATTTTATGTCATACAAAACAAGCAATGCAGAAGGTCATGTAGATTTCATCAATACCTATGATTTGGAGCCAATGGCGCAACAAGTTATTCCTAAAGCAGCATTTGGCTATATCGCTAGTGGGGCGGAAGATACTTTCACTTTGCGTGAGAATATTCGTGCCTTTAACCACAAACTCATCGTTCCTCATACACTTTGCAATGTAGAAAATCCAAGTACAGAGATTGAATTTGCAGGCGAAAAATTATCTTCACCAATCATTATGGCGCCTGTTGCGGCTCATAAATTGGCAAATGAACAGGGTGAAGTGGCGACTGCGCGTGGTGTGCATGAGTTTGGTTCCCTCTATACAACCAGTTCCTACTCTACTGTCGATCTTCCAGAAATTACAGAAGCCCTTCAAGGGACACCTCATTGGTTCCAATTTTACTTTAGTAAGGATGATGGCATTAACCGCCACATTATGGACCGTGTGAAGGCTGAAGGCTACAAAGCGATTGTATTGACTGCAGATGCAACTGTAGGAGGCAATCGTGAGGTGGACAAGCGTAATGGTTTTGTCTTCCCAGTTGGCATGCCGATTGTTGAAGAATACCTGCCAGAAGGTGCTGGAAAATCAATGGACTTTGTTTACAAATCAGCTAAACAACGCTTGTCTCCACGTGATGTAGAATTCATCGCTGAATACTCAGGACTTCCTGTTTATGTCAAGGGACCACAATGCCGTGAGGACGTTGAACGTTCGCTTGCTGCAGGTGCCTCTGGTATCTGGGTAACCAACCACGGTGGCCGTCAAATCGACGGTGGGCCAGCTGCCTTTGACTCACTTCAAGAAGTAGCAGAAGCAGTTGACAAACGCGTACCAATCGTCTTTGACTCAGGTATTCGTCGTGGTCAACACGTCTTTAAAGCTTTGGCTTCAGGAGCAGACTTGGTAGCTATTGGCCGCCCTGTTATCTATGGCTTGGCCCTTGGTGGTAGTGTCGGTGTACGCCAAGTCTTTGAACACTTGAATGCAGAATTGAAGACAGTTATGCAGTTATCTGGAACTCAGACCATTGAAGATGTCAAACACTTCAAACTCCGTCACAACCCATACAACCCAACCTTCCCAGTTGACCCACGCGACTTAAAATTGTATTGATAAAAAGATTGCCTCCACTGAATGTGGAGGTTTTTGTTTGTGTTTTGAACGTTTTGTTTTAATAAAGGGAAATCGTATCAAAATCTATATAAATATATTTTTCAGTCAAATATCTTGCTAGGGCTTTCATTTTTTGCTATACTGGTGCAGTAATTAAATAATAAAGACATTTGGGGTGCTTTAAGCTGAGATGATACCCATTGAACCTGATACAGTTAAGACTGGCGAAGGGAAATGTGAACAGTTTTTTTCGTATAGCGAAATGAACGATCTAATCTTGTAAGTCAACTCTAATTCTCGATTGTAATTGGAGTTTTTTTTGTTTATACAAACTGGATAGGCTTGTTTAGGTAGCTCTCTGCAAATGCCCTCGATGTTCTTTAAAAGTATCAGGTGGAATTACGATTTTGCTTGGTATCTCTTGATATTTTATTGATTACTAAGGAGTAAAGAAAGGAAAAATAAATATGGAAACACAAGACTATGCATTTGAGTCAGGTTTGACCGTTGGAGAATTATTAAAAAGCAGTCAGAAGGATTGGCAGGCTGCAATCAATCATCGTTTTGTTAAGGAACTTTTTGCGGGGACAATTGAGAATAAGGTCTTAAAAGACTACCTAATTCAAGATTATCACTTCTTTGATGCCTTCTTATCCATGCTGGGTGCCTGCGTAGCCCACGCAGACCAGCTTGAATCCAAGCTTCGTTTTGCCAAGCAACTAGGCTTTCTTGAAGCAGATGAAGACGGTTATTTCCAGAAGGCTTTCAAAGAGTTAAAAGTATCTGAGAATGATTATCTGGAAGTGACCTTGCATCCTGTAACAAAAGCCTTTCAGGATCTAATGTATTCGGCAGTGGATTCATCAAACTATGCCCATCTTTTGGTCATGCTGGTCATTGCAGAAGGTCTCTATTTAGACTGGGGTTCTAAAGATTTGGCTCTACCTGAAGCCTACATTCATTCGGAATGGATTAATCTCCACAGAGGTCCTTTCTTTGCAGAGTGGGTTCAATTTCTGGTTGATGAACTCAATCGTGTTGGGAAAGGTCTAGAAGATTTGACAGAACTTCAGCAACGCTGGAACCAAGCAGTCGCTTTAGAATTAGCCTTTTTTGATATTGGCTATGACGCCTAGTGAAGGTTTAGGATATTTACAAATTTGATGAGGTAAATCATTCAATGTAAATGAAAAAATTTCTTAACGAAAGATAGAAATAAATCGAAATCAGTAGATCGTATAAAGTGAAAAGGAAGGATTTCAATATGACAAGTTTAAAATTATTAAAAGAAAAAGCACCTTTGATCATTTGCATAACCAACGATGTAGTAAAAAATTTCACAGCAAATGGATTAGTAGCACTGGGTGCATCACCAGCCATGAGTGAGTTTCCAGCAGATTTAGAGGATTTGTTAAAGTATGCTGGTGGTTTATTAATAAACATAGGAACATTGACAGATGAAAATTGGAAATTATACCAAGCTGCTCTGAAAATTGCAGAGAAATATAATGTCCCAGCAGTTTTAGATCCTGTAGCCTGTGGAGCAGGAGAATATAGAAAAAAAGTAGCAGATGATCTAATCAATAATTACAAACTGGCAGCGATTAGGGGAAATGCTGGCGAGATTGCCTCTTTAGTAGGAATAAATGTGGCATCTAAAGGAGTAGATAGTGCAGGCGTAGATAATATTGACGAAATTGCTCTAGCAGCAAATGAGAAGTTCAATATTCCAATAGTAGTAACAGGTGAAGTGGATGCTATTGCGGTAAATGGAGAAGTGGTAACGATTCATAATGGTAGTGCCATGATGCCAAAAGTTATTGGAACTGGATGTTTATTAGGGGCAGTGGTAGCAAGCTTTATCGGACTAGAAAAAGGTCAAGAATTGAAATCATTAGAAACAGCAATGTTGGTTTACAATATCGCTGGAGAAATGGCAGAAAAACGTCCAAATGGAGATCTTCCTGGAACATTTAAAGTTGAATTTATAAATGCCTTATACGAGATTACAGATGAAGATGTAAAGAAATTCAAAAGAGTGAAGTAAGATGTTTCAAAAAGAATTACTAAAACTATATTTTATTTGTGGAACGACTACTTGCCAGGGAAAAGATCTATATAGAGTCGTTGAGGAAGCCTTAAAAGGTGGTATAACCTTATTTCAATTCCGTGAAAAAGGTGAGGGGGCCCTGGAAGGTAAAGAAAAAGTCGAATTAGCAATTAAACTACAGGATCTTTGTAAAAAATACAATGTTCCGTTTGTTGTTAATGATGATATTGATTTGGCGATGGAAATTGACGCTGATGGCGTACATGTAGGACAAGATGACCTTGGAGTTGATGAAATTAGAAAATTGATGCCAGATAAAATAATTGGTCTTTCTATAAAAAACGAGGAAGAATTTCAACAATCAAAAGTTGAATATGTAGATTATGTCGGTGTTGGTCCTGTATTTGATACCCAGTCAAAGGATGATGCTGGTGGTGCTATAGGTTATGAAGGTCTTAAATTGATGCGGACACTATTGCCACAAATGCCCTTAGTTGCAATTGGTGGGATACAGACGAAACATATTAAAGACATTATGAAGACCAATGTTGACGGTGTTTCAATCATTTCAGCAATATCGTATGCAAAAAATATAGAAAAAACTGTTCGAGAAATGAGTGAACAATAGGTATCGATCTAACCAAAGAAAGATCTGCTGTATTTGTGAGTGCAAGGTTGTATTTCCAGTTCAATTTCTTGAAATGGGAAAAATCGTTTGTTATAATATTTATATAATTAAATAATAAAGACATTTGGGGTGCTTTAGGCTGAGATGATACCCATTGAACCTGATACAGTTAAGACTGGCGAAGGGAAATGTGAAATGGTTTTGTTTTTATAGAAACTAACCATCTAATCTTGTAAGCTGAACTCTAATTTCTATCTGTAATTAGAGTTTTTTCTTTTACGAAACTGGATGAAGATGATACAAAGCATTTAGGTAAATCTCCTTGAATGCCCCACTTTTCTTTAAAAAAGGAGTTTTTTTATGTTGAAAAAATGGCAGTTAAAAGATGTTATCTTACTTGCTTTCTTGTCTATCTTTTTTGGTGGCGTTTTTGTGGGATCAGGCTATCTGTTTGATATCCTCACTCTGATTTTAGCCCCTCTTGGTTTGCAGGCCTTTGCCAATGAAATCCTCTTTGGTCTCTGGTGTATGGCTGCACCCATTGCGGCCATCTTTGTTCCAAGAGTGGGAAGTGCAACGATTGGAGAAGTGCTAGCTGCGCTTGCTGAAGTCCTTTATGGTAGCCAATTCGGTCTAGGTGCCCTTTTGTCTGGCTTGGTTCAAGGTTTGGGAAGTGAACTTGGTTTTATCGTAACCAAGAATCGCTATGAAAGTTGGCTCTCTCTAACTGCCAATAGTATTGGGATTACGCTTGTTAGCTTTGTCTATGAATACATTAAGTTAGGATATTACGCATTTTCCCTTCCTTTTGTGCTTTCCTTGTTTGTGGTGCGCTTTATTTCTGTCTTTTTCTTCTGTGCTATCTTAGTTCGTGCCATTGTCAAACTTTATCATCAGTTT